>DATMJS010000202.1:0-15611 GCA_035553755.1 Allosphingosinicella sp.
CCCGATGAACGTGCGCAAGCAGTTCCCGCAGAAGGAGCTGAAGGAGGAGGTCCGCCGCGAAGTGATCCGGATTCTCGAATTATGGGCCGAGGCGCGGGCGCGCCACGGCAAGGGCGGTCCCTATCTGTTCGGGACGTTCGGCGCCGCCGACATCATGTTCGCGCCGGTCGTCACCCGCTTCGTCACTTACTCGGTCCCCGTCCCCCGCTTCGCCGCCGCCTATATGGAGGCGATCCTCAACCATCCCTGGATGCAGGAATGGCTGGAGGCCGCGCAGGAGGAACCCTGGGTCATCGAGCAATATGAGATGACGGAGCCGGCTCAATAGGGCGTCCCGTCCTTGCGGGTGAAGCGCCCGCTCCTGGCATCGAGATGCATGTCCACGTCGGGATAATGGCAGTCGGTTTCGGACGGCTTGCCCACGGCGACGAAGATGCAAGGGGAGCCGCTCCGGTTGACGAGGTGATGGCCGCTCGGAACCCCCTTTGGAAAGGCGGCGATGTCGCCGGGCCGCATCACCGTCTCGCCTTCGTCCTCGACCAGCACCGCTTCGCCTTCGAGCATCACGACAAGCTCGTCCTCGCCCTCGTGCCAGTGGCGCTGGCTGGAGATGCCGCCGGGCTCGAGCACGACATGGCTGGCTCCGAAATCGGTGAGGCCCGCCGCGGGCGCGAGGCGGCGATAATGCCGGCGCGTCATCGCGGCGGCATAAGGCATCGGATAGCCGGTGCGGGTGGTCTGTTCGATGCTGTCGAGGTCGAGCTTCGGCATGGGGGTCTCCGCTGGGCAAGGCGCCGCGGCCTTGCTAGTCGGGCGGCATGACCATCGCAATCGATCCCGTCGAGCTCGCCTCCCGCCTCATCGCCTGCCCCAGCGTCACTCCGGCGACCGGAGCCGTGTTCGATGTGCTGGCCGGCGCCCTCTCCCGTCTCGGCTTCACCATTCACCGGTTCAAGCTGGGCGAAGCGCCCGACGGACCGGTAGAGAACCTGTTCGCGACGCGCGGCAGCGGCTCACCCCATTTCGGCTTTGCCGGACATCTCGACGTGGTTCCGGCCGGTGCCGGCTGGACCGGCGACGCTTTCACGCCCGAGATACGCGGAGGCCTGCTCTACGGCCGCGGCGCGGTCGACATGAAGGGCGGCATCGCCGCGTTCGTCGCCGCCTGCGCCGACACGGCCGGGCATCCGGGCACGCTCAGCTTCCTCATCACCGGGGACGAGGAAGGCCCCGCCACCTACGGCACTCCGAAAATCATGGAGTGGATGGCCGAACGCGGCATCCGTCCCGACATGATCCTGATCGGCGAGCCGACCTCGGTGGACCGGCTCGGCGACACGGTGAAGATCGGGCGGCGCGGCTCGGTCAATATGTGGATCACCATTCCGGGCCTGCAGGGCCATGTCGCCTATCCCCACCGCGCCGACAATCCGATCACTAAGCTGGGGCGGGTGCTGACCGCGCTCGACGCGCTCCATCTCGACGACGGCAACGAAGCGTTCCAGCCCTCGAACCTCGAGGTGACCGACGTTGAGACGACCAATGCCGCGGGCAACGTCATTCCCGGAGTCGCGCGGGCGCGGCTCAACATCCGCTACAATAACGAGCATCGCGGCGAGGACCTGGTCGCGCTGGTGCGGCGGACCGTCGAGGAGCATGCGCCGGGAGCGACGGTTGAGGCGAAGCTGTCGGGCGAAGCCTTTCTGACCCCGCCGGGGCCGCTCTACGACATCGTCACCGAGGCGATCCGCGCCGAAACCGGGGTCGAGCCCGAGCTTTCGACCAGCGGCGGCACGTCCGACGGGCGCTACCTGATCAAGCTCTGTCCGGTGGTCGATTTCGGCCTGCCCAACGCCACCATGCACAAGCTCGACGAGGCGGCGGCGGTCGAGGACATAAGGGCGCTGCAACGGATCTACGCGCGGATCGTCCGCGCGGCGCTCGGCTAGGCGCTGCGCGGCAGCCCGGCTTCGCCGCGGCCGGCAATCCATTCGAACAATTCGGCCTCGGTCATGGCCTCGGCGAAGACGTGACCCTGGAACACGTCGCAGCCGATCGCTCGGAGCACGTCGATCTGCTCCTTCCGCTCGACCCCTTCGGCCACCACTTCCATGCCGAGGCCGTGGATGAGGTGGATGACCGCGGCGACTATCGTCCGCGAGCTTTCGGAAGCATCGATGTCGGCGGTGAGGCTGGCGTCGAGCTTCACCCGGTCGATCGGCATGTCCTTCATCCGGGCGAAGTTGGAATAGCCCGAGCCGAAATCGTCGATCGCGAGGGTGACTCCGTCGGCGCGGAGCGCGGCGAACTCCGCCAGCACGGAGTCGCTGCAGCGCATCGCCATGGTTTCGGTGAATTCGAGCTCCAGCAGCCAGGGCGGGGAGCCCGTGCGCTGCATCTTCTCGCGCAGCCTGGCGAAGAAGCCCGGCCGCTCGAACTGGCCGGGGCTGACGTTGAAGGTGAGCCGCTGGGTCATGCCGGCGTCGCGCCAGCGGCCGAGCGCTTCCACCACCGCGTCCACCACCCATTCGCCGATCGCGACGATGAGGCTGCTTTCTTCCGCGATCGGGATGAATTCGGCCGGCATCACCAGCCCTGCTCCGGGGCGGCGCCAGCGAAGCAGCGCCTCGCCCGCGACGGCTACGCCGCTCCGGGCGCACACCTGCGGTTGATAGACCAGCGAAAACTCGTCCCCCACCACCGCCTCGCGAAGCGCCCTTTCGGTCTCTGCTTTGCGCGCGAAGGCGACGGCGAGGGTTTCGTCATAGAGGCAGACCTGCGAGCGGCCGTTGCCCTTGGCGTGATACATGGCGACGTCGGCCGCCTTCATGAGACTTGCAAGGTCAGCCGCATGTGACGGCCAGAGCGCCACGCCCACCGAGGCGCCGATCTGCACGGTCTGGCCGCCGGCATGGAAGGGCTCCGATAGCGCCGACAGCGCCGCGCCGGCAATGCGCCGCGCATCGTCGGCGCTTGCGACTGCCGGGAAGAGCAAAGTGAATTCGTCGCCCGAAAGGCGCGCGACAATCGGATGGGCAGCGCTCTCGGGCTTCGCCTCCGCCTGCACGACCTCCCGCAGACGGCCCGCGACGAGTGCAAGCACCTGGTCCCCCTGGGCATGGCCGAGATTGTCGTTGACCTCCTTGAAGCCGTCGAGGTCGATGAACAGCAAGGCCGCGTCTTTGCCTTCCTCATGGCTCGCGAGAATGCGCTCGCCCTCGCGCTTGAAGTGGAGACGGTTGGGGAGCGAGGTGACGGGATCGAACATCGCCATCGCCTGAACATTTTCGATGCTGGAGCGCACCTGCTCGAAAAGCGAATCGACCGCCGAAGCCAGCGCCGGCATCTCTTTCTTGAGCGCGCTCGGCGCGGGCGAGGTGAAATCGCCCGATGCGACCGCGAGCAGGCGCTTGATCAGTGCTGAGACCGCCCCGCCCTGCGCGCTGTTCGGCCGCTCGCAGGCAATCCAGACGATCAGGAGTGCAAAGGCACCCATCGTGAGCGCCGCCAGGATTTTTTCGGGCAGCTCGCGCAGCATCAGCAGCGCCAGCAAAGTGAGGATGAAGGACGAAAGGCCCGCGAGAAACGACAGGAGCCAATTGCTGATTTTGTGCAACTTTGCCCACTTCATGCAGCTCTGCGCCTCGAAAAGTGCCCCCACACGGCGGGCCGTGGACCGCCGGAAGGGCGGCTTAACCAGAAGAGGTTACCATTTCGTATGCTCAGGCGCGGCGGCGGCGAAGGACGATGTAGAGCGCGCCGGCGCCGCCGTGGCGCGGATGGGCGGTGCGGACCGCGGCGATGTCGCCGGCATGGCGCGAGGCGGCGAGCCAGTCGCCGACCGCCGCGCGGATGCGGCCGCGCGCGACGGGCGGCTCCCCCGTCGGCGGCTTGCCGGTGATCAGCAGAAGCACCCGCACTCCTTGAGCGACCGCCCGCTCCAGCCGCTCGTCGAGCAAGGCATAAGCGGTTGCGAGATTATGGCCGTGGAGGTCGACGCTCATCTCCGGCTGGACGAGGCCGCAGCCGAGACGCCGGTCCCAGCTGCCGTCGAGGGTGGTGCCGGGCTGCGCTTTGGCCGAAGGAGGCGGCGGCGGAGCGGCTTTGCTCCGGACCGGTTTAAGAGGCGCCGGCTTCGGCTCCGTTTCGGACGAACGCGGCTCAGCTTCGGCGGCCGCCGCATGGAGCGGCCGCACGCTTTCCACCACTCTGGCCCAGAGAGCGCGCTCCTCAGGGCTGAGGCGGCGGGCCATTGGCCTCGAGCCGCGCAACCGTTCCCTTGGGCACCAGGACGTAGGCGGTTCCGCGCGCCGACATGCCGCCCGCGATCCGCGCCGCCTCCTCGCCGGTCCCCCAGAAGGTGTCGAAGCGGTTGGCGCCCTTGATTGCGCCGCCGGTATCCTGGGCGACCCAGAGGCCGTTCGCCTCGGGCCGGTCGAGCGACAGGAAGACGGGCGCGCCAAGAGGCACGAAATTGGGATCGGCGGCGACCGTCGCGCGCGGCGTGACCGGCAGCCCCAAAGCGCCGAGCGGTCCCGGCCCGGTCAGCTCCTGGAAGAAGATATAGCTCTTATTCTCGCGCATGATCGCGCGGCCTTCCTCGGGATTGGCTCGCAGCCAGGCGACGATATGCTGCATCGAGGTGCCGCCCGTCTGGAGAATGCCGCGGTCGCGCATGATCCTGCCGATGGCGACATATTCACGGCCATTCTGGTTCGCATAGCCGATCCGCATGACGCTGCCGTCGGGGAAGAGAACGCGTCCCGAGCCCTGGATCTGGAGGAAAAAGAATTCCACCGGATCGGCCGCCCAGGCGAGCTCCAGCCCCTTGCCCTCGAGCGCGCCGTCCTCGATCTCGGCACGATCGTAGTAAAGGACGAATTCGCCATTCTCGTTGAGGCGGCCGCGGCCCCTGGCGCCGGTAAGGGGGTTGGTCTCCAGTAGATCGGGGGGCTTGCGGTAGATCGGCACATAGCCCGGCTGGCGGGTGCGCGATCCGCGGATCTGCGGCTCGTAATAGCCGGTCGCATGCGCATCGCCCTTGACCGCCGCCGTTTCGAAATGGGTGGTGAAGAAGGAAAGCGCATTGCCCTGCGGCCAGGCGGCGGCTGCGGCGCAGGCGGGAGCCCAGTCGGCGCCGCGGGTAAGCCCCGAGGCGTCGGTGCGGCGCTGAACCGAGGGACAGCTGATCCTGAAGGCGCCGAGCGCCGCCGCCGCCTGGGCTTCGGTGATCGGCAGGCTCGCAATCGCGGGGCCTGCCCGCACGCCGGCCAGCACCGCATTGTGCGGCTGCGCCTGGGCAGGCGGTTTCTGCGGCTCCTGGACAGGCGGGGTGACCACTTTGGGGACGCAGCCCGCAAGAGCGAGCGCCGCCGCGACGAGAAGGAATGCCGGTAGCCTGCGGATCGAGTCGAATGCTATCATTCCGCAGGCATAGCCCGCCGCTCGACTGGAAGGAAAGGCCGGGATCAGGCGGCGGCGTCGGTTTCGACGAGCAGCCAGTTCGGATCGTCGCTTCCGAGCGTGCGCCGGAAGGTCCAGACGTCGTGGGTCTGGATCGCATCGCTCATCGAGCCGGCGACCACCTCGCCCTGCTCGTCGCGAGTGATGGCGGCGATATCGGCATCGAAGCGGACCTCGATGGTGGCGGTGCGGCCGTCGAGGCGCGCATCCTCGATCACCGCGCGCTCGATCGCGATCAGGCGGTTGTCGAGCTTGTGCCCTGCGGCCTCGCGCTCGTCGATGGCTTCGTTGAAGGAGGCACGCACTTCATCGCCGGTGAGATAGGCGAGCTCCTCCTTATCGCCCCTCCAGAAGGCTTCGAGAATCATCCGGTAGGCGGCCTGGGCTCCTTCAAGGAAGCGGGCGACGTCAAAGCTCGGATCGGCCGCGACTATGGCGCGGATGCCGCTCGCGGCCGCATCCTCGTAAACGAGGCCGCCGGCTTCCGGACGCTCCGGCGCGGCGTCGGCCACCGGCTTCGGAGCTTCGGCGCCTGGAACGGTTTCGGGACGGGTGACGGGCTGCTGCTCATGGCCGGTGCGGCGGCCGAGCACGGCATAGAGCCTGAGGCCGACGAATACAGCCACCATCGCAAGCAGAACAATCTCGACCGTCACCAACCAAACTCCGATGAAATTCCATCCCTACATAGGCGCGTAGGAACAATGTTTCAAATGGGCCTGAGCTTAACGTTCGGAGGCCGACCATTGTTGCGTGCGGGCGGCGCTCCTGCTACCCGCCCGCGGCATGGTAGCGTCCTTCCGGGCCGCCACTCTCCACATCATCTGAAGGGTTTTACTAACATGGCCGAAGAACAGGGCATCGGCGACATTGGCGAGCAGCCGGGCAATGGCGAGGACAGCCTGCCGCAGGCGGGCATCATTTCGCAATATGTGAAGGATCTTTCCTTCGAAAATCCGAGCTCCCCGGCCGTTTACCAGTGGCAGGGCCAGCCCCGGATCGACGTCCAGTTCAACATCGGTTCGCAGCAGCTGGGCGAAGATGTCTACGAAGTCGCGCTGAAGATCGACATTCATGCGAACGCAGACCAGGGCACCGCCTTCCGGGTGGACCTCCTCTATGGCGGCCTGTTCGGCCTGCGCAACATACCCGAGGAGCAGATCCAGCCCTTCCTGCTTGCGGAAGCGCCGCGGCTGCTTTTCCCCTTCGCCCGGCGGGTCATCGCCGACGTGGTGCAGGACGGCGGCTTTCCGCCGCTGCTGCTCGACCCGATCGATTTCGGGGCACTCTACATGCAGCGCGCCGCGCAGGCGCAGGCGGAACTGGGCGAAGGACAGGCGCCCGAGGTCACCGGCCAGGCGTGACCGGGAAGCCCACCGGCGACGACCGGGACGCTTCCCCGGGGCAGGCGGAGGAGTCCGGCTACACGCCCACGGCGGCGTCACCCGGCCTCGCCGGTCCGCCGCCGGACACCATCGCCGGGCAGAACAAGGGCATGAACCTCTACGCGGCGCTGGGCTCGATCGGCGGGCTCACGATGGTCTCGCGCGTGCTCGGGTTCGTGCGCGAAATGGTGGTCGCGCGCGTGCTGGGCGCTTCTGCCGCCGCGGACGTATTCACGCTCGCCTTTCTCATCCCCAACCTGTTCCGCCGCCTGTTCGGCGAGGGCGCCTTCTCCGCCGGCTTCGTCCCGCTCTTCAGCCAGAGGCTGAAAGACGACGGCGACACGGCGGGAGCACGGCGCTTCGCCGAGGAGGTGCTGGCCGTATTCCTGCCGCTGCTGATGGCGATCACAGCGATATTCATGGTCTTCATGCCCTTTTTCATAGGGCTGATCGTTCCCGACGAATGGGGGCAGAGCCAGGCCAAGACCGACTTCGCCGTGGCGATGACGCGCATCACCATGCCCTACCTGATTTTCATTTGCCTGCTGTCCCTCGTGTCGGGCGTGCTGAATTCGCTCGGGCGCTTCGCCGCCGCCGCCTTCGCGCCCGCGCTCCTCAACGTCGCGCTCGTGATCGCGTTGATCCTGGTGCCCGAAGGCGGCGAACCCACCGTGCGCGCCATGTGCTGGTCCGTGGTTGCGGGCGGCGTCGCCCAGCTCGGCATCACATGGGCGAACATGGTCCGCGCCGGCATTCTCCTCAGGCTCCGCGCTCCGCGCCTGACGCCGGGCGTTCGAGAGCTCTTCACGCTCGTCCTGCCCGCTACGCTCGCCGGCGGCACCTACTATATCAGCCAGTTCTTCTACGCTTATTTCGCCACTCGCCTTCCGGAAGGATCGCTGCTCATCCTCGGTCAGGCCGACCGCCTGAACCAGCTCCCGCTGGCCCTCATCGGCTCGGCGCTGGGGGTCGCCATCCTCCCCGCGGTAAGCCGAGCCATCGGCCGTTCGGACGAGGCCGGCGCGGGCCGGGTCCAGGCCCAGGCGATCGAGCTCGGAATGTTGCTCACCATCCCCGCCGCCGTCGCGCTCGCGGTCACCGCCGGCCCGATCGCCACGGTGCTCTTCGAAGGCGGCCGCTTCACCGAGGAAGACGCGAGCATCACGGGCGCTGTGCTGGCGACGCTGGTGCTCGGCCTCCCCGCCTACGTCCTCATCAAAATCCTCGCTCCGGGCTTCTACGCGCGCCGCGACATGAAGACGCCGGTGGCGATCGCCGTCGCCACCCTGATCGGCAGCGTCCTCCTCAACTTCATCCTCGTCCCCCGCCTCGGCATCGTCGCCCTTCCTCTCTCCACCGCGATCGGAGCCTGGGCCAATGCGCTGCTGCTCGCCGGCCTGCTCCAGGCGCGCGGGCATTTCCGCATGCCGGGCTGGCTCGCCTCCCGGCTGGCGCGGCAGCTCCTGGCCGGCGCGGCCATGGGCGCGGCGCTGTGGGCGGTGCAGGGCTTCCTGGGGGACCGCTTCGCAGGCTCGACCAGCGACCGCCTGCTTGGCCTGGGCGCGCTGGTCGGCACTGGCGGGCTCGTCTACTTCGCGGTTGCCTGGATCATCGGAGGCGTCAATCGCGACGATATCCTGATCCTGCTCCGGAAGAAGAAGGTCGAGGCGTCATGAGAATAGTTTCGGGCATCCAGCCGACCGGCAACCTCCACCTCGGCAATTATCTCGGCGCGATCGTCCGCTGGGTGAAGATGCAGCACGAGGCCGAATGCCTGATCTTCCTCGCGGACCTCCACGCGATCACCGTTCAAAACGACCCGGCCGAGCTCGCCGCCAACATACGCGAGATGGCGGCGGCCCTGATCGCCTGCGGGATCGATCCTGAGCGCGCGACCCTGTTCAACCAGGCCCGAGTCCCCGCCCATCCGGAAATGGCCTGGATATTGAACTGCACCGCCCGGATCGGCTGGCTCAACCGGATGACGCAGTTCAAGGAGAAGTCCGGCAAGAACCGCGAGGGCGCCTCGGTCGGCCTCTACGCCTATCCGGTGCTGCAGGCTGCCGACGTTTTGCTCTACCAGGCCACCCACGTTCCGGTCGGCGAGGACCAGAAGCAGCATATCGAGCTGATCCGCGACATCGCGACCAAGTTCAACACCGATTACGGCGTGGAGCTGTTCACCCTGCCCGAGCCGCTGATCGGCAGGAATGCAGCCCGGATCATGAGCCTGCGCGACGGCAGCGCCAAGATGTCCAAGTCGGACCCTTCGGACATGAGCCGGATCAACCTCACCGACGACAGCGACACGATCGCGCAGAAGATCCGCAAGGCGAAGACGGACGCGGAGCCGCTGCCCGACAGCTGGGACGCGCTCGAAGGGCGGCCCGAGGCGAGAAACCTCCTCGCCATCCATGCGGCGCTGGCCGGCGGGGAGCCCGCCGACGTGCTGGCCGAGTTTGCCGGACAGGGCTTCGGGGCCTTCAAGCCTGCGCTTGCCGAGTTGCTGGTGGAGACGCTTCGGCCGGTCAGGGCGCGACTCGAAGAGCTTAGAGCCGATCCGGCCGAGATCGACCATATCCTCGCACGCGGTTCGGAGCGCGCCGCCGCCGCGGCCCGTCCGACCCTGCTCGGCGCCTATCAAGCCCTTGGATTGACGCGCGAATAAGACGCGCTTTCGGCCCGCCGTCCTTCAGCCACCGTTCAGCGACTTTGCCATACGGCCAAGTTGTTGTATATCCTCCACATTATGCTTTCCCTGAAGGGATGGGTCCGATGTCCGTTTCCAAGACACTCATAAAGCTTGTCGTACCGGCGGCTATGCTCGCGCTCGGCGCCTGCACCACCGGCTTTCCCGCTCAGGTCTCCCGCTTCCAGGCCATGCCTGCGCCGCAGGGGCAGAGCTTCATCATCCAGTCCGCCGATCCGATGGACCGAGGCAGCCTTGAATTCTCGCGCTACGCCGATCTGGTGCGCCGTCACCTGATCGCGCAGGGCTATAGCGAAGCGCCGAACGGCCAGGGCGCGACCCTGATCGTCACGCTCGATTACGGCGTCGACGAGGGCAAGACCGAGGCGGTGGCCCGTCCGGGCGCCTACAGCCGCTTCGGCTATCCCTACGGCTACAGCGCCTTCTCGCGCGATCCCTTCTTCCGGGATCCTTTCTACCGGAGCCGTTTCTCCCGGGATCCGTTCTACGATCCCTTCTACCGGCCTTATTATTCGCGCTTCGGCTATTACGGCCGCTCGCGCTCGCCCTTCTATTATGGCTGGGAGGACCCGTTCTGGTACTCGCCCTACGGCTACGGCTACGACGATATCCGCAGCTACACCGTCTATACGAGCTTCCTCGACCTCGACATCAAGCGGGCCGCCGACGGCCAGTCGGTGTTCGAGGGCACGGCCAAGGCGCGCTCGCGGACCGACGAGCTGCAGACCCTGGTGCCGAACCTGGTCGAAGCGATGTTCCAGGGCTTCCCCGGCCGCTCGGGCGAAACCGTTCGGATCACCGTGCCGCCGCCCCCGCGGAGCCGCTAAAGAGATCGGCTCAAAGTGGTAGTTTGAGCCGGGTGAAAGCAAAGGAGGGAGAGGCGGCGACGCCTCTCCCTTTTTCATGGGTGGAACCGATAAAGGGGAGAGGCACTCGCGCGCCTCTCCCCTCCCCTTTGCCCTTTCGGGCCCCGCTTCTTCTAGCTCTAGCTTTCTAGCTGGCGCGTCAGCAGCCGGATGTCGGCGTCGAGCTCGGCGTCGAGCGCGCGCAGTTTCTCGATCTGGCGCACCGCGTGGATCACGGTCGTATGGTCGCGGCCGCCGAAGCGCCGGCCGATCTCGGGCAGCGAGCGCGGAGTCAGCTGCTTCGAAAGATACATGGCGACCTGGCGCGGGCGGGCGACTTCGCGCGCCCGGCGCGCCGAGGTCATCTCCGCCTTGCGGATGCGGTAATGGTCCGAAACCTTGCCCTGGATTTCGTCGATCGAGATCCGGCGCTGGTTGGCGCGGAGGATGTTGGCCAGCACTTCGTTGGTGAAGTCGAGGTCGATCGCCCGGTTCTGCATCACCGCATAGGCGGCGATGCGGTTCAGGGCGCCTTCGAGCTCGCGGACGTTGGAGCTGATCCGCTTGGCGAGGAACATGATCACATCCTCGGGGATCGTCACGCCCTGAAGCGCCTCGAGCTTCTTGTGGATGATGTTGAGGCGAAGCTCGAGATCCGCCTGGTTGATGTCGGCGACGAGGCCCCAGCTGAGGCGCGAAAGGATGCGCGGCTCGATGCCGTCGAGGTCCTGCGGCGCGCGGTCGGAGCTGATGACGAGGCGGCGGCCGGCCGAGATAATCTCGTTCATCGTGTGGAAGAATTCTTCCTGGGTCGATTCCTTGCCGGCGATGAACTGCACGTCGTCGATCATGAGGAGGTCGGCCGAGCGCAGCTGCTGCTTGAACTGGATGGTCTCGTTGGCGCGCAGGGCGGCGACGAACTCGACCATGAACTTCTCGGCCGACATGTAGATGATCCTGGCGCCGGGGCGGCGCGCGCGGAACTCGTGGCCGATCGCGTGCAGGAGATGGGTCTTGCCGCGCCCGGTGCCGCCGTGGAGGAAGAGCGGGTTGAAGGCGACGTTGTCGGCGGTGGCGAGCGTTCGGGCGGCGTTGAAGGCGACTTCGTTGGCCTTGCCCACGACGAAGCTGTCGAAGCGGTAGCGCGGCTCGAGCTGGGCGGCGTAGAGCCCGCCCTTGCTCTCGGCCGGTTCTTCGAGCGCCGCCGCCGCCGCCGGGATTTCGGCCGCAGTGCGGGGAGCGCCGGCGCCGACTCCGATCGCCACCTGCCGCAGCCCCGGCAGCGCCGGGCGCCAGGCGAGCGCGAGCCGCTCGGCGAAATGGGTGCGGACCCAGTCGGCCATGAACTGCGAGGGAAGCTCGAGGCTGAGCACGCCGCTGTCGGCATCGAAGCCGCCGAGCGTGATCGGGCGAAGCCAGCCGTCGAAGGTGCGGGCGCCGCAATCGCGTCTAAGGCCGGTACGTATCTGCTCCCAGGCCTTTGCGACCGGATCGGCCGCTCCCCTGGTCAAAGCTTCGCTTCTGGCTGGCGTCTGGTCCACGCGCGAGCACCCCCTCAAAATCCTGCCACCGCTACCCTCGCGGCTATTTTATGAGCAAACGGTCCCCCTCACGGCGAAGCACCCCCCGGCGCCGCCGATTCAGTATCGTTATGCTGTGTTGCGCTCCATTGGGGAGATTCGCCCCGCCGGAGACGTGTTTTTTGCGGTCGAACGAGGCCTCGATCAAGGGCCAAAAACGACATGTTAGTGAAATAAAGCCGTTGACATGGAATCCCGCCAAAATCGCCGCAAGGGCTGCAAAAGCCCGCAAATTCCAGTAATTTATGTTACCCCGGCCGCTGTAACGGAAGTGCAATAATGGCGCGAATCGCGGGAAAAGCTGGACTTCTCCGTTCGTCGCATTTTCGCAGCAAAAAACCCGCCGGAATTAACCGGCGGGCCTAAGCTTCTGACTTTTAAGGAGCGCTCAGCCGAGAGCGGCGATACGCTTGGTCAGGCGCGACAATTTGCGCGCGGCGGTATTCTTGTGGACGACGCCCTTGGCGACGCCGCGGGCGAGCTCCGGCTGCACCTTGGCGATCGCGGCGCGGGCCTGATCCTTGTCGCCGGCGGCCAGCGCGCTCTCGAGCTGCTTGACGAACGTGCGGATGCGGCTGACGCGCGCGCCGTTGATCTCGGCGCGGCGGGCGTTGCGGCGGATGCGTTTCTTTGCCTGCGGCGTATTCGCCATCTTCTAACTGCCTCGTATGATGAAAAGAAAACGGCGCGGAAACCAAGGCCCGCACCGGTCAGGCGCGCTCTCTACGCGCGAAGCGTTCCACGGTCAACCGCCTAGCGCTGGCAGACGGCGCAATAAAAGGTCGAGCGGCCGCCCTCGGTCCGGCGGCGAATCGGCGCCCCGCAATGGCAGGCTTCGCCTTCGCGTCCATAGACCCGCCATTGCTTCGAAAAATAGCCGAGCTCCCCATCGGGGCGGGCATAATCGCGAAGCGACGAGCCGCCCGCCTCGATGGCCGCGGTGAGCACGGCCTTCACCCCCTCGACCAACGCGGCGAGTCGCGGCTTCGCTATCCTGCCGCCTGCGCGGCCGGGCGCGATGCCGGCCAGGTGGAGCGCCTCGCAGACATAGATGTTGCCTAGCCCCGCCACCACGCGTTGGTCGAGCAGCAGCGCCTTGATCGGCGCCGAACGGCCCTTCAGCGCCTCGGCAAGATAGGCGGCCGAAAAGCCGTCTCCGAGCGGCTCCGGCCCCATTCGGACGAACGGATCATAACCGCCGATGTCCTCGGTCAGGACGAGGTCGAGCGAGCCGAAGCGGCGCGGATCGTTGAGCGCCAGCCGTCTCCCCTCCTCCGTCTCGAGGAGAAAATGGTCGTGCGCGCCGATCTCGGCGGGATCGATCCGCCAGCGGCCCGACATGCCGAGATGGAAGATGAGCGTGTCGCCGCGGTCGGTGCCGATCAGGCCATATTTGGCGCGGCGTCCGAGCGCGGTCACGCGCGCTTCGGTGAGCCGCTGGCGAAGGTCCGGCGGGAAGGCGCGGCGAAGATCGGCGCGCCTCGCCTCCACCACGGCCAGCCGCCGCCCTTCCAGCACCGGAGCCAGTCCGCGCACCGTGGTTTCGACTTCGGGCAGCTCAGGCATGGTTCTTCCTGTTCATATTCCCCCTTCCCCTGCTAGAGGCACGCGCCATGGACAAGGTTTCTTTCGGCTATGAAGAGGTCGCGCCCGACGAGAAGACCCGCCGCGTCGGGCGAGTCTTCTCGAACGTCGCCTCGCGCTACGACCTGATGAACGACCTCATGTCGGCCGGCATGCACCGGCACTGGAAGAACCAGTTCGTCCGCCGGGTCCGCCCGCGTCGGGGCGAGAAGATACTCGACATGGCGGGCGGCACCGGCGACATCGCCTTCCGCATGGCGTCCTCAGGCGCGGAGATCACCGTCGCCGACATCAACGACGAGATGCTGGCCGTCGGCATTGAGCGCGCAAGGCGGCAAGGAATCGAAGGCCTCATTTGGGCGGAGGAGAATGCCGAGGCGCTG
This sequence comes from Allosphingosinicella sp., assembly GCA_035553755.1. Taxonomy (GTDB): domain Bacteria; phylum Pseudomonadota; class Alphaproteobacteria; order Sphingomonadales; family Sphingomonadaceae; genus Allosphingosinicella. Next base: position 13,951 of record DATMJS010000202.1, read on the forward strand.
AGCTTCCCCGATGCGACGTTCGACGCCTACACCATCGCTTTCGGCATCCGCAACGTGACTCATATCGACAAGGCGCTCACCGAAGCGCACCGGGTGCTCCGCCTCGGCGGCCGCTTCTTCTGCCTCGAATTCTCGACCTCGACCTGGCCGGGCTTCCGCGAATTGTACGATGTCTACAGCCACCGCGTCGTGCCGCGGATCGGCAAGGCGGTCGCGCGCGACGAGGACAGCTATCGCTACCTGATCGAATCGATCCGCCGCTTCCCCGACATGCCGGGCTTCGCCGCGATGATCGAGAAGGCCGGCTTCGCTCGGGTCTCGGTGGAGCCGATCCTCGGCGGCGCGATCGCCATCCACAGCGGCTGGAAAGTTTGACCGCTCCGGCAGTCCATATCTGGCGGCTTCTGAAGTGGGGCCGGGTGCTGGCGCGGCACGGGGCGCTGCGCGGCATCGAGCGCGACCCGCTGACGCCAGCGCCGGTGCGGCGGCTTGCGAAGATCGCCCGTTTCGGCGCGCGCGTGCCGAGGCAGCCCACCTATGCCGAGGCTTTTCAGGCGATCGGCCCAGCCGCGATCAAATTCGGGCAGGCGCTCGCCACGCGACCCGACCTGGTGGGCCACGAAGCCGCCAGGAACCTCCAGCTTCTCCAGGACCGCCTGCCGCCGGCGCCGTTCGACCAGATCAAGAGGAGCATCGAGACGGCGCTCGAAGGGCCGCTCGAACGATTTTTCTCCGAATTCGACCCTGAGCCGGTCGGCGCCGCCTCGATCGCTCAGGTCCACCGCGCGGTCACCACCGACGGCCGTCTCTGCGCGGTGAAAGTGCTCCGCCCCGGCATCGAGGAGGAGTTCGCCAAGGCGCTCGACACCTATGAATGGGCGGCGGCGCAGGTCGAAAGCATGGGCGGAGAAGCGGCGCGCCTCCGCCCGCGCCTCGTCATCGCCCATTTCCGCCAGTGGACGATGCGCGAGCTGGACCTCCGGCGCGAGGCCGCCTCCGCCTCCGAGCTGCGCGAGAGCATGGTCGCCGAAAGCGGCTTCTTCGTGCCCGAGATCGACTGGAGCCGCTCGGCCCGCCGGGTGATGACGATGGAGTGGATCGACGGCATCAAGCTCACCGACCGCCAGGCGCTGGTCGAGGCCGGCCACGACCTGAAGGCGCTGGCGGCGACGCTGGTCCGCGCTTTCCTGCGCCAGGCGGTGGTCGACGGCTTCTTCCACGCCGACCTCCACCAGGGGAATCTGTTCGCTCTTCCCGACGGCCGGCTCGCGGCGATCGATTTCGGCATCATGGGACGGATCGACCGGCAGGCTCGGCTGTGGCTGGCGGAGATCCTCTACGGCCTCATCACCGGCAATTACCGCCGGGTCGCCGAAATCCATTTCGAAGCGCAATATGTGCCGCCGCACCACGATATCGAGGAATTCGCGACCGCGCTCCGCGCGGTCGGCGAGCCGATCCGCGGCCTTCCGGTCAAGGACATATCGGTCGGACAGATGCTCGACGGCCTGTTCACCATCACCCGCGACTTCGACATGCCGACCCAGCCCCACCTGCTGCTGCTGCAGAAGACGATGGTGATGGAGGAAGGCGTCGCCACCGCGCTCGATCCCGACATCAACATGTGGGAGACGGCCGAGCCGTTCCTGCGCGACTGGCTT
>DATMJS010000203.1:0-7925 GCA_035553755.1 Allosphingosinicella sp.
GACTGGAACAGACGGTCGACCTCGGCGACGAGGTCCTTGAGGTGGAAGGGCTTCGACAGCACCTTGGCGGTCGGCGCGGCCTTGCTGGCTTTGAGCGCCACGGCGGCGAAGCCGGTGATGAACATCACCCGCATGTCGGGAGCGATCACCGCCGCCTGCTGGGCAAGCTCTATGCCGTCCATCTCGGGCATGACGATATCGGTTAGCAGGAGGTCGAAGCTCTCCGTCTCGATCAGCGGGATCGCCGCCGTGCCGCGGTCCACGGCCGTGACTTCATAGCCAACCCGCTCCAGCGCCCTCGTCAGGTAAAGGCGCATCGAATCGTCGTCTTCGGCCAATAGGATCCTGGTCATCGCTCCTGAACGCTCTTCGGCGGCTTTTGCGCCCTCGGCCGTCGTGCTTAGCGCAAAGCGATTAACATTTTCCAGTCACAGCGCCCCCCGCGGCGCCCGCGCCACGGCTCAACTTTATTCCCCATTGCCCGGAACAACTTGGCCGCTTAACCTTCTTACCGCCTGATGTCCCAATCCCCTTCAGAACCGCCTTTTGTCCGTATCGGGCCGGATATGCCGGCATCGCCGGTGGTGCTGTCGGTGCCGCATGCCGGCCGCGAATATTCGCCCGCATTGCTGCGCGCCTCGCGCCTGCCCATCGAGAAGCTGGAGGCGCTCGAGGACCGGCTGGTCGACCGGCTGGTCTGGCGCGCCGCCGCCGCGGGCGTGCCGGCGATCATCGCGAAGAGCCCCCGCGCCGAGATCGACCTCAACCGCGACGAGCGGGAAATCGACCCGCTGACGGTGGCGCCGCCGCCGCCCTCGCGCGAAGTGATGCAGTCCGCACGCACCCGCGGAGGGCTCGGCCTCATCCCCTCGCGCATCGCCGGCGCGGGCTCGATCTGGCTCCACCGCACGCCGCAGGACGAGGTGAGGCGCCGGCTCGATCAGGTCTATCGCCCCTATCATGAAGCGCTGGAGCAGGCGCTTGGGCAGGCTCGGACTGCCTTCGGCATCGCCATCCTGCTCGATTGCCACTCCATGCCCCCGCGCAGCACGCGAAGCGGCGGCGAAGCCGAGCTCGTGTTCGGCGACTGCCACGGCACCTCGATCGTGCCCGAACTGCTCGACGCGGCGATTGGCGCGGCGCGGCGCGAAGGCTTCAGCACCGCCTGCAACGCGCCTTATGCGGGTGGCTACATCACCAGCCGCCATGGCCGCCCGGCGGCCGACATCCACGCGCTCCAGCTCGAAATCGACCGCTCGCTTTATCTGGCGGACGACCTGCGCTCGCCCGGCCCCGGCTTCGACCGCGTCGCCCGGCTCATCGCCGCCATCGCCGCCGCACTGGCCGAACGCGCGACCGGTTCGGGCCTGCCGATCGCCGCGGAATAAAAAAGACCAGCTCGCGCGGGAGCACGAGCTGGCCAAGGTTCAGGGAGGAACGTCCCGAAGGGACGTAACACGCCGTTGAAAGGGGGAAACAACGACGTATCTTCAATAAGATAAATACGCCTCCGCCCTTTTTCAAGGACGCGAGCGGCACGTTGGCTCGTCCTTATCGTTGCCGGTAGAGCCAGGGGCCCATGCGGCCGATCAGGTGCCGGTGGCCCTGCAGATGATGTTTGAGCGCGCCCGCGAGGTGGAGCAGGATGAGCCCGATCATCAGCTTGCCGAGTATCTCGTGCAGCTCCTCGAACAGATCATGCGCGGCGTCTGAGCGGGAGACGGGGAGCAAGCCGATCTCGAACAGGCCGAAATAATTTGTCGTGCGCCCGCTCGAGGAGGACAGCATCCAGCCGGTCAGCGGGATGGCGATCATCAGCACGTAGAAAAGCCAATGGGTAATTCGGGCGAGCAACGCCTCCCAGGGCCGAAGCGCCTGGTCGAAGGGCGGCGGCCGGTGCCCCAGCCGCCACAGCAAACGGGCGAGGCTCAGCGCCAGGATCGTGATGCCCGTGGCCTTGTGGTAGAACATCATCCACGGCGTAGCCGCCCGGCCGAAATCCTCGTGGAAAAGGCCCAGGAAGAGGTTGGCGACAATGAGCGCGGCGAGAATCCAGTGGAACCACATGGCGACGCGCGAATAGCGCATCGCCGACTGGCCGAGCGGGTCGGCCGCGCTCGCCATCAGGCGGTCACCGTCTCCGCCGCCTGCTGGACGGGAAGCGGCTGCGGACCTTTGCCTTGCTCCATCTGGCGGAGGAAGATTTCCTGCGCCAGCGGCAGCGAGAAGAGGTGCGCCATGATAAGCGGCAGCATACCGTTCTGGTTGAACTTCCGGAGCTCGTCCCCGCGCAGTTCCCGGAATTTGGCCTCGTCGACCATCTTGAAGCCGCGATAGATGAAGGGCTGGTCCTGGCCGCCCAGCTGGATGGCGAGCTCGCCGTCCATCAGTAGGTCGCTCTTGCCGAGCTCCTCCATGAAGGCGTTGGTGCGCTGGGCCGCCATTTCGAACTCCTCGCAGAATTTGAGGATGCCCTCGGTGGCCTCGCTCGGCTTGTCGCCGTCGAACAGAGCGTTGCCCTCGTCGAAGTCGCCGACCAGGCCGCTGGTCGGGTCGAAGCAGAGCGACAGATTGTCGCTGTCCTGCTGCAGGCGCGCCAGGATGAAGGGGTAGCGGCGCAGATAGGCCGGGACATAGGCCGGGTTGAGCAGCACGCCCTTGTCGTCCACGAACACGTTGACGCCCTCGTTGAGCCCCATCAGCGCCAGCGGCACCGGATTGTCGCCAAGCGAGAAGACGATCGGATAGAAGCGCTGCGCGGAGACGAATTCGTCGATCACGATGGGGACCGCGTGGACATTGGCGAGGAAAGGCGCCTCCCGGCTGGGCCGTGTCTTCCACCCGGCATGGTCGACGCTCGAAAGCGCCAGGAGGTCGTTGTACAAAAGCGGCAACTGATTGGCCGGCGGCTGGCTCGCCATCATGGGTCTCCGTAAGGTTCTGGTCGCGGCGGCTTTGCGAACCGCCTTAAAGTTCAGCGCACCGTCTATGGGCGAAGGCTCGTTTAGGCAAGGCTCTCCTGAGCCGGATCGAAGGGCGGGACGAGCTTGCCGGGGTTCATTATTCCCAAGGGGTCGAGCGCCCGCTTGATAGCCCGCATGGCACCAAGCCGCGCCGGATCGCCAAGGCGCGCGAGTTCCCCGAGCCGTACCTGGCCGATACCATGCTCGGCCGAAATCGAGCCGCCGGCGGCGGTCACCAGATCATGGACAAGCGCGGTGACCGCCATTGCCTCCCCCTGCAGCCATTCTCGCCCGACCCCGTCCGGCCCTTGCACGTTGAAGTGCACGTTACCGTCGCCGAGATGGCCGAAGGCGATCACGCTTGTGCCCGGGAAGCGAGCTTCGACCGCGGCCGTGGCCTCGTCGATGAAGCGGGGCATGGCGCTGACCTCCACCGACACGTCGTGCTTGGCATTGGGCCCGCCCTTCTGCTCAGCCTCGGATATGCTGTCGCGGATCCGCCAGAATCCTTCCGCCTGCGCCTCGCTGGCGGCGACCACAGCATCCTCCGCCAGCCCCGCTTCCAGCGCGGCGGCCAGCACTTCGCTCAACCGTTCGTCCGGCTCCGGTTCGTCCTTCGGCGCGGTCGCTTCTATCAGCACGTGCCAGTCATGGCTGCCCTCGAACGGCGGCCGGGTGCCGGGGACGTGCGCCAGCACCAGATCGAGCGCGATCTTCGGCACCAGCTCGAAGCTTTCAACCGCCTCCCCCGTGCGCTCCTCCAGCAGGCGCAGCAGGCTCAGCGCATTCTCGGCGGTCGCAAGGCCGACCCAGGCGACGGCGCGGGAGCCGATCGCCGGGACGAGCTTGAGGTTGGCGGCGGTGACGATCCCGAGCGTGCCTTCCGCCCCGATCAGCAGCTGCCGAAGATCGTAGCCTCGATTGTCCTTTTTGAGCGGCGCCAGCCCCTCGAACAAGCTGCCATCGGGGAGCACTGCCTCGATGCCCTGCACCAACCCGCGCATCGTGCCGAAACGGAGCACCTGGGTGCCGCCCGCATTGGTCGAAATGAGCCCGCCCACGGTGGCCGACCCCTTAGCGCCGAGAGTAAGCGGAAAGCGCCTCCCCGCCTTTGCCGCCGCATCGTGCAGGTCGGCGAGCACTACCCCTGCTTCGCACACCGCGCCTTCGGGGGACATCGACCGGACGGTTTTCATCCGCCGCATCGAGAGAAGCAGTGAGTCCCCGGCCTCGCCGGGCGTCGCACCCGCGACCATCGAGGTATTGCCGCCTTGCGGTACGATCGGCACCCGCGCGTCGGCGCAGAGCCGGACGATATCCACCACTTCTGCCGGCGTCGCGGGAGAGAGCATGGCTGCAGCGGCTCCCTGGTAGCGGCGGCGCCAGTCGGTCAGCCAGGGCGCCATAGTGTCGGGATCGTCCGTATAGCCCTTCGGCCCCAGCCGCGCCGCCAGCCTTTCCAGCAATTGGGGTGAGGGAGGATTGGCCATGATGCTGCCCATGGATATAAGCTTCCTATCGGGGTGGGGCAAATTAATCGCATGTTCAATCGCTGGAGCCGATGCAGGCTCCGAATGGATTTTCTCCCATGATCTTCTGGGGCGCGGCATTGCTGCTGATGACCTTGAGCGGCGCGTCGCAAAGCGAGGCGGTGCCCGAGCCCGTGCAATATGCGCAGATCAGCGTCCGCCAGCAGATCATCGTCCGTGTCCCGGCTCAGCCGGCGCCTCACGCGCCTGCCGCCAAGCCGATCGAATGGAAGGAAGAAAAGGGGCCGGAGTGCCTGCCCGCGCGCGCCATCGCGGGCGCGACTTTGCTCGGCCGCAACAGCGTCGACCTGGTGCTGCGCGACCATAGCCGTATCCGCGCAAAGCTTGAAAAGAGCTGCCCCGCGCTCGATTATTATCAAGGCTTCTACATCAGCCCAGCCAGCGACGGGATGATCTGCGCCGATCGCGATGCGATCCGCTCCCGCGTCGGGGGGCATTGTGAGATCGAGCGTTTCCGCTCGCTTCGCCCGGTGCTCAAGGACTGAGCTTCGGGTTGACAATCACCTGACCTTGGGCACAAGCCGCGAGGCGACGCAGCCTCGGGCGCAACTTCCGGAACAAGCATGACCTTCGCCGATCTCGGCCTTTCAGACGAATTGCTCCGCTCCATAGGCGAGTCGGGCTATGACGAGCCCACCCCCATTCAGCGACAGGCGATCCCCTCGGTGCTGATGGGCCGCGATCTTATCGGCATAGCCCAGACCGGCACCGGCAAGACCGCCGCCTTCGTGCTGCCGATGATCGATATTTTGGGTCAGGGCCGCAGCCGAGCGCGCATGCCGCGCTCGCTGATCCTCGAGCCGACGCGCGAGCTGGCGGCTCAAGTGTCCGAAAATTTCGAAAAATACGGCAAATATCACAAATTGAGCATGGCGCTGCTGATCGGCGGCACCAATATGAGCGATCAGATCGCCAAGCTCGAAAAGGGCGTCGACGTGCTGATCGCGACGCCAGGGCGGCTGATGGACCTGTTCGGCCGAGGCAAGATTTTGCTGACCGGCTGCAACCTGCTCGTCATCGACGAGGCCGACCGCATGCTCGACATGGGCTTCATTCCGGACATCGAGGAAATCTGCACCAAGCTGCCGGTCAACCGCCAGACGCTGCTCTTTTCGGCCACCATGCCGGGACCGATCAAGAAGCTGGCCGACAAGTTCCTCTCCAGCCCCAAGACGGTGGAGGTGGCGCGGCCGGCGACCGCCAACACCTCGATCGACCAACGCGTCTTCCGGGTCGATGCGCGCAAGAAGAAGGACGCGCTGGTGACCCTGCTCCGCGCCGAGAACGTTAAAAACGCGATCGTCTTCTGCAACCGCAAGACGACCGTGCGCGAGCTGGCGACCAGCCTGAAGCGCAGCGGCTTCGCGGCCGGCCAGATCCATGGCGACATGGAACAGCCGGACCGGATCAAGGAGCTCGACCTCTTCAAGGCCGAGCAGATCGATATCCTGGTGGCTTCGGACGTCGCCGCGCGGGGGCTCGACATCAAGGGCGTCAGCCACGTCTTCAACTTCGATGTTCCCTGGCAGCCCGACGACTATATCCATCGCATCGGACGAACCGGGCGCGCGGGCGCCACGGGCATCGCCATCACGCTCGCCACCAGTGCCGATGCCGACGCGATCGCCTCGATCGAGAAGCTCACCGGCATGAAGATCGCCGCGGTGGAAGGAAGCGTGGAAACGCCCAGCCAAGAGGCGGCTGAGGAAAGGCCCGCCCGCAAGACCCGGGAGAAGAGGCCGCGGGCGGAACGGACGGAGCCGAAGGGCAACCACCGCCGCGCGGAGGAAGCAAGACCCTCAGCCGCTCCGCAAGCCAAGGCGCAGCCAAGGCCGGAGCCCGAGGAAGAGGATGGCGCCTGGAATGGCCCGGTCCCCAGCTTCCTCGGCCAGGGCTTCGGAAGCTAGCCTTCAGCTGCAGCCGGGCCTACCTCCACCGCCGTAGCGGGCCCTGAAGCCGTCAGCATAGGCCCTCAGCCTCCCCTCAGCGATTGCTGCTCGGAGGTTCGCCATCAGCTGCTGATAGAAATTGATATTATGCTCGGTCATCAGCATCGCGCCCAATATCTCGCCGGCGCGGACCAGATGGTGGATATAGGAGCGGCTCCAGACCCTGCAGACGGGGCAGCCGCAGGAGGAATCGAGCGGCTCCCGGTCCTCGGCGAACCTCGCATTCTTGATGTTGATCGGCCCTTCGGCGGTGAAGGCCTGGCCGGTCCGGCCCGAGCGGGTGGGCAGCACGCAATCGAACATGTCGATGCCGCGCTCCACCGCGCCGACGATATCGTCGGGCTTCCCCACCCCCATCAAATAGCGCGGCCGGTCCGCGGGCAGCATCGGCACGGCGAAATCGAGCACGCGGAACATCTCCTCCTGCCCCTCCCCCACGGCGAGCCCGCCGACCGCATAGCCGTCGAAGCCGATCTCGATCAGCCGTTCGGCGGAGATGCGCCGCAGCCCTTCGTCCAGAGCGCCCTGCTGGATACCGAATTGCGCCGCCGCCTCGGCATGCCCGCCGCCCGCGAGGAAGGCGTCGCGCGACCGGCGCGCCCAGCGCATCGAGCGCTCCATTGCCGCCGCCTGCTCCTCGGCACTTGAAGTGGTGGGCACCAATTGGTCGAAGGCCATCACGATGTCGGAGCCAAGCAGACGCTGGATCTCGATCGAGCGCTCCGGCGAAAGCATGTGCCGGCTGCCGTCGAGGTGGCTGCTGAAGGCGACGCCTTCTTCCGTAACCTTGTTGAGCTCCGACAGGCTCATCACCTGATAGCCGCCGCTGTCGGTGAGGATCAGCCGATCCCAGCCCATGAAGGCGTGAAGACCACCGAGCCGCGCCACCCGCTCCGCCCCAGGCCGAAGCATCAGGTGATAGGTGTTGCCGAGGATGATATCGGCGCCGGACGCGCGCACGTCCACCGGCTTCATCGCCTTCACAGTCGCGGCCGTGCCGACCGGCATGAAGGCGGGTGTGCGGATGTCGCCGCGCCGCATCGAAATGGTGCCGGTGCGGGCAGCGCCGTCGGTGGCGGAGATGGAGAAGGAGAAGCGGGGTCGTTCCGGCATGGCGGTTCCCCTACTCACTGGGCGGGAAGAAGCAAACTCGCATCCCCGTAGGAATAGAAGCGGTAGCCTTCGCGGATAGCGTGGGCATAGGCGGCCTGCATGGTTTCGCGTCCCATCAGGGCCGAGACGAGCATGAACAAGGTCGAGCGGGGCAAATGGAAATTGGTGAGGAGGCCATCCACCGCGCGAAAGCGGTAGCCGGGGGTGATGAAGATGGCGGTGTCGCCCTCGAACGGCTCAATCCGTCCCGCTTCGCCCACCGCGCTCTCCAGCAGACGCAGCGAAGTGGTGCCGACGGCTATGATGCGGCCTCCCCTGGCGCGGACCCGGTTCAGACGTTCGGCTGTTTC
>DATMJS010000204.1:0-3428 GCA_035553755.1 Allosphingosinicella sp.
CGTATGGGCGATGCCGACCGTGCCCCGCAGTGGGCTTCGGGCGAGCTCGCGCGCCAGGTTGTCGAGCTTTCCCTCCGCCCGCCGCCGCTCCAGCCGGCCGTCGAGGATCGTGCACATGCCCGCCGAATCGTAGCCGCGATATTCGAGCCGCCGGAGGCCCTCCATCAGCCGGTCCGTGACTGCCTGGCGACCGACAATTCCGATGATTCCGCACATATTGAAAGCCTTACATTGAATAGGGGATGCGAATCCGGGGATCCCCCTTTGGAAACGCCCTCAGATCGCGCGTAACCAAAATACGGCCGGAAACCAACGCCGAAGCCCATATGATCGCATCGGGCAATTTGATCTGACAGCTCCGGCGAAGCTCTACCGCCTGCTCGGCAACCGCGGCGTCGATATCGATCAAGTCGAACTGCTCCAGGAACGCGCGCGTTTCGGCCTCAGCTCCACTCGGAACGCCTGCCAGCACCTCCATCCATGTCACCAGGCTGATCGCCCGCCCCTGATGGTAGGCGATCTCCGAGCGCGCTCCCGCGACGCCACGCAGGTAATCGATGAGGATGTTGGTGTCGAAAACTACGCGGGCCATTCGCCGCGCATCCGCTCCTGATAGGAAAGTCCGTCTTCGCCCGGACCCCACGAACCGAAAGCGTCATGGGCGAAGCCGGCGCGCCTGCGCCGGGCAAGATAGCGATCCACCGCTTCCCGGATGACGGCGGCACGCGACCGGCCGTCAGCCCGAGCGAGATGATCGAGCGATCGAATTTGCTCGTCAGGAATATCGATCAAGGTGCGCATGCAGGTAAGTATATCGCTTTATGATATCGTTTACAATATCAGAGGATGATATCACTTGGCCTTCTTCGCGGCCATCATGTCCCGGAAGCGGGCCGCACGGCCGGGCTTTTCAACCTGCGCGCCGCGGCCGAGCGCGATGGCGTCCGCGGACACGTCCGACGTGATCACCGATCCCGCGCCGACAATGGCGCCGCTCCCGATCGTTACCGGCGCCACCAGCGCGCTGTTGGAGCCGATGAAGGCGCCCTCGCCGATCACGGTGGGATATTTGAAGAAGCCGTCATAATTGCAGGTGATGGTGCCCGCGCCGATATTGGCGCCCGCGCCCACCTCCGCATCGCCGATATAGGAGAGGTGGTTGGCCTTGGCGCCCCTGCCCAGCTTCGCCTTCTTCACCTCGACGAAATTGCCGACCTTGGCCTTCTCGCCGATCTCGGCGCCCGGCCTCAGCCGCGCATAGGGGCCGATCTGCGCTCCGTCCGCGATCGCGGCGCCCTCGATATGGCTGAAGCTGTGGATGCAGACGCGCTCGCCCACCTTCACGCCCGGACCGAACACCACGTTGGGTTCGATCACCGTGTCGCGGCCCACTATCGTATCGTGCGCGAACCAGACCGTGTCGGGGGCGACCAGCGTGACGCCGTCGGCCATCGCCTTCAACCGGCGCTGGCGCTGCCATTCGGCCTCGACCAGAGCGAGCTCGGCGCGGCTGTTGACGCCCGCCATCTCCCAGGGCTCGGCCTCGACCACCACCGAGCGGCACCCCTCGCCCGCCGCCAGCATGACGATGTCGGGAAGATAATATTCGCCGGCCGCATTGTCGTTGCCGACCTTTGCGAGCAGGCGGAACAGGTCGCGCGCTCCGACCGCCATCATGCCCGAATTGCAGAGATCGACCGCCCGTTCCTCCGGAGTGGCGTCCTTATATTCGACCATCTTCTCGATGGTGCCGTCGGCCGCTGCGAGGATTCGACCGTAGGCGGCGGGATCCTTGGGCCGGAAGCCGACCACCACGATCGCCGGCTGGTCGTCGGCGTTCAGCCGGTCGAGCATGCGCGACATGGTCTCGGCCTCGACCAGCGGCGTGTCGCCGTAGAGGATGAGGATATCCCCATCGAAGCCGCCGAGCTTCGCCTCCGCCTGCTGGACCGCGTGGGCGGTGCCGAGCTGTTGCTCCTGGACGACGATCTCGCCGCTCCGGCTGTCGACCAAATGCTCGACCTGCTCGCGGCCGCTCCCCACCACAACCACCTTGTGCGCGGGGGCAAGGCCGTCGACGACCCCCATCAGATGGTCCAGCATTGCCCGGCCCGCGATCGGATGCAGCACCTTGTGCACGTCCGATTTCATGCGGGTTCCCTTGCCGGCCGCGAGGATGATGGCCGCAAATGGCTTGGTACGCGTCATATTGTCCTGTGAATCCTTTGCCGCCCCGATGCCACGGAAACCCCGCCATTTCCAGAGCGTCAGCTCAGGCCTTGCTTGCCATGCTGGATCAGGGCCGGTGGCCCGGCCCGCCTTATCCCGCTAAAGCCGTGGCAATGGCGGCGAACCGTACAACTCGAATCCTGGCGGCCGCGGCCGCGGCGATGCTCGGCCTCGTTTTGGCGCTGATCATGGGGGCTCCCTTCGCCGGAGCGCTCGTCGCCTTGCTGGGCGGGGCGCTCGCCCATCTTTTCCTGGCCCAACCGGGCAACGGCCCTGTCGCCGCCGACGAGCCCGCCGAGCCGGCGGGGCTCCCGCCCCTTCCCGATGCCTCCGAATTGCTGGGAGCCGTCGATCAGCCGCTGCTGATCGTCAAGGGCCGACGCGTCCTGCTCGCCAACGCGGCGGCGAAGGAGGTGCTCGGACCCCATATCGAAGGCGTCGACGTCCGCCTCGCCATCCGCCATCCCGCCGCGGCCGAACGGCTCGCCGAGCGCGCGCCGGGCGAACCGGCCGAACAAGTCACGAGGACCGAGCTGGTCGGTCTCGGCGAGCGCGAGCGGCGCTGGGAGATGACGACTTCATTGCTCCCGGGCGGCAGCCGCCTCGTCCGCCTCACCGATCGCAGCGAAGCCTTCGCGTCCGAGCAGATGCGCGGCGATTTCGTCGCCAATGCCAGCCATGAGCTCAGGACCCCTCTCGCTACGCTGCTCGGCTTTCTCGAAACGCTGCAGGACGAGGAGGCCGCCTCCGACAGGAAGACCCGCACCCGATTCATCCAGATCATGTTCGAGGAAGCGAGACGGATGCAGCGCCTCATCGACGACCTCATCTCGCTTTCGAGGATCGAGGCGGAGCGGTTCACGGTTCCGAAGGAAGCGGTCGACCTCCTCCCGCTGGTCGATGAAGTAAGGAGAAGCTGCGGGCGGATGATCGAGGAAAAGAAGAGCGAAATCCTCGTCGAGGATGGCGGCGGTGCAACGGTCACGCTCGGCGACCGTCCGCAGCTCCTCCAGCTCCTCAACAACCTCATCGTCAACGCGCTCAAATATGGCCGCGCCGGCACGCCGGTGGTGGTCCGGTTCGCGGAGGCGGGTTCCGAAATGCTTCGGATGAGCATCATCGACCGCGGCGAAGGCATCGCGCCCGACCATCTTCCGCGCCTTACCGAGCGCTTCTACCGCGTCGATCCGGGGCGCAGC
>DATMJS010000205.1:0-8950 GCA_035553755.1 Allosphingosinicella sp.
GTAACGATGCGGATGATGTTAATGCCCTGAACCAGCTCCACCTTGAGGAACTCGTAGCGCCCTTCGACCGGGGTTCGCTGCCCGCTGCGAAGGACATCGTTCACATAAAGCTCGACATCGTAGCCGATCGGCAATTCGCCGCGAAGATCGATCTCGCTGAAGACGCTCGCCTGTTCGAGCGGCACGGTGCTGAAGGAAATGCCGCGCCCGCCGACGCTGCGTGGCCCCATCGCTAGCGCCGGTGTGAAAACGTCGCCGGCGCTGATCCGCCTTGCTCCGAGCGGCAACTCACCTTGCACCGAGCGCCGCTCGAACAGCGCCCTGGCGGAGGTCGGATCGCCACGCTCGTCCGATCCCACATACCCTTCGAAGCCCGTATAGAGCAGGTCGCCTGCCAGGCGAACGTCGTATCGTCCTGAATAGGGGCGCAGCGTTCGAGTGTCCCGGCCTGCTTCCAGAACCACGTCGAAGCTTGGGGGGGAGAACAGGCCATATGGCGCCTCGATCCTCAGCGCGGGCTCGTGGCCCGCCTCGATCGAGCCGCCGAGGCCGCGGAGACGCGCCAGTCTTTCCATCCGGGACTGGATCGGAAGCTTTTCGAGCGCCATCAGGCGGATGGACAGCGCCTCGGGATTGACCTCGAAGCGCAGCGGCAGCATCTGCTGAAGCACCGAAGCACGGATGTAGATGTCGGTGCGGGTGCGGCCAATATCCTCTTCCGCGAGAGAAATATTCCGTCCTCCGAGCCGGGCGGTCCGGCTATCAAGATCAACCACCAGCGAGCGGCTTTCCTGTCCTAGGGAGCCGGCAATGCGGCCGTCGGCAGGGGACACGTCGATGGCCAGGTCGAGCAGGCGGGCCAGTTCACCCGTGGGGAGGAGCGGGTCCTCCGCATTTCCATATGCGGTGAGGGTGTCGGTGAGCGTCAGCTGGTCAAGATCCACAGAGAAAAGCAGCAGATCGGCTTCGTTAAGATACAAGCCCCTTTCCGCTGTCCCGCTCACTGCCGGAGGTGTGGCTCCTGGAGGGGCGGGTGCCAGGCCTGCGGCCTGGATAAGAGCGAAAGCTACCATGCGCATCAGGAGGCAACAAAGGTTGTCCTCGCTATGATCTTGCCCGGGCTCACGTCGTCCTCGACGAAAGTGATCTCCAGCTGCTCGCCCGCCTGCGGCACCCGCTGAAGGGGAATCTGCATCGAGCGGCGATCTATTTCGGTATAGACGCCGACGCCTTTGGCGAGGCCGACCGGCTCCTTGGCGCCTTTGGTCCGCACCTCGATATTGCCGAACAGCGAATTGGCGCCAGCACGCTCAAGGTCGAACGACAGCATCGGTGTTCGCCGGGCCGGCGCCACTCCGTCGGGCGAGATGTCCGCATAGGTGAGCCGCACGTTGCTGATGCCCCCGCGGACGTCGGGCGTTCCGGAGCGCACGATCACGGGAATGCTGAGCCCGAAAACGGAAGTGATCCGGAAGCTGAGCTGGTCCGGCCTTTGAGCCGCCGCCGCTGCCTGCTCTGCGGTGACACCGGCGTCACGCGGCGGCACCGTCGTCACGGTGAGGTGCGAGCGGTATTCGGCGGCCTCGGCGCCGGCGGGGGCGGTGACCCGGATTCGGATCGTCTGGCCCTTGCCCGGGGCGAGGACAGCCCGGCGCGGAGTCGCTATGACCATAGGCTGGGCCGACTTGAGCCGGCTTATGACGGGCTGAAGCTCTGCAATCTGCTGCGCCTCGCTCAAAGGACGGATTTCGCCTGTGGGCAGCATCACCCGGTCAACCATCGCGATGTCGAAGGCGGCGGGGCTCGTCCCCTGGTTGAAGATGTAGACCGTCGCGGACCGTTCGCCGCGGTTGAAGGTGAGCCGCTTCGGCGTGATGTTGAGGTTTACGCCGACGGCGATGGGAGCTGCCGCACCCTGTTCCTGTGACGCAGCCTGGGCCGAGAGACCCGCGCAAGCAAAAGGAGTAAGCGCGACAAGGACGGGCGCTGCGACACCGGCCAGCCTGCGAATTCCAGATCCGGAAGTTTCGGAGCGGCGGCTTTCGCCAGTGGACGAAACGGCTTGTCGTCGGAGTTTCACTCTACGCCTCCCTGCGCGGTTTGCGGAACCAGGCGGAAGCGCCGGATCGACCCGCAGGCTCAGTTGAACTGAGCCACAACCACCTTCACCCCCGTATTGCCCCCGGTATTTGCCTGGCCCGGCTCGTCGCCGATTCCATCGCCTACACTTACACTTAGCGCTTCGCCATTCATAGTCGTCCCGGTCATGAGACCGTTACCGCTGACCAAAAGGCTGTTGGCGTCGGCTGCTGCACTGACGAAGCCCGGCACGGCGACGGCTCCGCTCCCCGCCACCGTGAAGGTGACCCCGGAAGGTGCGATCGAGCCGCTCGCCAGCAATATCTGCAGCGGAGCGTTGGTGACCACAGTTACCGAGGCCGCTTCACTGATCGAAGCGGAGCCCCCCGTGCGGAGCGAGTTGGCTGCGCCTGCGGGGGCCGCGAACAGCCAGGAGGAGATGAGTATCGCCCCGAGGCCAGCCAGCACTCTCTTCGGCCGCATCATACCGTTTGCTCCCCGATTCCCTCGCCGGCACGAGCTTCGTGCCAGCGGCGAGGCATCATTGATAGGTAACGGTGACGGCAAATTCCCCGGTATAAGCGCCGGACGGAGTGTTCTTGTCGATATTGAAGTTGCCGCCGACCTTGAAGTCTGCGCTCGACTGACCGATCGTTCCGCTGTTCGCGCTCCTGGTCAGATTGACCGTGATCGTTCCGCCGTTGCCGTTCGAAAGGTTGAACGTTGCCGGATTGCTGATGCTGAAGGCCTGACCCGATTCCCCGCCGGCGGTATAGGTCGCGCAGCCAGAGGTGCTGCTGACCAGCGCGCCGTTCCCGGTGCCGGTAATTGCGGTGGCGCAGGTGCCGGTGCCGACCGTAATGGTGTTCGTATTGTCATTGGTGGGCTTCACCATCGAACCGAAGCGGAGAGTGCTGTTCTCCGTCAGCGTGATCGGAGCGACGATCGTCGCCGAACCCTGCGTCGGGCTGGCCGTGGTCGCCGAATTCTGCGCCAGCGCCGGAACGGCAAGACCGCCAGCCAACGCAAGCGCTATTCCTAACTTCATGAGCTTGTCCATTTCAATTCCCCCCTCGAAGCTCGAGCGATGCCCGAGTCCCCTGTACGGTAGTTGTACGGTATGGCGAAATAGGCGCAATACATTCCTTATTCAGAAAGTTAAATTCTTTTTGTTCATCAGCAGGAAAGCCTAGGCGGCGGCTTCAGCCACAGCCGCGCGGCGGACGGGCAGCGGCATGTTCTCGAAGCCACGCGGCGTGCCCGATGGGCCTCCTAGTGGTTCACGTTCAAGCCCCCACAATCTACCGGTGCCGTACTTTTACGGTCCTCTTCTATAATTTTCCTTTAACGCTGTTTTTGGCTAGGCTTACCTCTGTGGACATGAAGAAAGCGCACGGTGCCGGGCCTCACGAGGCGCACGGCGAGGGTCACGGCGAAGACGCGCTGCTCGAAGCCGTCGAAGCCGCCTATCGCCGCGACCGGCTGCTGGCGGCGCTGACGTTGATGGTGGGCTGCGGCCTCGCCATCGCGACTCCCTTCGCGCTTCGCGCCGGAGCCGAATTCTTCCTGCCGGTGACGGCCGCCCTGGTGATCGCGATCGCGCTGGTGCCGCTCCTCGAATGGTTCGAGCGCAGACGCATTCCCTCGCCGCTGGCGGCCTTGCTCTGCGTCATCCTGCTCATCACGATCGCCAACATGGCGATAGCCTCGATCGTGCTCCCGGCCGCCGAATGGGTGCGGCTGCTCCCGGAACGGATCGGCCGAATCCAGCAGACGCTGGCGCCGCTGCTCGACATCTATGCGAACCTTGAGCGCTTCATCGACGATATCGTCACCGAGTTCGGCCGGGAGAGCGGGCCCAGCGAGCAGACCGTGACGGTGGAAACGCCCAATTCGCTGGTGGACATCATCGCGACCTCAGCGCCGCACGCCGCGATCCAGATGTTCTTCGCGGTGCTGGTCATCTTCTTCTTCCTCTCCGGCTGGACCCGGATGCGCAAGAGCACGATCACCGGCCGGGCGAGCTTCGGGGGGGCGATGACCACGGCCAGGGTGATCCAGCAGGTGGTCGATTCGACCTCCACCTATCTCGGCACCATCACGCTGGTGAACATCAGCATGGGGCTGCTGGTGGCGCTGCTTTTGTGGTGGATCGGAATGCCGACGCCTCTGATGTGGGGCGGCATCGTCGCGGTGCTGAACTATATCCCCTATCTGGGGCCGATCGCCTCCATCCTGCTGCTCGCGCTCGGCGGGCTGATGGCCTTTGCCGATCCCTGGTACGCGCTTCTTCCCCCGCTCGTCTTCGCCTCCATTCACCTTATCGAGGCCAATTTCATCACTCCGATGGTGGTCGGCCGGAGGCTGACGATCAACCCGCTGCTGATCCTGGTTTCGCTGAGCTTCTGGGCGTGGGTTTGGGGAACGACGGGAGCGCTGCTGGCGGTGCCTTTGCTGATCATCCTGCGCACCGTCCTCGCCGCCGCGGGCAAGCCCGACATTGCCGGTTTCCTGTTCGAGGAGGGGACCCTGACGGGCCATCATCATGAGGAGCTTTCGGACGAAGCCGCGCCCTCCGCAAATAGTGGCTAGGCTTGCTTGACAGCCATAAGGGGCTCCACTAGGTCCGCCCCGCACGCAATCATGCGGGTGTAGCTCAGTTGGTTAGAGCGCCGGCCTGTCACGCCGGAGGTCGCGGGTTCGAGCCCCGTCACTCGCGCCATTTCCCCGTCTCCATCCAGCGCAGCAGGCGCTTCATCGGGAACAGCCACAGCCAGGCCACGCCGCCAGCGACGAAGGCGAGGCCGCTTGCCCAGAGTGGAAGCCCGAGCGCTTCCACCGCCATCACCACCGCCACCGACCAGATAGCGATCAGCAGCAGGATGAGCCCCATCCCGGCAGGCTTGCGCCAGCTCGGCTCGTTCACCTGCATATGATCCACTCCTGCGGCGTCGCGATCGCGTCGAGCGGCACGTCCCATGGATCGCGGGGAAGCGGCCCCTCCAGCAGCTGCGGTTCCCAGGCAAGGCCGATGGTCCTGACCGGCTGACCGCCTTCGCGCAGGTGCGCGAGCGCCCGATCGTAATGGCCCTTGCCGTGGCCGATGCGGGTTCCGTGGCGGTCGGCGGCGACGAGCGGCACGAGCACCAGGTCGGGCGCGAGCGCTTCCGCGGTGGCGGCCGGCTGGAGCAGCCCCCAAGGTCCGGGCTCGCTCGCCGGCGCCTCCCGGAACATCATCCGCGCGTCCCTGTCGGCGAACCAAGGAAGGGCGGCGCGCTGCGTCTCATCGAGCGAGTCCAGGATCGGATAAGGGCTGATCTCGTCCCGCATCGGGTGGTAGCCGGCGACGATCCGCGCCCCGATCAGGTGGGGGAGCACGATCCGGGCAAGCTGCGCTTCGAGCGAATTGCGGGTGTTCGGCCACAGGGCATTGGCATAGCTGTGCCTCAGCAGCAGGGCATCGTTGCGGATCTGGGCTTTGGACATCTGATCCTTGGAGGGTGACGGGACCGCCATGGCCGTTTGCTGGAATATCCTCTGACGCCAGAACGTCAGGTGGGGACCATGTACGTCGGACCAGGGTCCGGGCAGGGACAGCCCCCTAGGATGTCTTATCGCCTCAGGGATGTTCGCTAAAGCTCGTACCGGGCAGTACCCGTCAATCGCTATTTAGGAAAGCGCGCGCCCGCTCTCAAGCCTTTCCGCCAGCATTTCCATGCGTTCCGCGAGCCGTTCGAGCGCGGTGGCTACCGCCCGGTCATATTCCGGCTCCTGCGGCGCGGGCGGCGGGGGAGGGGGCGCGGCGCCGGCCTCCCGCTCCTTCAGTTCGTCGGCCAGCAGCAGCGAGGCGAAGAGGAGTTGCCTCGCTTCGCTCAGCGGGCCCAACGCCTGTGCGGCCTCGCGGGCTTTGCCGTCCACCACGGCGGCGACCGAGCGGAGATGCTCCTCCTCGCCGTCGCGGCAGGCGACCGAGTAGCGGCGCGAGGCGATCTCCACGTCGACGCTGGCCATCTTATTCTCCCCCGCGGCTGGCGAGCAGCTGGTCGATCTGCGAAACCGCGCCCTGGACGCGCTCGCGCAGCGCCTCGTGCCGCTGGCGAAGCTCTTCCAGCTCGCCGTCGGCGGCGCCGCCGGACCGCCGCGCAGCAGCCTCGATCCGCGCGAGCGCGCGCTCGATGCGGCCGATGGCAAGGATGGCTCGTTCATCTGGCATCAAGGCAGGAATAGCATGCCTGCCGCCTTCGGCAAGCTCCCGTCGAGTGGGGGTTATGCCGACACCGTCCCGCGCACTGGCTTTGGCGCGACCTAAGGCGCTATGCAGCGCGCATGCCGCATCCCGCCTCGTCCCTTCTGCCCGTCTCGTCCCTTCTGTATGTCAGCGTAGGGCTCCTCCGGCCGGAGGAGCAGAAATCCGAAATTGACGATATCGTCGGCGTTGCCCGAAGCCGGAATGAAGAACTGGGGGTGACGGGGGCGCTCGTCTACACGGGGGAACATTTCGCTCAGGTGCTGGAGGGAAGCGCGTCCGCAGTGGACGAGCTCATGACGAGCATCTGCAGGGATCCGAGGCACGCGAAGGTCGATATCGTAGAGGTCGTCGATATCGCGGAGCGCCGTTTCACGGGGTGGAGCATGGCCTATTGCGGGCCGTCTCTATACGTGGACCGACATATTCGGCCGCTGTTCAAGGACATTGCGGAGCCGGGTACCCGGACAGCGGGAGCGGCATCGCTCATCCGGCTGATGCAGGCTTTTGCCGGGACCGGGGGCGTGTATCAGGAGCGCTAGGAGATTGTCCGCTTTCCGCGCATAGATGCCCGTCATGTCTCAGGCCCGACGGGAGACGCTCATGCCGGAATCCTCGATAGTCGATCGCCAGATCGAAGCATTCAATGCTCGCGACGCTGAAGCCTTCGCGAGCACCTACACCGAAGATGCTGAGATCATCACGGCCCTGACACCCGGCGCGCCGGTGGCGGGCCGTGCCGCCATCAGGGATTTTTACGCCCCCTTCTTTGCCGCTCATCCTGAACTCAACGCGTCCGTGGAGGGTAGGCTGGTCGTCGGAAACATGGTCGCAGACCAGGAGCATGTGACGCCGCTGAACCTTCGCGCACTGGCTGTATATGAAATAGAGGGCGACCTCATCCGGCGTGCATGGATATTCGGCCCCATCGAAACATGAAGAGCCTAAGCAACGGGTCAAGGCGGGTCACGCGAATGTCCGCAATGGTTCGAAAGCGGATTTGGCTGGAGTAGTCCCTGCACTCGGGTGAAAAGCGGGCATCAGTCGTTCGGTGAAGCTGTCTTCCGGCCGCGCCGGTTGACGGTGCCGCGCCCATCCTTAAAGGAGCGGCACGTGGGGCGTAATCGAGTCCCGCGCCGTCCTCTCCCGGGCATTCCATCGAAGGAACCGCATGTCCGTCGAACCAAGATTGATGGCCAACGCCATTCGCGCCCTTTCGATGGACGCGGTGCAGGCGGCCAATAGCGGCCACCCCGGAATGCCGATGGGAATGGCGGACGTCGCGACCGTCCTCTTCACCGAATATCTGAAATACGACCCGCAGGACCCGAGCTGGCACGACCGCGACCGCTTCGTGCTCTCCGCCGGTCACGGATCGATGCTGATCTATTCGCTGCTCCACCTCACCGGCTATGCCCGGCCGACCATCGAGGACATCAAGGGTTTCCGGCAGCTGGGCTCTCCCTGCGCCGGGCATCCCGAGAACTTCATGCTGGAGGGCGTCGAAGCGACCACCGGCCCGCTCGGCCAGGGCTTCGCCATGGCGGTCGGTATGGCGATTGCGGAGCGGCATCTGAACGCGGTCTTCGGCGACGATCTGGTCGATCACCGCACCTGGGCCATTTCCGGCGACGGCGACCTCATGGAAGGCATCAACCACGAAGCGGTCGGGCTCGCCGGACATTTGAAGCTCGGGCGCCTCAACGTCCTTTGGGACAACAACAAGATCACCATCGACGGCTCGACCGATCTCTCGACCTCGGAGGACATTCCCGGCCGCTACAGGGCGTCCGGCTGGCATGTGGTCTCCTGCGACGGGCATGATTTCGACAGCATCCGCCGCGCGCTCGACGAGGCCGTCGCCGATCCGCGCCCGTCGCTGATCGACTGCCGCACGATCATCGGCTGGGGCGCGCCCAACAAGATGGGCACCGCCGCCACCCACGGAGCCGCGCTCGGCCTCGAGGAGGTGAAGGCGGCGCGCGAGCATCTCGTCTGGGACAGCGAGCCGTTCGACATCCCGCAGCCGATCATCGAGGCCTGGCGCGAAGCGGGACGGCGGCACGCTGCTACGCACGAGCAATGGCGCGTCCGCCTTGCCGCGAGCCCGCAGCGCGAGGAATTCGTCCGCCGTATGGAGGGGCGCCTTCCAGAAGGATCGAAAAAGGGCGACTATCTCGATTGGCTTGCCGCCAATCCCCAGAATGTCGCGACCCGCAAGGCTTCCGAGCTGGCGCTGGAGGCGATCAACGCGGCTGTGCCCGACACGATCGGCGGCTCGGCCGACCTCACCGGTTCGAACAACACGAAGACCAGGGCGCAGCAGCCGCTCACGGCGGAAAATTATGGCGGCCGCTACATCTATTACGGCATCCGCGAGTTCGGCATGGCCGCGGCGATGAACGGCATGGCGCTGCACGGCGGAGTCATCCCCTATGGCGGCACCTTCCTCGTCTTTTCCGACTATTGCCGGCCCGCGATCCGCCTTTCGGCGCTGCAGGGCGTGCGGGTGATCTATGTCATGACCCATGACTCGATCGGCCTCGGCGAGGACGGCCCGACCCACCAGCCGGTCGAGCACGTAATGAGCCTTCGCATGGTTCCGAACCTTGCCGTCTACCGCCC
>DATMJS010000206.1:0-3589 GCA_035553755.1 Allosphingosinicella sp.
ATGACGCCGTCGCGCAGCGGCCGGATCGCCTCGATCTGGTCCGGCGTCTTGCCCATCATCAGCTTGGCGTCGTCGCCAACGGCCTTGACGCGCTTCACGCCGTTGATCGTCTCGATCGCCACCACCGAAGGCTCGTTGAGGACGATGCCGCGGCCACGCACATAGACGACGGTGTTCGCCGTCCCGAGATCGATCGCCATGTCGTGGGACGGGAACTTCAGCATACGCATGAGGGACATATCGGGTGGTCTCGCTTCCTACGCCTCGCGCCGGGGATAAGTCCCCGCGACGCCTCTTGAATTCTCTATAGGGTGCCCCCGCGGCTCCCGTCCACGAGATAGTTAATCCACTCGCAGGACAGCGCCGCTTCGGCTAGAGAATAAGCCATGTCAATAAGGCGCCTCCCTGAACATCTCGTAAACCGTATCGCTGCCGGTGAAGTGGTGGAAAGACCGGCCAGTGCGTTGAAGGAATTGGTGGAGAACGCGATCGACGCGGGCGCGTTCCGGATCGACATTCGCCTTGTCGGCGGCGGCATCGACGGCATCGAAGTGATCGACGACGGCTGCGGCATGAGCGCCGAGGATATGGCGCTTGCGCTGGAGCGGCACGCAACGTCCAAACTGCCCGACGACGCGATCGAAAAGGTGGCGACGCTCGGCTTTCGCGGCGAGGCGCTGCCCTCGATCGCCAGCGTCGCACGCCTCACCATCGAAAGCCGGACGCGCGGCGCCGACGGCTGGTCGCGCATCGTCGACAATGGGCGCCTCGAAGGGGAGGGGCCGGCGGCGCTCCCGCCCGGGACGCGTATCGCCGTCGAGCGGCTTTTCGAGCGCGTTCCGGCGCGGCGCAAGTTCCTGCGCTCGGCGCGCTCCGAATATGCCGCCTGCCTCGACGTGGTGAAGCGGCTCGCCATGGCGCGGCCGGATATCGGCTTCACCCTGGAGCATGAGGGGCGCCGCAGCCTTTCGGTGCAGGCAGGCGAGGACCGGCCATCGCGCGTCGCCGCCCTCACCGACCGCGGCCTTGTCGAAAACAGCGTCTCGCTGGATTATGAGCGCGGCGGCGCTCGCCTCGGGGGAGTAGCGGGCCTGCCGACCTTCAACCGGGGCGTCGCCGATCATCAGTTCCTGTTCGTCAACGGACGCCCCGTGAAGGACCGGCTGCTGATCGGCGCGGTGCGGGGCGCCTATCAGGACCTGCTAGCGCGCGACCGGCACCCGATCGTCGCCCTGTTCATCGATCTCCCGGGGGAGGAGGTGGACGTCAACGTCCACCCGGCCAAGACTGAAGTCCGCTTCCGCGACCCCGGCGGGATACGCGGCCTCATCGTCGGCGGCCTTCGCGATGCGCTGGCCAGCGCCGGCCACAGGAGCGCGCAGCGGCCTTCGGCGGAAGCGCTCGGAAGTTGGCGGCAGGAGCCGGTGGGGCCGAGCTTCGCCAGCCCCGGCTATGCCCGCGCTCCTTCCGGACAGGGCAGCGTGTGGGACCTGCACCGCGATTATGTGCCCGCGCCCGAGGCTCGCGCTGAAATCGCGGCGGAGGTTCCGCCGCAAGCCGTGTCGCACCCGCTCGGCGTCGCCCGCGGGCAGGTCGCCGCCACCTACATCGTCGCCGAAGCCGAGGATGGGCTGGTGCTGGTCGACCAGCATGCCGCGCACGAGAGGCTGGTGCTTGAGCGGATGCGCAGGGCCATGGCCAACGGAGGCGTCGCGCGCCAGGCTTTGCTGCTGCCCGAGGTGGTCGAGCTGGACGAGGAGGCGTGCGACCGGCTCGAGGCGAGGGCGGAAGAGCTTGCCGAAATGGGCCTGGAGCTGGAGCGCTTCGGCGCCCGCGCGGTGCTGGTGCGCGCCACCCCCGCGCTGCTCGGAAATGGCGACGTGCGCGGCCTCGTTACCGACCTCGGCGACGAACTCGGCGCGTTCGACGAGGCGTTCTCGCTCAAGGAGAAGATCGACCATGTCGCCGCCACCATGGCCTGCCACGGCTCGGTAAGGGCGGGACGATTATTGTCGGTCGCGGAAATGAACGCGCTGCTCCGCGAGATGGAAGTGACGCCGCATTCGGGCCAATGCAATCACGGCCGCCCCACCTGGGTGAAGCTCGGCCATGGCGACATCGAGAAGCTGTTCGGGCGAAAGTAGGCTTAGCGGCGTCCGTGCTTCCATTCGCTTGCCAGCAATGCGTAATAGGCATCGTCGAGCCATTCGCCGTTGCAGAGGAAGCTCTCCTTGAAATAGCCTTCCTGCCGGAAGCCTAGCGAGCGGAGGAGAGCGATCGAGGCTGCGTTGGGGGCGGCGGCGACGCCGACGAAGCGGTGGATGCCGTGCTCGGCGATCAGATAGTCGATGATGGCGGCTACCGCTTCGCGGGCATAGCCGCGGCGGTGATGGTCGGGATGGATGCGGTAGCCGATTTCGACTTGTCGCTCGCCGGGAACCCCGAAGCCGATGCCTATGTCGCCGACGAGCGCGCTATTATCCCGCCGTTCGATGGAGAACTGGTACCAGGGCCCGTTAAGGTCGCTTTCTCCCGGCTGCTTCGTCTGCATCTCCTCAATGAGATCGGAGATGAACCGGCTCACGTTGGGACGAGCGTTGGTATAGCGGGTCATTTCCGGATCGTCCCAGCTGCGGAGGAAGGCTTCATAATCCTCCCGCTTCGGCCGCCGGAGGATCAGGCGCTCCGACTCTGCGAAGATCATGCTTCGTCCTTCAGTGCGCGGAGCCGAGCGCCGACTTCTTCGATGGGGTGGGCCGCGGCCCTCGCGCGGGATGCCTTCAGCCGCGGATAGCCGGCCGCCGCGTCCTTCATCAGCTCCTCGGTGAAGTGGCCGCTCCGGACTTCCCGGAGGATGCGCCGCATCTCGGTGCGGGTGTCGGCGGTGACGATGCGCGTGCCACCCTGGAGCGCCCCGAACTCCGCCGTATTGGAGATCGCCTCGCGCATGCCGGCGATGCCGCGTTCATAGATGAGATCGGATATCAGCTTCACCTCGGTAAGACATTCGAAATAGGCGATTTCGGGAGAGAACCCGGCCTCCGTCAAAGTTTCGTACCCGGCGAGGATGAGCTCCGGGATCGCGCCCCACAGCACCGCCTGCTCGTTGAAGAGGTCGGCTTCGCATTCCTCCTGGAAGCTGGTCGGAAGGATGCCCGCGCGGCCGCTGCCGAGTGCGGCGGCATAGGAGAGGGCGAGCGCCTCGGCCGAGCCGCTCTTGTCCTGCGCGACCGCGAACAGCGCGATCATCCCTTTGCCCTCGAGATAGAGCTGGCGGAGCGCGGTGCCTGGACCTTTGGGCGCTACCAGGAAGACATCCAAATCTGCTCTCGCTTCAATGAGTTTGAAGTGGATGTTGAGTCCGTGCGCGAAGGCGAGGGCGGCGCCCTGCCGAAGATGGGGCGCCAGTTCATCGCGATAGATTTGCGCCTGCTCTTCGTCCGGCGCGAGCATGACCAGCAGATCCGCCCATGCGGCGGCGTCGGTGGGCGGCATGACGTCAAAGCCGTCGGCTCGAGCGCGTTCGGCGCCCGTGCGCCCCGGACGTGCGGCGACGGCGATCCGCTCCACTCCGCTGTCCCGGAGGTTG
>DATMJS010000207.1:0-6173 GCA_035553755.1 Allosphingosinicella sp.
ATCGCCGCCTTTCCAAAGGGGGTTCCGAGCGGCCATCACCTCGTCAACCGGAGCGGCTCCCCTTGCATCTTCGTCGCCGTGGGCAAGCCGTCCGAAACCGACTGCCATTATCCCGACATAGACATGCACCTGGATGGCAAAAGCCAGCGATTCACCCGCAAGGACGGAACCCCGCACGAGTGAAGCAGGAGAGTTTCAGGGCTTGACCGCTTCGATCGTGACGGCGACCGGCAGGCGAGGATGGTCCGGCGGGAGCCGCCACAGCCCATCCTCCTCCTGACGCATGGATGGATAGAGCTGCCAGGCGACCGCGTCATGCTCTCGTAACGCGGTCAGCCGCAGGCCCGCAGCCAGCAGCGCGCTTATTGTCGATCCGAGCGGGTGAATCCATTCATGCGTGCGGCTGTGCTCCAGCTCGGCCGCGGGATCGGCATAGCTGCCGCCTTCGTCGAACTCGAGCGGCGCTGCGCCGTGGAAGTAATCGAAAGTGGGCCCCAGCGGCGCGCCGGCTTCGGTCTGTCCCAAGGCCAGGGCAACCGGATGACTGTCCAGGAAATAGAGCCGGCCGCCGCTAACGAGCAAAGCGGCTACTACCTCGGCCCAACCGGCAATGTTCGGCAGCCAGGTCACGGTGCCCCAAGTCGTGAAGACCAGATCCCAACACCCCGCGCCAAGCAATGCGGGCGCATCATAAACATTGCCTTCGACGAAAGCGGCATCGATCCCCGTCTCGTCGGCCAGCTGCCGGGCGGCCGCGACCGCCTTGGCCGAGAAATCAAGGCCGGTCACGCGGGCGCCCCGCCGGGCGAGGCTCAGGCTGTCTAGCCCGAAATGGCACTGCAGATGCGCCACGCGGAGGCCATCTACGGAGCCGATTTCCGCGCTTTCGATGGGCCCCAGCATGTCCTTGCCGGCCCTGAAGGCGTCCACGTCGTAGAAGCGGGATGCGACGTGCACGGCCACGCGCTCGTCCCAGCTCGCCCGATTGAGCGCAAACGACTGGGCGGAACCGGCGCCTCTGCTCACTGGCTCGCCGGCTCCGTCATCTCATATTGCTCGATGACCCAGGGTTCCTCCTGCGCCGCCTCCAGCCATTCCTGCATCCAGGGGTGATTGAGGATCGCCTCCATATAGGCGGCGGCGAAGCGGGGGACGGGGACCGAGTAAGTGACGAAGCGGGTGACGACCGGCGCGAACATGATGTCGGCGGCGCCGAACGTCCCGAACAGGTAGGGACCGCCCTTGCCGTGGCGCGCCCGCGCCTCGGCCCATAATTCGAGGATCCGGATCACTTCGCGGCGGACCTCCTCCTTCAGCTCCTTCTGCGGGAACTGCTTGCGCACGTTCATCGGGCATTCGCGGCGGAGGTTGGGGTAGCTCGAATGCATTTCGGCGGCCATCGAGCGGGCCATGCCGCGCGCGGCTTCCTCTTCGGGCCAGTAGCGGGTCTTGTCGGTCTTCTCGGCAAGCCACTCGACGATCGCCAGCGAATCCCAGATCACCGTCTTGTCGTCCCACAGCACCGGCACCTTGCCGCCCGAAGGGGCGAATTCATCGCCCTGCTGCGCCCTGTCCCATTCCTCGCCGAACATCGGGACGGTGATCTCCTCGAACGGCAGGCCCGACTGCTTGACGGCGAGCCAGCCGCGCAGCGACCAGGAGGAATAGGCCTTGTTGCCGATGATTAGCTTGAGCAATTCACTCTCCAATTTCGTCACCCCGGACCTGATCCGGGGTCCATGAACACCGCCCTAACCGATCGCCGCTTCCGTGTTCATGGATGCCGGATCAAGTCCGGCATGACGGGCTGAGGATCAGGCGATGGCTTCGATCACTGCCCTTCGTAACGGGTCGATGCCGAGCCCGGTTTCGCTAGATGTCGTGATAATCTCCGGATGCGCCGCAGGATGCTTGCGCGCCTCCTCGGCAGTGCGCCGCTCGACCTCGCGTAGCTCGCTCGCCTTGATCTTGTCGGCCTTGGTGAGGACGAGGCGGTAGGAGACCGCCGCATCGTCCAGCATCTTCATCACTTCGCGGTCGACATCCTTGAGCCCGTGACGGCTGTCGACCAGCACCAGCGCCCGCTTCAGCACCTGCCGGCCGCGCAGATAGTCGTTGACCAGATAGCGCCACTTGCGAGCGACGTCCTTGGGCGCCTTGGCGAAGCCGTAGCCCGGCATGTCGACCAGCCTGAAGCGAAGCGGCTGACCCACGTCGAAGAAATTGAGCTCCTGCGTCCGCCCCGGCGTGTTGGACGTGCGGGCGAGGTCGCGCCGGTTGACGAGCTTGTTGAGGAGCGATGATTTGCCGACGTTGGAGCGGCCGGCGAAGGCCACTTCGGGCGCGTCCGGATCGGGCAGGAACTGGAGGCCGGGCGCCGATTTGAGGAACGAGACCGGCCCCGAAAACAGCTTTCGGGCGATCTCGTCCAGATCATCTCCGTCAGCCATATTCATCCCGTTCGTGTCGAGCGAAGCCGAGGCACGCTCGCGCCGACGCTTCCCGACTTCGGCCGTCGGCCGAAGTTCATCCTGAGCGCCTGCCTTGCAGGCAGTCGAAGGGCCCGAAGCGAACGGAGGGAAAGAATAATCATTTCGCGGGCACCGGCTCCCGCATTCCCGGGTGGCGGCTGTAGAGCCATTTCTGCTGGGCGATGGTGAGGATGTTGTTGGTCACCCAGTAGAGCTGGAGGCCCGCCGCGAACGGCGCCATCACGAACATCAGCACCCAGGGCATGATGGCGAACACCTGCTTCTGCACCGGATCGAGCGGCGCCGGATTGAGGCGGAACTGCAGCCACATGGTGATTCCGAGCAGGATCGGCAGGATGCCGAGCAGGAGGAAGGAAGGCGGCGTGAAGTTGAGGAAGCCGAACAAATTGACCGGCGTGAGCGGGTCCGGAGCGGACAAGTCCTTGATCCACAATACGAACGGCTGGTGCCGCATTTCGACGGCGAGCAGCAGCACCTTGTAGAGCGCGTAGAAGATCGGGATCTGGATGAGGATCGGAAGGCAGCCCGCCATCGGGTTCACCTTCTCCTCCTGGTAAAGCTTCAGCATCTCCTGCTGGAGCTTCGGCTTGTCGTCCTTGTAGCGTTCCTGCAGCGCCTTCATCTTGGGCTGGAGGACGCGCATTCCGGCCATCGACTTGAACTGCTTCTGAGCGATCGGGAACAGCAGCAGGCGGACGATGAGGGTGAGGCAGATGATCGCCACGCCGAAATTGCCGATCGCGGCGAACAGCCAGTTGAGAAGCGCAAAAATCGGCTTCATGAACCATTCGAACCAGCCCCAGTCGATCGCCTTGTCGAAGCGCTCGACCCCGAGATTGTCCTCATAATGGTCGAGCAGCTGCACTTCCTTGGCGCCCGCGAACAGCCGCGAGGTGTAGGTGGCGGCCTGGCGCGGCGGGACGATGACAGGCGCGGGGGTAAGATCGGCCTGGAAGCCGCCGGCGGGGCCGCGGCGGAAGGCGGCTTCGACGTTGCTCGCCCCGTCAGGGATGATCGCGGTCAGCCAATATTTGTCGGTGAAGCCGAGCCAGCCGCCCCTGGAGGAGAAGCGCTGGTCGCCGCTTTCGGCGATGTCGTCGAAGCCCCAATCGTAATTGGCCGAGCCGTTGAACACCCCGACGGGGCCCACATGCATGGTCCAGCTGTCGGGATCGGGCGAGGGGTTGGCCCGGCTGATCAGCGAATAGGGACGGGCGCCCACCGCGCCCGCGCCGCCGTTGGCGATCGTCTGCCGAGCGGTGAACATATAGCCTTCGTCGACCGAAAGCTCGATCGCGAAGCGCTGCCCCTGGCCGTTGGCCCAGCTCAAGGTCACCGGACTTCCGGGGGCGAGGCGGGTGCCGCTGGCGGTCCAGACCGTGTCGGCGCCGGGAAGCTCGAGCCCGGTGCCGGTCCAGCCGAAGCTGGCGAAATAGGCGTCGGGCGCTCCGCCCGGGGAAAGCAGGCGGATCGGCGGCGAATCCTCGGCGAGGCCCTGGCGATGCGTCGTCAGAACGAGATCGTCGATGCGCGCGCCGCGAAGGTTGATCGAGCCCTGGAGGCGCGGAGTTTCGATCCGCACGCGCGGCGTTTCGCGAAGCACCAGCCGGCGGTCGCGGATCGCGGCCGGAGCGTCGGCGGTCGGATCGGCCCCCGGCTGGGGAAGCGGCACCTGCCTGCCCTCTACGATCCTGGTCGAAGGTTCGTTGGCGGTCGGGAACCAGCGTTCCGACAGGAAGCTCCAGCCGAACAGGACGATCGCCGACAGGACGATCGCCAGAATCATGTTGCGCGAGTCGTTCAACTCAAAATCCCCTCACGGTACCGGGTCATAGCCAGATCCCCCCCAGGGGTGGCATCGAAGCAGGCGCTTGGCGGCGATCCAGCCGCCCTTCAGCGCCCCATAGCGCTCTATCGCGGCGATTGCATAGGCCGAGCAGCTCGGCTGATAGCGGCAGCTGGGCGGCAGGACGAGGGAAGGCCCCTTCTGCCAGCCCCTGGCGATGAGGATGAGGAGCCGGGCGATCACTTCCCATCACCCGTTCGGGCTGAGCTTGTCGAAGCCTTCCCTCGGCCGATACAAGAAGGCAGCCCTTCGACAGGCTCAGGGCGAACGGTTCTTTTAAGCTTCGCCAACGCTTTGGAAAGCTCGGCCTTCAGCAGGCCGAAGTCCCGTTCGATTCCGCCCGCGCGGCCGATCAGCACATGGTCGGCTCCCTTGAAGCCCTCGTTCGGCAGGATTTCGCGGGCCAGTGCGCGGAAGCGGCGCTTCATACGGTTGCGTACCACCGCATTGCCGATCTTCCTGGTGACGGTGATTCCGAGCCGCATGGCGGGATCGCCATCTTCCCTGTCGCGGACCAGCAGGACGAAACCGGGCATCGGCGCTCGAAGCCCGCGATTGGCGGCGAGGAAATCGGCGCGGCGGGTGACCGTCGCCAGCGCGGGCTTTACGCCGACAGCGATTTGCGGCCGCGGGCGCGGCGGGCGGCCAGGATCTTGCGGCCGCCGACGGTCGCCTTGCGGGCCCGGAAGCCGTGACGCCGCTTGCGCACGAGTTTGCTCGGCTGGAAGGTGCGCTTCATCGCTCATACCTCGAAAACAGTAATGAAAAGGGCCGCCGGAATGGGCGGCGGCCTCGTTGTGGGCGCGGATAGGCAAAGGCGGCGCCAAAGTCAATCGCGCTCTGCTGGCGTTTGGGCCTCAATCCGGGCTTCGCGCCGCTTGCGAAGCGCCTCCCGCCGCCGGGCGCTGCGGCGCCTGAGGCCCCAGTCGGCCCAGCGTCCCTTATTGGGGTGCTTGCGCTTGAACCAGGCATATTGGCGCTTCGTCCAGCGGCTGTATTTGAGCACCAGTCCGAGCCCCGCGCCGAACACGATCACCCCGCCCGGGCCGGGGAAGATGCCGACCGCGGGCGAAACGAGCATCAGCAGCAGCCCGAGGACGAACAGGCAGTTCTTCACCACGGGCAGCCTGCCTGCCGCCAGCCATCGTTCCTTGACGTTCATCGCGCCTCATGTGGTGCCGCTGTATTATATGCGCTAGACGCCGCGCCTCTCGACATCCTGTAACGCTCTCTCCAGAATGGATGTTTCCTGGGGGGATTCACATAGATGGTCGCGCATGTCGCCACGGTTGCTTTCCTGGGCCTCGAAGCGCGCGGAGTCGAGGTGCAGGTCCAGATCGCGAGCGGGCTCCCCGCCTTCGTGGTGGTCGGCCTTCCCGACAAGGCGGTGGCGGAAAGCCGCGAGCGGGTGCGAGCCGCGCTTGCGGCGATCGGGCTGGCGCTTCCGCCGAAGCGGATCACGGTCAACCTTTCCCCGGCCGATCTTCCCAAGGAAGGCTCGCATTACGACCTTCCGATCGCCCTGGGGCTGCTCGGCGCGATGGGCGCGGTCGATGCCGAGACTCTGGCGGGCTATGTGGTGGTGGGCGAGCTCGGCCTCGACGGACGGCTGACCTCCTCGCCCGGCGTGCTGCTCGCGGCGATCCACGCCTCCTCGCGAAGCCTCGGCCTGATCTGCCCGGCCGCGCAAGGGCCCGAGGCCGCCTGGGCGGGCGATATCGAGGTGGTGGCGGCGCCCGACCTCATCGCCCTGCTCAACCACCTGCGCGGCGGCGCGCAGCTCTCGCCGCCCGCCTCGGGCGAGGCCGATCCCGCCGGCTTCGGCCCCGACCTCG
>DATMJS010000208.1:0-3570 GCA_035553755.1 Allosphingosinicella sp.
GAGGAAATAGCCTTCCTCCGTCTTCAGCACCGCGGGGTCGCCATAGCCGGCAAGGATGCGAGGGCCGAGATTCTCGGTGATGAGCGGCCGCCAATGCGGCTCGTCCTCAGCGGTCGGGACCGCCTCTTCGAACTTGTGCGAGGCCCGGGTGCCGTAATCGCGCGCCAGCTCCCGGTAAAAAGCGGTGTAATCGTGCTGCTCGCCGCCGGTGAGCCGATAGTGGCGCGTCTCGCCGTTTGCGATGCGGGTGACGGCGAAGCGCGTGCCTTCGCCTTCAGCGACGGCCTCCACCTCGAAAGCCCAGGGACGGTTCGGATTCATCGGCGGCTGCGATAGACCGCCCGGCGGTCCGAAGAGAAGAGGGTATCTTTAGTAGCGGCCAATGCTGCGCTCCCTGCTTGGCAGTTGGCGGTCTGCTGACTAAGGTGCGCCACCTTTTGCCCTGCACCTGATCGGACTGTCCATTCCCATGCCGCGCCCGCGCTTCAACCGCATCCTCCTGAAGCTCTCCGGCGAGGCCCTGATGGGCGACGGCCAGTTCGGAATCGACCCGGAAACCACCTCGCGCCTCGCCGGCGAGATCAAGCAGGCGAGGGAAGCGGGGCATACGCTCTGCCTCGTGGTAGGCGGAGGAAACATCTTTCGCGGCCTCGCCGGCGCCGCCCGGGGGTTCGACCGCGCCACCGGCGACTATATGGGCATGCTGGCGACGGTGATGAACGCCCTCGCCATGCAGAATGCGCTCGAAAAGATCGGCGTCGACACCCGGGTCCTTTCCGCCATCCCAATGGCGACCGTATCGGAGCCCTACATCCGGCGGCGGGCAATGCGGCATCTGGAAAAGGACAGGGTGGTGATCTTCGCCGCCGGCACCGGCAACCCCTATTTCACCACCGACACCGCCGCCGCCCTCCGCGCCGCGGAAATGGGCTGCGACGCGCTTTTCAAAGGCACCAGCGTCGACGGCGTCTACGATGCCGACCCCAAGAAGGTGAAGGACGCCAGGCGCTACGACACGGTCAGCTTCCACAAGGTGCTGACCGACGATTTGAAGGTGATGGACGCGAGCGCGGTGGCGCTTTGCCGCGACAACAATATTCCGATCGTCGTGTTCAACATCCGCGAGCAGGGCAATCTCGCCCGCGTGCTCAGCGGCGAGGGCACCGCCACGATCGTTCAAAACGGAGAGTGAACCATGCCAGCCTATAACAAAGCCGATCTCCAGCGCCGCATGCACGGCGCGGTCGAGGCGCTGAAGCACGATCTCGGCGGCCTCCGGACCGGCCGCGCCTCGACGACCCTGCTCGATCCGGTCCATGTCGAGGTCTACGGCGCCAACATGCCGCTCAATCAGGTGGCGACCGTCTCCGCGCCGGAGCCGCGCCTCCTGTCGGTGCAGGTGTGGGACCGCTCCAATGTCGGGCCGGTCGAAAAGGCGATCCGCTCGGCCGGGCTCGGCCTCAATCCGATGACCGACGGCCAGAATATCCGGCTGCCGATCCCGGATCTTACCGAAGAGCGCCGCAAGGAGCTCGCCAAGCTGGCGGGTCAATATGCGGAAAAGGCGCGGATCGCGGTCCGCAACGTCCGCCGCGACGGCATGGATGCGCTGAAACAGGACGAGAAGAAGGGCGAAATCAGCCAGGACGAGCATAAACGGCTCGAGGTCGAGGTCCAGAAGATGACCGACGATACGATCAAGGAGATCGACGCCACCACCGCCGCCAAGGAAAAGGAAATTCTCGGCCAGTGAGTTCGCGCCCGGCTCCGGTCTCCGGCGGAGCGGCCGTGCCGCGGCACGTCGCGATCATCATGGACGGCAACGGCCGCTGGGCGAAGGCGCGGGGGCTGCCGCGCGCGGCGGGCCACAAGGCCGGCGCCGAAGCGGCGCGCAAGGTGGTCCGCGCCGCCGGCGAGGCGGGAGTCGAATGCCTTACCCTCTATGCCTTCTCCTCGGAGAACTGGCGCCGCCCCGAAGAGGAGATCAACGACCTCAAGGGGCTGCTTCGCTTCTACCTCCAGTCCGAGCTCGACGGGCTTCACAAGGAAGGCGTCCGCCTCAGGATCCTCGGCGACCATTCGGCCTTCGGGCCGGAGCTCTGCCGAATGATCGATCACGCCGTCTCAAAAACGGCTGCCAACACGTTGATTACCGTGGCGATTGCCCTCAATTACGGTGCCCGCGCCGAACTTGTGAAGGCGATCCGCAAGCTCGCGGCCTCCGGAGCGGACCTCGGCGAGGTAGGCGAGGAGGAGATCGATTCCGCGCTCGACACGGCCGACCTGCCGCCGCTCGACCTCCTCGTCCGCACCTCGGGCGAGCGGCGCCTGTCCAACTTCCTGCTCTGGCAGGCAGCCTATGCCGAATTGCTGTTCGTCGACACGCTCTGGCCCGATTTCGACGGCGATGCGCTTCGCGCCGCCTTGGCCGAGTTCGCGCGGCGCGAACGGCGCTATGGTGGCTTGTGAGCGACGCCGCCACGCCTGCCGCCAAATCAGACCTTCCGACCCGCGCCGCCGCCGGAATAGCGATGATCGCGGTCGCGGTCGCGGCGATCTATTTCGGCGGCTGGCCGTTTCGCATTCTGGTTGGTCTCGGCGCAGCGCTGATGCTGGTCGAATATTGCGACATGCACCGTTCACGCCGCACTTGGCCGGTGATCGGAATGGCGCTGCTCGCAATCAACCTCTGGCTGCTGCCCGAGATTCTCTTTCCTTCTTTCCAGTTTGATGGAGAAGCGGCGCCGGAGGTCTGGTACGGCTTTGTTGCGGCCGCCGTTTTCGCGCTGCTGCTGGCGGCGATCAGCCGCAAGCCCCGCCTCGGCCTCGGCTATCTCTACGTGGCCGTTCCTTCTTTCGCGCTGCTGATCCTCAACTGGATCAGCTGGGAAGCGGTGTTCTGGGCAATGATCGTCACCTGGGCGACAGACATATTCGCCTATTTCGCCGGCCGCGCGATCGGCGGTCCGAAGCTTGCGCCGAAGATCAGCCCCAACAAGACCTGGGCGGGTCTCGTCGGCGGGATGGCCGGCGCGGCCGTTCTCGGCGCGGCAACGGCGTTGTTCTTCAACCTCGATACGCCATTCCTCTACGCGGGCGCGGCAATGGGGCTCATCGCCCAACTGGGCGACCTTTATGAAAGCGCGCTGAAGCGCAAGGCCGGCGTCAAGGACAGCGGCTCGCTCCTTCCGGGGCACGGAGGAGTGCTGGACCGTCTGGACGGCCTCCTTCCGGTAGTCGTGGCGACCCTCGCGCTCGCGGCGGCACGCACATGGGCGGCATGAGCAGGCGCACCGTCACCATCCTCGGCGCCACCGGCTCGGTCGGCCGCTCGACGCTCGACCTCATCGAGCGCAACGCCGAGCGGTATGAAGTGCTCGCGCTTACCGCCAGCGGCGGACCGTTCCGGATGAAGAGCATCGAGGAAATGCGCACCGCCACGCCCGCCGAGGCGGTCGCGCACCCGAACTGGTCGATGGGCGCCAAAATCTCGGTCGATTCAGCCACTCTCATGAATAAGGGCCTGGAGCTGATCGAGGCCTATCATTTGTTCCCGCTCGAGGCGGAAGC
>DATMJS010000209.1:0-11747 GCA_035553755.1 Allosphingosinicella sp.
CCACGATCAGGCGCGGATCGGCAAAGAAGCCGCCCATATATTCGGGGTTGAGGAACATGATGATTCCGAACACCACGAAAGGCAGCGCGCCGAGAATCATCGCCGATGCCTTGGCTTCCGAAGACATCGCCCTGATCTTGAGCTTCATGGCCGCGCGCTTGCGCAGCACGTCGGCGAGATTGGCCAGCGTCTCGGCAAGGTTGCCGCCCGTCTCCCGCTGGATGGCGAGCGTGATCACGAAAAACTGGAATTCCGGAGTTCCAAGACGATCGGCCGTGTCCTGCAGCGCCGATTCCAGCGTGCGCCCGATCTTCATCTTGTCCGTAACCGATCGGAACTCGACCGACACCGGCCCCGGCACCTCGTCGCCGACGATGCCCATCGTCTCCGAGATAGGAAGGCCCGAGCGGAGGCCGCGCACCATGAGTTCGATCGCATCGGGGAATTTGGACGTGAACTCCTTCACCCTTCGGTTGATGAGCTTGCCGACGATGAAGTGCGGCAAGCCGATGCCCGCGAACAGTCCGGCGAAGAGCGCGAGCAGGAACGGCGCCCCCCTCAGCATCAGCAGCATGGCGACGACCAGCGCCAGACCGGCGGAGACGGAAAGATATTGGCCGAGTGTCCAGGTCCGGCCGGTTTGCTGCAGGCGCTTCTTGAGCAGCGCCGGATTGGGCAGGAGCCGTGCCGCCACGCCGTCCATCTTCGTCGCGCGTCCGGCTATGATCCGCTTCAGCTGCGCCTGGGCGGTGACTTGCGTCGATTTGCTGTGCCGTTCGCGAAGCGTCTCGAGCCGGCGCGCCTGGGTTTTGGCAGGCGAGGGGCCGGCAAAGGCGATGAACAGCATGCCGAGCATGGCCAGCAGGCCCGCTCCCATCATGATGATCGTAAAACTCGGCATCGTTCGCCCTCTACATTTTCATCGGCGCGCAGCCCTTGCGCGGGATCAAGCCGTCTGCGGTTCCTTCGGCTTTTTGGCGACCAGCGATTTGAGACCGCCGAGCTTGCCGAGCAGCGAACCGGCCGCTTGGACGCCATCCCCTTCCGCAGTGGCATCGACCGTGGAAACCGTCAGGGTCGCGAGCTGCCCAAGCGGACCCGCCACTTTCGCGCCCGCCACCTTGGCAAATGGCTGGCCGAGCTTGGCCGACTGCGCGGCGGCCTTCGGCTCGAACGGCAGTATGATGTCGACCTTGCGCTCGATCGATTGCTCGAAATCTTTCCGGCTGACTTCCTGAGCCGCTGCCGGCTGGACCTTGTTGGCAACGACGATCACACGGGATTGCGGCGCGTTCGCCTTAAGCCAGGAAAGGATGCGGATCGCATCGCGGGTGGCGGCAAGAGTGAATTCCACCACCACGATCGCGACATGCGTGTCCTGCACCAGGTGCGGATACTGGATCAGCATCGGGCGGGGCAGATCGAGCACCAGCGCCTCGAAGGCGTTGCGCATCTCTTCCTGGAGCTGGTGGAATGCGGTTCCGTCGGTGAGCATCGGCTGGTTGATCGGCGCTTCCGCCGAAAGCACGCTGAGCTTCTCCGTGGCTCGAACCATCGCACGCTCGATGAAGAGCCCGTCGATGCGGCTCGGATTCTCGATCGCGTCCGTCAGTCCCCGCCCCGGCTCGAGGTCGAGCGACAGCGCGCCGGTCCCGAAATGCACGTCAAGGTCAAGCAGCGCGGTCGAGCGGCCTGCTTTCTCGCCCATCAGCCAGGCGAGCGAGGATGCTACGGTGGAGGCGCCTGCGCCGCCGCGGACGCCGATCACCGTCGCCATCATGTGCGGCCGGTCGATCGCCGGCTCGTTTCCGCGCGGGCCCGCTATCGTCATCTGCGCATGCGCGAACGCATCGCGCAGCTGGTCCGCCGTGAACGGCTTCAGCAGATAATCCTGGATGCCGCTCGCGACGAGGTCGCGGTAAAGCCGAACGTCGTTTACCTGTCCCGCGGCTATAACCACCGTCCCCGGCTCGCAGACTTCGGCCAGTGAGTTGATATCTTCGAGCGGGTCGCCCGATTCCGACAGGTCGACGAACAGGATGTTGGGACTTGCCGAAACCGACAAGGACTGCACGGCGTTGCGCAGCCCGCCTTTATTGATCTTCTCCGGCGACCAGCCATGTTCGACGGCTACCGCACGCAACAGCTCCGCCGTGGCGTCGTCGCAGACGAAGGCGGTGAAAGGATCACGGAGCGCGGCTCCGCGTGCTTGGAAGGGCGCGTTCATTATTTGCTGCCTTCTTTTTCGGATTTGAGGCCGGACGCTCCGGTAGGCGGGGCGTCACGATATTGCCTGATGGCCTTGGAGGCGGTCGCCGCATCGCCGGATCCGGTGCCGGTTTGTCCAAGCACCAGATCGGTGGGATCCGCGACCATCGCCGCAAGGTTCGAATTGACGGCGCAGCCGAAATTGGGGGAGGTGGTCGTGCGGGAGTTGATCTCTCCCCGCTCCCAATTGGGGCAGCCGGGAACCGAGGCCGTCGTGCGGCTGACGATTACGCGGACCGATCCGGGCTGAACCACGCCGGCTGTGACGGGAGCGCCTTCACTGAGCAAAAGGCCGTAAGCGCCGGCGACCCGGGCTATGTCTTCGCGGCTCCTCGGATCGGCATAGCCATTGCCCTGGTCCAGTGAGATGCGGTCGCCGTAACCCAAGCCCAGGGAGTCAAACCAGTCGGAGAGACGCCTCTGCTCCGGCGCGGGAACGCCGCTGCCCGTGGTGGCAAGGTCGAGCACATAATCGGTGCGTTGCACGACCGGCTGGTTGGCGGACGTGAGGCCGGGATTATAATAAGGCGTGATCCCTTGGTTGACGCCGCCGCAGGCGCTCACCGCGGTCGTAAGCGCGAGCAGCGCGGCGGAAGTTTGCAAGCGTCCCATCTGACGTGATCCTTTCAAGCGGAAAGCGGCCATTAAAAGCTGAACCCCGGAGCCGCAGTGCTGCCGCTGGGCTTGGCGGCAGCCTGACCCCCGTGCTGCGGAACAGCCGCAGGCTGCCGGCTGGCGCTGGGACTGCCCACAGAGGGCGCCACCGTCTGCGGCGATTCCATGCGAGGCATCGGCCGGCGCTCGCCCGCCCTGCTGTCATGCTGCTGGTTCAAGAGCAGGCGCTGGGCATCGTTCGACGTGCGGAAGCCGTCGGTCGGGAGCGCAATCTGAGCGGCATTCACCGGCTTCACGAGATAGGGCGTGACCACGATCACCAGCTCGGTCTCGTTCCGCCGGAAGCCGGACGACCGGAACAGGGCGCCGAGGATCGGCAGGTCGCCCAGAAAGGGAGCCTTGTCGACGGTATTGGAGCTGCTGTTGCGCAGAAGCCCGCCGATCATGAAGCTTTGTCCGGAGCCGAGTTCGACCGTCGTTTCGGCCCGCCGCGTCGTTAGCGAAGGAACGTTGAAGCCGTTGAGGCGGATCGCGCCCTCGCTCGACAGTTCCGACACTTCCGGGCGCACCCGCATTGAGATGCGGCCGCCCTCGAGCACGGTCGGCGTGAAGGCAAGGCTGACGCCATATTCCTTGAACTCGACCGAGGTGCCGTTGATGCCCTGCGCCGTAGGGATCGGGAATTCGCCGCCGGCGAGGAAGCTCGCGGTTTCGCCGGAAAGCGCCACCAAATTGGGTTCCGCCAGCGTCTGCACGCGGCCGTCATTCTGGGCCAGGTCGAGCGCGGAGAGAATGTCGAGACCAAACAGGCGGCCCGCCGCGTTGATGGTGGTTCCCGGCCCGGCCGGATTCCTGAACACATATTCGGTGCCCACGACGAGCGGGTTGCCCGTTCTCGGGTCGACGAGCTCTTCCGACACGATATCCTTGATATCGCCGATGTCACGGCCCTGGCTGATGCCGAACAGGAAGCCGCCGCTCTGGTCGCGGGTCAGGAGGTTGACCCCGATCTCTTTTACCAGCGAGCGGCTGACTTCGGCGATCTTCACCTGAAGCATCACCTGCAGCGGCGTCGCCGTCTTCAGGCGGCTCATCACCTGCGTGCCTTCGCCGACGAAAGCCTGGGTGAGGCGGGTCGCGTCCTCGACGTCGGCCGGAGCGGCGACGGTACCGGTCAGCAGCACGAAGCTGTTCATCGGCGTCACCTGGATATTTGACTGCGGCATGGCGACGCGCAGCATCTCGTCGATCGAGCCGATATTCTGCCCCACCCGGACAGTGGCCGAATAGATGACACGGCCGGCGCTGTTGGTGGCGTAAACCGTGGTTTCGCCGGCACCCTTGCCGAAGATGTAGAGCTGGTTGGCCGAGCGCACCTGGACGTCCGCGACCGCGGGATTGGCGACGAAGAGGTCGCTCATGTTCCCGTCGAGGCGAATGAGACGGCCCGTTCCAACCGAAAGGGCGATGTCGTTCGCCGGCCGCGTGGTCGGCTGGGCGAGGGCAGGGGCCGGGGCAGTGGCGGCGAAGCCTGCTGCCACCAGCGCGGCTACTGCCGTGCCGAGCATGGTGCGTTTGATCTTGCTGGTCATCATTTTATCGGGCTCCAACCGGAACTTCGGTTACGCTGTTGCCCCGGGCTATCCGGACGACCGGCCCCACCGGGCGGGCAGGGGCGGCAGGGGCATCGCCGGATTTGCCGGTAATGCGGTTCGCCATCGCGTTGATCATGTCGCCCATCGCGCCGCTCATGCGGGCGGGGTCGGGCTTGCCTTCGCTGCGGCTCTTAACGGGTACGGTGCTGCGCTGGTAACGCGACACTTCGCTGCCCACTGTGGCCGTCGCACCAGCATCGACCGGGCGCGAGGCCGCGGCCAGCAGCATATTGCGTTCTGCCTTGGGGTCAGAACCTTCAGGAACGCTCACCTCTCCTGAAGCGATCGCCTGCTCGAGCTCGGCATTGTTGTTCGCCAGCGCCCGCAGCGTCAGGGATAGCTTGCCTATGGTCTGAGCCACGGTGATCTTTTCGGCGATCTTGGGAGTCACCTCGACCGTCACCATGGTCAATTCGGTCAGGATCGGCTTGCCATCGGCGTCTTTGGCGTGGGTGTTCTGGTTCGTGGCGAGCACGCGCACGTTGCGCAGGATCGTTTCGGAAACCTTGAGTGGCAGGCCGCCCCCGTCACCTGGAACGTCCTGGGTAAGCACCATGTCGACTCGGTCGCCCGGGAAGACGAAGCCGGCGACGCTGCTGGTGTTGGTCACGGCTACGGTCACTGCGCGCATTCCCGGTCCGAGAGCGGCAGCGAGGAAGCCGCGCTCACCCGGCTTGATCAGGGCGCCGCGGGTGATCGGCTGGCCGGCAGTGATCTCATTGCGAACGACAGTGCCGATGAGATCCTGCGGGTTCGTGCCCTCTGCGCCCTTCACGTAATAGGCGCCCTGGACCAGTCCTTCGGGCCATGCCTGATAGCGGAAGGTCTCCGCATCGATGATGGTGCCGACCGGAAGCGCGCGCGTGGCGACGAGGACTTCGGGGCCTGCGACGGCCGCGGCTTCGGCCCGGGGAGCTCCGGCTCCGGTGAACATGTTCTTCGCCATCACGGCGGTCACCGCGGCTATCACCAGCGCGCCCACCAACAGCATGATCTTTTTTACATCCATGACGCCCTAAGCCTCCCGTGGGGTCTCCGAAAAACCCGGCCCACTAATTACGCAAATTGGTTAAGAAACGGTTCGGCAATCACCCAGAAGCCCGCAAAGGCGATCGCCACTCCATACGGAACCTCGATTGGCGCCTCGCTTTTTTTGAGACGGCGACCGGCCAGCATGGCGAGCGTCAGCACGCCACCGGCGATCGACATGATGATCACCAGGTTAAGGACGGCTCCCGCCGGCAGCCAAAGCGCTAAAGCCGTGATCATCTTCACGTCGCCCCCGCCCATTGCGCCGACTTGGAAAAGCAGGGCGAACAGCAGGAACAGCCCGAAGGCCACGCCGACCTGCAGCGCCATGTCCGGCCAGACGGGGAGGCCGATCGAAAACCAGAAGGGGATGGCGGTGAGCGCAATGGCGCCGTTCAGCCAGTTCGATATCTCGCGCGTGCGCAGGTCGCCAAATGCTGCGATGAGCAGCATGACGGCAAGCGCGGCGAGCAGAAAAGTGGAGAAATCCCCTTGCATGATTAAGTGTCTAGACGTGGTTACTTTCAAAAACGTAACCAGCCGCCATGAAATTCCAGCCCCTCGATCGAAGGGCCCACCCGCTGGGTGCGGTTTTCTCCAGCTGGACGGCGGCGGACGGCTGGACGCTGCGGCGGATGGAGTGGCGGCAGGAGCAAGGGACGCCCGCGCGCGGGAGCATCCTGTTCGCCAACGGGCGGGGCGACTTCATCGAAAAATATCTGGAGGCGCTCGGCCATTGGCATGCGTGCGGCTGGAACGTCGCCAGCTTCGACTGGCGGGGCCAGGGGGATTCGCGAGGGCAGATCGTCGGCGGCCATCTCGACAGCTTCGATCCGTTGATCGGGGACGCCGATACCTTGGTCTAGGAATGGCTTTCTTCGACGTCCCGCCCGCATGTGCTCATCGGCCATTCGATGGGCGGGCATCTGATGCTGCGGCTGGTGGCGGAGCGTAAGCCCAAGGTGGATGCGCTGGTGCTGATCGCGCCGATGATCGGCATCAATGCCAGCCCCGTCCCCTCGGGGCTCAGTCGTCTGATCGCGCGCACGCTCTGCATGCTGGGTCTCAGGAACCGGCCCGCCTGGAAGCATAATGAGCGGCCGGCGATGGCGCATGTGAGCCGCGCGCGCTTCCTCACGAGCTGCCCCGACCGTTATGAGGACGAGCTGTGGTGGAAGCGGCAGCGGCCCGGCTTCGATCTGGGGCCGCCCAGCTGGGGCTGGCTCGATGCCGCCTTCCGCTCGATCGCGCGGGTGACGCCGGCGCTGCTGCGGCGGGTGGAGACGCCGGTGCTGCTTCTAGGCACGGACCGCGACCGGCTCGTCAGTCCCGCCGCCATGCGGCAGGCGGCGGAAATCCTCCCCAATCCCACGCTTTTCATGTTTCCGACTGCCGCCCATGAGATCCTCCGTGAAAGTGATGCGGTGCGGCTCGAGGCGCTCGCGGAGATCGACCACTTCCTATACGAGCACGCGAAGGCGTGACCCGGCGCGCGGATATCGCCGTCATAGGAGCGGGGATGGCAGGGGCGAGCCTCGCGGCCGAACTGGCGCTCCATGTGTCGGTGCTGCTTATCGAAGCCGAAGAGCAGCCGGGATATCATTCGACCGGGCGCTCGGCTGCGTTCTGGTCGGAAAGCTATGGCGGACCGCTCATCCAGCCGCTGACCAGCGCGTCGAGGCCGTTCCTGGCGGATCCGCCGGAGCGTTTCGCCGACGGCTCCTTCTTGAAGCCTCGGGGGGCCGTCCATATCGCGGCCGCTGATGGCCAAGCGGCGCTTGAAGAGCTGGCGAGGGCGTTCGCAGGGGCGGAGCCCCGGCTGGAGCCAATGGACGGCGCCGCGCTGGCGGCGGCCATTCCGGGACTTCGCGAAGGCTGGGAGTTCGGCCTTTGGGAGGGGAGTTGCGCCGACATCGACGTCGCGGCGCTGCACGGCGCATACATCAAGGCCGCGCGTCGGCATGACGTGGAGGTTGTTTGTGGCGCTCGGACCGAACGCATTGATGGCGGCAGGATAGAAACGAACAAAGGCCGCTTTGAAGCGGCGGTCATCGTCAACGCTGCCGGAGCGTGGGCCGACGAGGTGGCTGCCATGGCAGGTGTCGCGTCGCTCGGCATCCAGCCGTACCGCCGCACCATCGTCCAGTTGCGGACCGATCCGCCCGCTCCGGCGGACCTGCCGCTGGTCGTGGACGTGCTCGGCCGCTTCTATTTCAAGCCCGAGGCAGGCGGGCGCCTGTGGCTAAGCCCGCACGATGAAACCGTCTCCGATCCCTGCGACTGCGCGCCCGAGGAATATGACGTCGCCCTGGCGATCGAACGGCTCGAACAGGTGGTGGACTGGAGGATTCAGCGGGTGGAGCATAGCTGGGCCGGCCTCAGGAGCTTCGCGCCGGACCGGCTGCCCGTCTATGGTTTCGCGCCGGGGCGGGAGGATTATTTCTGGTTCGCCGGGCAAGGCGGGTTCGGCATCCAGACCGCGCCGGCCGCGGCCAAGCTCGGCGCAGCGCTGCTCCTCGGTACCTCTCCCGACCCTCTGGTGGCCGGCATCGATCCTGCCCCTTATCTTGCGGAGCGGCTCGCGAACTGAAGCGCGGCGTCGCAGGCGAGTCGGTCGGCCCGCTCGTTTTCGGGATGGCCGGCATGGCCCTTAACCCAGTGCCAGCCGATCCGGTGCGGCCTCGCAGCATCGAGCAGCTCCTGCCACAGCTCGGCATTCTTGACCGGCTTCCTGTCGGCGGTCCGCCAGCCATTCTTCTGCCAGCCATGGATCCATTTGGTGATGCCGTCGCGGACATAGACGCTGTCGGTGTAGAGATCGACCTTGCAGGGCCGCTTCAGCGCTTCGAGACCGCGGATAGCCGCGAGCAGCTCCATCCGGTTGTTGGTCGTCACCGGCTCGCCCCCCGACAGCTCCTTTTCATGCTCTCCCGACCGGATCACCACGCCCCAGCCGCCCGGGCCGGGATTGCCCTTGCAGGCGCCGTCGGTGAAAATCTCGACTTCGGTCACGGGAAGCGGGATCAGGCCGCCTGCAGGCCGGCGGGAAGCTTGAACACCATCCGCTCCTCGACGCCTTCGATCGACTCCTCGATGACTTCGAAATGGCGGGCGAGGAAGTCGACGACTTCGCGCACCAATATCTCAGGCGCGGAAGCCCCGGCGGTGATGCCGAGCGTGTCGACCCCTTCCAGCCAGCCCAGATCGATGTCATGGGCGCGGCCGACCAGC
The DNA here is from genome assembly GCA_035553755.1 of Allosphingosinicella sp. Taxonomy (GTDB): domain Bacteria; phylum Pseudomonadota; class Alphaproteobacteria; order Sphingomonadales; family Sphingomonadaceae; genus Allosphingosinicella. The sequence continues at coordinate 8,799 of DATMJS010000209.1, forward strand.
CGCCCGCGCGCGCCTTCGCGCTCCGCGACTTCGACGAGGCGGACCGAATTGGAGCTGTTGGGGGCACCGATCACCAGCACCGCCTGGCTCCGCCGAGCGATCTCCTTGGCCGCCGCCTGGCGGTTGGACGTCGCATAGCAGATGTCCTCTCCCTTGGGCGCCCGGATGGTGGGGAAGCGCCGTTCGAGCACGGCGATGATCGCGGCCGTGTCGTCTACCGAGAGCGTCGTCTGGGTGAGGTAGGCGAGGTTCGCCGGATCGGCGGGCTCGACGCGCTCGGCGTCCGCCACCGTCTCGATCAGCGTCATCCGCCCTTCCGGCACCTGCCCGAAGGTGCCGATCACTTCGGGATGGCCGCCATGGCCGATGAAGAGGATGTGCCTGCCATGCTCGATCAGCCGCTCCGCCTGACGGTGCACCTTGGAAACCAGCGGACAGGTGGCGTCGACATATTCAAGGCCCCGCTCTTCGGCCTTGGCCGGAACCGCTTTAGGCACGCCGTGCGCGGAGAAAACGACCGGCACCCCATCCGGTACCTGATCCAGCTCGGGGACGAAAATCGCGCCTTTGGCCTTCAGGCTATCCACAACATATTTGTTGTGGACAATCTCGTGGCGCACATAGACGGGCGCACCATACTTCTCGAGCGCGAGCTCGACGATGCGGATCGCCCGATCGACCCCGGCACAGAAACCCCGCGGCGCCGCGATCAGCAAAGTGAGAGGTCTCTTCGGGGTGTCCATGGGGGCGCCTCTACGCCATTGCTTGCCTGCACGAAACCCGCTTCCTAAAATCCTGCGGGTCGGATAGGCCGCGTAACAGCCTTCCCCCTTGTATGTTTGAGGATCGAGCCCAGTGTTCAAGACCAGAGCCTTCATTGCTTCCTTCATGACCCTGGCCTTGGCCGCTTGCAGCACCGACGGACAGATCACTCCCGAAGGGATCCTCGTCACCCGTTCCGCCTGCCCTGCCGTCGCCATTCCGGTCGCGACCGGCGACGTGACCTTGTTCAATCCTCCCACCAGCCGCGACGCTGCGGCAATCGACGTGGTCGCGACCATGACCAACGTCCGCTCCACCTGCGACGAAAGCGGCGAATATATCGTCAGCAACGTCACGTTCGACGTGCAGGCGCTGCGCCGCGACACGAGGGGCGCGCGCGAGGTCGTGCTCCCTTATTTCTCGGTGGTGGTGCAGGGCGGCACCAACGTGGTGGCGAAGCGGATCGGCCGCGTCGGGCTGACCTTCGCCGACGGGCAGGCCCGCGCCAGCACCTCGGGCACAGCCACCGGTTATGTGCTTCGCTCCGCCGCTACCCTGCCTGAAGAGACCCGTCGCTACATTAACCGGCCCCGCAAGGCCGGTGATCCCGATGCGGCCGTGGATCCGATGTCGGAGCCGTCGGTACGGGCAGCCGTCACCCGGGCCACTTTCGAGCTTCTCGTCGGCTTCCAGCTGACGCCCGAGCAGCTGCGCTACAACGCCACGCGATAACGCGTTGACTCGGCAGGGCTGAGTCTCCAGAGCTTCTAGCGCCGCCGGCGGGAGACTGCCGGGCGATGCGCGGGAGAGCGCGGCAGGCCCGGCCTGTCGCCGCCGAAGGAGCAACCGCCCCGGAATCTCTCAGGCCCCAGGACCGCGCGGGCGCCAGGCACTCTGGAAAGCGGATGCAGCGATGCATCCCACCGAAGGGGTAAGCCGCCGCAAGGCGAGTGAAAGCTCTCAGGTCCAGTGACAGAGGGGGTGCAGCAAGGGATCGCCGGCAGGCAGACCCGTCGCACGCCTGGAGACTGGAATGAGCGAGCCCGAAAAGATCCTCCCGCTGGACGAATGGCACCGCGCCCGCGGAGCGCGGATGGTCCCGTTCGCAGGCTATGCGATGCCGATCCAGTATGAGGGCATCATCGCCGAGCACAGGTGGACGCGCGAAGCGGCGGGTCTGTTCGACGTCAGCCATATGGGCCAGCTGATCATCGCAGGCGACGGCGCCGAAAAGGCCCTGGAGAGCCTGCTTCCCGCAGACCTGTCGATCCTGAAGGAGGGGCGGCTGCGCTATTCGCTGCTGCTGACCGAGGACGGCGGCATCATCGACGACCTGATGGTGACGCGGCGCGGCGACCACTTCTACATGGTGGTGAACGGCGCGACCAAGGAAGGCGACATCGCCCATCTCGAGGCGAACCTCCCGCCGGGCGTGGTTGTCGATCATATGAAGGAGCAGGCGCTGCTCGCGCTGCAGGGCCCGAAGGCGGTCGATGCGCTGACGCGGGTCGCGCCGGGCGTCGAGGCGCTGAGCTTCATGCAAGGCGGCGCTTTCCAGCTGAGCGGCGCCACCGTCTGGATCAGCCGCTCGGGCTATACCGGCGAGGACGGGTTCGAAATCTCGCTCCCCGCCGCCCGCGCCGCCGATATCGCCGACCTCCTCGCCGCCCAGCCCGAGGTGAAGCCGATCGGCCTCGGCGCTCGCGATTCGCTGCGGCTCGAGGCGGGGCTGCCGCTCTACGGGCACGACCTCGACACCCAGACTACGCCGATCGAGGCCGATCTCGGCTTCGCCATCTCCAAGCGCCGCCGCGCCGAAGGCGGCTTTCCGGGCTGGCACCGGATCATCAGGGAAATCGAGCAGGGCACGATCACCCGCCGCGTCGGCCTCGCCGTCGAAGGCCGCCAGCCGGTGCGCGAAGGAGCGATGGTGGTGGACGGCGAAGGCAACGAGGTCGGCCGGGTCACCAGCGGCGGCTTCTCCCCCATGCTCGAAGCCCCGATCGCGATGGCTTATGTACCCTCTGCGCTCGCCGTCGAAGGAGCCGCGATCAGCCTCGCCCAGCGCGGCAGGATTTTCCAGGCGAGGGTCGTTCCGATGCCCTTCGTCCCCCACCGTTACCACCGCAAGGGAGCCGGACAATGAGCCTCTATTTCACCAGGGAACATGAGTGGATCCGCGTGGAA
>DATMJS010000210.1:0-5906 GCA_035553755.1 Allosphingosinicella sp.
GCTGGCAAGCGCGGCGTAGCGGCCGCCGTGCACAAGATCGTTTCTCAGGCGGAAATGCTGGGTCTTTGCGAGAATGTCGGCACCGCTCGAAGTGGAGGAAGCGCCCGGGCGGGCGCTGTTTCGGAGCCGCTGGAAGTCCCGCAGAGTTGCGCCGGAGTTCGGCTTTATCCGTGGAGTTCAATGACTTACGTGTGACTGGAGGCCCGAGCCGGAATCGAACCGGCGTGCAAGGATTTGCAGTCCTCTGCGTAACCACTCCGCCATCGGGCCGCCGGGGGTTCGACCGGCATGTGCGCGGGCGGCCCTTTGCTGTCAACCCGGAGCCGCGCCTGTCCGGCTGCGGACGCTGCCTGTCCGGAAGCGGACAGTCGCGCGCGACGCCGCTCCTGGCAGTTCGGCCTACGAACGCTCTCTTGTCACCTTTGAACTCAAGTGAGCCGAGCGAAGGCATCGTCCGGCGCCGCTATGGCATGGGTCTTGCTCCGCCGCTTCGAGGGAGACTCTCCGCTTGGCCTCCAAGCCGCGGGAGGCTAGGAAGCCCGGAGCGGGTTTTAGTGTATTGCACGAATAAGACAGCTGTGCCAATAAGGGCGAGGAATGACGGAGCATAATTTCGAGCATATGCGCCGCGCGATGGTCGCGAGCCAGTTGCGGACGACGGGGATCAACGATCCGCGCGTGGTCGCGGCGATGGGCGCCGTGCCGCGGGAGCGTTTCGTGCCTGCGGATCGGATCGCGATGGCTTATGCCGATGCGCTGGTGCCGCTCGGCAACGGCCGCGATCTCAACACGCCGATGTCACTGGGCCGCCTGCTCACCGAGGCTTCGCCGGACCCCGACGACCGCGCACTCGTGATCGGCGCCGCTACCGGCTATGCCGCGGCGGTGCTGGCCGAGATGGTCGCCTCGGTGGTGGCGGTCGAGGAGGACCCGGCGCTCGCCGCGGCGGCGCGCGAGGCGCTCAAGGGCTGGGATGTGAAGCTGGTGGAGGGGCCGTTGGTCAAAGGCCATAAGCCCGGCGCTCCTTACGATTTGATTCTGATTGACGGCGCGGTTGAGTTCGTGCCGGATGCCATCGTCGCCCAGCTTGCCGAGGATGGCCGGCTGGCGGCGGCGATGCTCGATCAGGGTGTGGCGCGTATTTCGATTGGCCGGCGCGGGGGCACCGGCTTCGGCATGGCGGCGGTTTCGGACGCCGCTTCGGCGATTCTCCCGGGGTTCCAAAAGCCCCGCGGATTCACCTTCTAGAGAGCGGAGTAGGGCGTAATGCGGGGTGGGTTGATGGCAGCGGCGGCGGTGGCCGCATTGCTCGCCGGCGAAGTCGCACAGGCGGATACGCTGCGCGAGGCGCTGGTCCAGACTTATAATACGAACCCGACGATCATGGCGCAGCGCGCGCAGCTTCGAACGCTCGACGAAAGCGTGGCGGTGGCGCGGGCCGGTCTCCGCCCGCAGCTTTCCGGCACCGCCGGGGTGAACCAGGACCTTACGCGCACGGGCGGCGGCAACGGCCGCAACCTCAATGCCGGGATCGACGTCAGCTATCCTCTGTTCAACGGCGGGCGGGTCCGCAACGCCATTCGCGCGGCGGACGAGCGCGTGCTCGCCGGCCGCGCGAACCTCCGCGCGACCGAGGGCGATGTCTTCACCGAAGCGGTCGCCGCCTACATGGACGTGATACGCGACCGCACGATCGTGACGCTCAACCAGAATCAGGTGCGCGTGCTCGAAACCAATTTGCAGGCTAGCCGCGACCGCTTCGAGGTGGGCGACCTCACCCGCACCGACGTGGCCCAGTCGGAAGCGCGGCTCGCTTTGGCCAGAAGCGCCCTGGAAACGGCGCAAGGCCGGCTGACCGCGAGCGAGGAGAATTACCGGCGGGTGATCGGCGATCTTCCCGGCGACCTGCAGCCGCCGAACCCGCTGCCGCCGATGCCGGCAACTCCCGACCAGGCGGTCGAGATCGCGCTTGCCAACAATCCGGACCTCATAGCGATCGGCCGTCAGATCAGGGCCGCAGGTCTCGACGTCGATGTGCTCCGCGCCGACCGTTTGCCCACCGTCTCGGCGATCGCCTCCGGCCGTCACACCAACTTCCTGGGCTCGAACGACGATCGGTTTCCGAATGCCCCTCCGGGTTCGATCCCCAATACGGAGACCAATACCGGGGCCGGCGTACAGGCACGGATTCCCATCTATCAGGGTGGTCTGGTCGGCGCGCGCGTACGGCAGGCGCAGGCCCAGCAGAGCCAGCTGCTGGAGCAGGGCGTCGCGATCGAGCGCCTCATTGTTGCCAACACGCGGGCCGCCTACTCAAGCTGGCGCGCCGCCAATGAAGCCATCGAATCGAACGAGATCGCGGTTGCGGCCAATCAGCTCGCCCTCGAAGGGACCCGCGCCGAGCAGACCGTCGGCACCCGTAACGTGCTCGACGTGCTCAATGCGGAACAGGAGCTGTTGAACAGCCAGGTGGCGCTGGTGACCGCGCGGCGCGACGCCTATGTGGCGGGCTTCCAGCTCCTCAACGCGATGGGCATGGCCGAGGCCGAGGACCTCAACCTCGACGGCGGCGCGCTCTACGACCCGCTCGTCAATTACAACCGCGTCTCGCGCAACCGCTCGGACTGGGCGCAGGATCCGACGCCGCAGCCGCGTTCGACGCGGACGGTGACGACACCGGTCGACACAACACCCGTGACACAGCCGCGGCGATAAGCGATAAGGCCCTCACTATGGGGGATAATCGCCAAGACCTGTCGATGGAGGAGATTCTCGCCTCCATCAAACGCGTGATAGCGGAGGAAACGCCGCCTCCGGCGCCTCTGCGTGCGCGCCGCGGCGTCCCGCCGCCTGCCGAAGAAGATGTGCTTGAACTTAGCGATCCGGTGACTGCGGGCGACCCGCTTGTCTCGGAAGACGCCGCCGCCGCCAGCCGGTCGCGGCTCGCGGCGCTCGCCGAAATGCGCCGCCAGGGCGAAATCCCTACCGGAGCGGGCGAGGGGCCGCTCGAGGCGGTCGTCCGCGAGATGCTGAAGCCGATGCTCAAGGAATGGCTCGATCAGCACCTCCCCGAAATCGTCGAGGAACTGGTCACGCGCGAGATCGCCCGCATCACCTCGGGCAAGGATATCTAGCCTTCCCGGTTCCGCACGGTTAAGCGGCGGCCATGAGCGAACTGCCGAAGACTTTCGACTCCGCCGCAATCGAGGCGCGCTGGTATCCGCATTGGGAGGAGAAGGGGCTGTTCCGGCCGGAGCGCCCAGATTCCGAGCCCTGGACGATCGTCAACCCGCCTCCCAACGTGACCGGCGCGCTCCACATCGGCCACGCGCTCGACAACACGTTGCAGGACATCCTCACCCGCCACGCCCGCCTAAAGGGCAAGGACGCGCTCTGGGTGGTCGGCACCGATCATGCCGGGATCGCGACGCAGATGGTGGTCGAGCGCAACCTCGAAAGCCAAGGCATGAAGCGCACCGACATGCCGCGCGAGGCCTTCGTAGAGCATGTCTGGGAATGGAAGGCGCAGTCGGGCGGGCAGATCACCCGCCAGCTTCGCCGCCTCGGCTGCTCGATGGACTGGGCGAATGAGCGCTTCACCATGGACCCGGGCTTTTCGGCCGCGGTGATCAAGGTGTTCGTTCAGCTCTACAGGGAGGGGCTGCTCTACCGCGACAAGAGGCTGGTCAATTGGGATCCCAAGTTCGGCACAGCCATCTCCGACCTCGAAGTCGAGACTCGCGAGGTTCAAGGTAAATTCTGGCACCTCAGATATCCGCTGGAGGACGGCAGCGGCTTCATCCATGTCGCCACCACGCGGCCCGAAACCATGCTCGCCGACATGGCGGTCGCGGTGCATCCCGCGGACGAGCGTTACCGTGCTCTCGTCGGTAAAAGGGTGCGGTTGCCGATCACCGGCCGCCTTGTTCCCATCATCGCCGACGAGCATGCCGATCCCGAGCTCGGCTCGGGCGCCGTCAAGATCACGCCGGGCCATGACTTCAACGATTTCGAGGTGGGCCGCCGCGCGGGCTTCAGGGCGGTCGACATGCTCAACATGCTGAGCGCCGATGCAAGGCTGGTCCAGACGCAGGACGGGCTCATCCCCGCCGATCTGGTCGGCCTCGACCGCTTCGAAGCCCGGAACAGGGTGGTGGAGAGGCTGGAAGTGGAGGGCTTCCTCGAAAAGGTCGAGGATAGGGTGATCCAAACGCCCTATGGCGACCGATCCGGGGTGGTGATCGAGCCGTGGCTGACCGACCAATGGTATGTGGATGCGGCGACGCTCGCGGGTCCCGCCATCGAGGCGGTTCGCAAGGGTGACATCAAGGTCGTGCCGAAGAGCTGGGAGAAGACCTGGTTCAACTGGCTCGAGAACATCCAGCCCTGGTGCGTCTCGCGCCAGCTTTGGTGGGGTCACCAGATCCCGGCCTGGTATGACGATCAAGGCAATGTCTTCGTCGCCGAGACCGAAGAGGAAGCGCGTGCCGAGGCGGGGGAGGGCGTTTCGCTCCGCCGCGATCCCGACGTGCTCGATACCTGGTTCTCATCGGCGCTGTGGCCGTTCGCGACGCTCGGCTGGCCCGAGGAGAGCGAGAAGCTCCGCCGCCACTATCCCAACGATGTCCTGATATCGGGTTTCGACATCATCTTCTTCTGGGATGCCCGAATGGCGATGCAGGGGCTCCACTTCATGGGCGAGGTGCCCTGGAGGACGCTTTACCTCCACGGTTTGGTGCGTGACGCCAAGGGCCAGAAAATGTCCAAGTCCAAGGGCAATACGGTCGATCCGCTCGGCCTTGTCGACCGCTACGGCGCCGACGCGCTCCGCTTCACGCTGGCGGCGATGGAAAGCCAGGGCCGCGACATCAAGCTCGATGAAAAGCGGATCGAGGGCTATCGCAATTTCGCGACCAAGCTCTGGAACGCCGCGCGCTTCTGCCAGGCGAACGGCATCGGCGCTTCGAAAGCGGTCGAGCCGCCCCGGGCGACGCTGCCGGTCAACCGCTGGATCGTCGGCGAGACGGTGAAGACGGTGCAGGCGCTGGACCTCGCCATGGCGGAGTACCGCTTCGATGAAAGCGCCAAACTTATCTACCATTTCACCTGGGCGAGTTTCTGCGACTGGTACCTTGAACTCATCAAACCCGTGCTGCAGGGCGGCGAGGGAGCCGAGGAGACCCGCGAGGTCGCGGGCTGGGCGCTCGACCAGATCCTGGTCATGCTCCACCCGTTCATGCCCTTCATCACCGAGGAATTGTGGCACGCCATGGGCGAACGGCCTTACGAGCTGATCGTCGCCAAATGGCCGATGCCGGATGCGCGCGCGCTCGATCCAGAGGCGGGGCCGGAGATCGACTGGCTGATCAAGCTGGTTAGCGGCATTCGCGCCGCCCGTACCGAGCTTGGCGTCCCGCCCGGCGCCAAGCTTGCCCTTCATGTCCGCGACGCCGATCCCCGGACGCGCGAGCGCCTGCAGCGGAACGAGGCGGCGGTGCGACGGCTCGCCCGGATCGACGCGGTCGCCATGGACGAGCCTCCCGCGGGCGGCGCGGCCCAGATCGTGGTCGAGGAAGCGACCTTCGTGCTGCCGCTTGAAGGAGTGATCGATGTCGGCGCGGAGCGGGCGCGGCTCAACAAAGCAATCGAGGCCGCGAAAAAGGAACGGGATTCCCTCGCGCAGCGGCTCGGCAATTCGAGCTTCGTCGAGCGCGCCAAGCCGGAGGCGGTGGAGAAGGCCCGCCTCGACCATGCCGACAAGACGGCGGAAGCGGAGCGGCTGGAGGCGGCGCTGGCGCGGCTCGGCTAGGCGACCTCCGTCGGCACCATCACTTCGATGGCCTTGTGGGCGGCCTCCACCGTTGCAGGGGTGCGGGCAAGCACCTCACCGTCGATCGAGATGCGCA
>DATMJS010000211.1:0-3986 GCA_035553755.1 Allosphingosinicella sp.
ATTGCGAACTTCATGAGCGTCTAGTGGAGGCAGCGACGTTGCCTGTCAATGAACGGACTGTCGCGCGGGAGCGGCGGGAACGCATCCTCCCACCCGCCGTTCAGGGGCCATGGATCACGAAACCCCGGTGCTCGACGCCTCGGCTTTCGAGCCGCCTCCTGAAGCGGTCGACTTCTATGTGGAGAGCCTGAGGCTTCTGAAGGAATCCGGCGTTCCCTTCCTCCTGTCCGGAACTTACGCGCTCTCCTGCTTCACCGGCATCGTGCGCCCGACCAAGGACCTTGACGTCTTCTGCAAGCCGAGCGACGCACCCAAGATACTCTCCTTCTTCAAGGAGCGCGGCTATGGGATCGAGATCGAGGATGAGCGCTGGATCGGCAAAGTCTGGCAGGGGCAGAATTTTTTCGACGTCATCTATAACATCTCCTCGGCCAACATCCCGATTACCGATGAGTGGTTCGCGCACTCCTATGAAGCGGAAGTCTACGGCACCACCGTCAGGGTGACGCCGCCGACGCAGTTCATCCTTTCCAAGCTCTTTTTGCAGACGCGCTACCGTTATGACGGCGCGGACGTCGTCCACACGATCCTCCGCAAGCATGACGACATCGACTGGCGGTGGCTGCTCACCGCGATGGAGCTCTACTGGGAAGTGCTGCTGATCAATGTCCTGCTGTTCCGTTTCGTCTATCCGACTGAGCGTGACCTCATTCCGCGCTGGCTGTTCGAGGAGCTCGTGGCGCGGCTCTTGGCGCAGGACCAGATGCCGCCGGCAGGAATAAGGATCTGCCGTGGCCGGGCGCTCAGCCCAACCGATTTCGTGATCGACGTCAGCGAATGGGGCTTCGCCGACGTGGTGGGCAAGGGAATCGACGAGAAGCATGAACGACCAAAGCACTGAAAACATCGCAAACGGCGCCATCACTCTGGCGGCGATCGGCGACCTCCATATCAGCGAAGCGTCTGAGCGGCGCTACCGCGACATGTTCGCCGAGATTTCGGAAGTGGCCGACGTGGTTGCCCTGTGCGGCGACCTCACGAACTTCGGCAAGACGCACGAAGCGGAGATGCTCGCCGAGGATTTGCGCGCCTGCACCATCCCTATCGTCGGGGTGCTCGGCAATCACGATTATGAATGCGGACAGCCGGAAAAGGTGGCCGAGATACTGCACCAGGCCGGAATGACAGTGCTCGACGAGCAGGCCGCAGTCGTGGAAGGCGTTGGCTTTGCGGGCGTAAAGGGTTTCATCGGCGGCTTCGGCCGGGGCGAACTCGGTGCGTTCGGAGAGGAAGCTATCAAGGTCTTCGTCGACGAATCCATCAACGAGGCTCGCAAGCTTGAAAATGCGCTCCGCACCCTCCGCACCGATCGCGCGGTGGCCGTGCTCCATTATTCGCCGGTCGAAGACACGGTCGAGGGCGAGCCCAAGGAAATCTACCCGTTTCTTGGCTCCTCGCGGCTCGCCGATGCGGTCGACCGTTTCGACAATGTGAAAGCGGTCGTCCACGGCCACGCCCATACCGGCGCCTTCCGCGGCCGCACGCCTCGCGGTGTTCCAGTCTACAATTGCGCCCAGTTTGTGGTGGAGAGGGAGGAAGGGCGCCCCTACACTTTGCTAGAAATCTAGCGGCCGTAGATCCGATCGAGCGCCTGGGCGACCTCGATTAGCCGCTCAGAAGCGGGATCGAAGCCCTCACCGCCGGCGAGCCGCCTCGCCCAGTCAGCAGCGGCGCGGCCACCCCAATCATCGGGCGGCGAGGCGAGCGTCTCGCGGGAAGTGCCGCGATAGCGCTCGGCGATGAAATCGTAGAAGCTGCCGCCTTCGTTCCGGAGCGCCGCGCCGCCTTCGGTACCGTAGAAAGCGGCAGATATGACCGCGTCCTGCCCCGCCTGCAGCCGCCAGGAGCAGGCGAGCCGCACCGCCGCTCCGTTGTGGAGCTGCAGCGTCGCCACCGCATAATCCTCCACCTTACCTTCAGCGAGCGGCTCGCCGCCTGCGAAGAGGTGCGAGGAAGCGCTTGCTACCCGCGGAAAATCCAGTGCCCAGAGTGCAAGATCGACGAGATGGACGCCGAGGTCCATCACGCAGCCGCCGCCCGCCAGCGCTGGATCGTAGAACCAGGCTTTGTCGGGACCATAAGCGTTGTGAAAGACGAAATCCGCGGCATAGACGCGGCCAAGCTCGCCAGCCGCGATGAGATCGCGGATGCGGCGCATGCCTTCGGTGAAGCGGTAGCTGAGATCGACCGCAAGCAGCCGGTCCGCGGCGCGCGCGGCTTCCACCACAGCCCGCGCCTCTTCTCCGGTCCGCCCGAGCGGTTTCTGGCAGAATACCGCCACGCCCGCCTCCAGCGTCCGGACCGATTGCTCGGCATGCAGGGCGCTTGGAGTGGCTATGACGATCCCGTCGAGCCCCAAAGCGAGCAGCTCGTCCAGCCCCGCAACCAGCCTCGCCTCCGGCGCCAGCTTCTGCGCTTCGGCCGCGCATTCGGCGGAGGGGTCGGCGATGGCGGCGACTTCGATCGCGCCCGTCCCGATCATCGCTTCCATACGGTGGCGGCCGATCCAGCCGACGCCGAGGAAACCGACACACGGCGTCGCCATCAGGGCATCACCAGAGCTTTGAGGAAGCCGTCGGGACGGTCGCGGGTGGCGTTCAGCGCCTCGTCGAGCTGATCGAGCCGGTAGCGGTGAGTGTAGAGCGGCGTTGGGTCGAGCCTTCCGGAAGCGACCGCCTCAACGGCTTCGCGGATTCCCTCTGCATAAGCTTTAGGGTCCCGCTCATGCGCGTTGATGACGTCGATGCCGCGCCAGTTCCAGAGCCACATGTTGACCTGCCTCGGACCATCCTGATGATAGCCGGCGACGATCAGCTTGCCCCGCTCTTTCACCAGCTCCGAGGCGAGATCGAGCGGCCATTGCTTTCCGACCGCTTCGATTACCCGGTCACAGAACCGACCTCCGGTCAGCTCCTTCACCCGTTCGATGATGCCATTGTGATCGTCCATCGGAATAAGCTCGGCCGCGCCGAACTGCCGCGCCACGTCGAGCGAGAAAGGCCGGCGGGAAATGGCGATGACTCGAGCGCCCGCGTTCGTGGCAAGGCGCGTAAGCAAGGCTCCGAGGAAGCCGATCCCGACAATGGCAACCGTTTGACCGGCTTCGATGTCACTCCGCCGGAATATGTTCATCGCGCAGCCCAGCGGCTCGCCCGGAAAGGGCTCGCCGGAAAGAGCGTCGGGGAGCTTCACCACCGCATCCGCCTCGGCGATGTCATATTCGGCGTAGCTCTTATAGGAGAGCGCCGCGACTCGTTCGCCCGCGCAAAGGCCTTCCACCCCCTCGCCCACCGAGTCGATCACCCCCCATCCTTCATGACCGAGGGAGCCGGGCTCAGTGGGAAACCGCATCCATTCGGGGCCTTCCCACGGAGTTAGGTTGGAGGCGCAGACTCCGCAGCCTTCGAGGCGGACGCGCACCTGCCCCGGCCCCGGTTCCGGCAGCGCCACTTCGTCCAGTCTGATTTCGCCCGGGCCGGCGAGGATCGCCGCCCGCATCCTGATCTTCTCTTGCTGCAACTTTCCCTCCGGCTGCGTAACGACACAATGCCGCCGGAAGAAGCTGGTTCCGGATGAGCCCTGAATTCGATCCGAGCGTTACCACCTCCATGAAACCGATGACTGAGCAGCATCTCGCGATCCTCCGCCGCCACATGGTCGAAATGATCGACATCCATTTCGACCTCGCGGCCGAGGAGATCGGAAAGGCCGCACCCGACCCGCGGGTCCGTGCCGCGATGCTGGAAGTGCCACGCCATGTATTCGTGCCGGCGCAGCTCGCGGCGCTCGCCTATCACGACACGCCGCTGCCGCTTGGCTTCGACAAGACCGTGTCGCAGCCCTTCATCGGCGCGCTGATGCTCGACCTGCTCGACGTGTCGCCAGGGCATCGCGTGCTCGAGATCGGCACCGGGTTGGGTTATCAG
>DATMJS010000212.1:0-8914 GCA_035553755.1 Allosphingosinicella sp.
CCCTCGCGCCGCTCGCCCTTCTCGTCGATCCAGGTGGCTCGGACGATGTCCGGACGCTCGATCTCGGCATATTGATCGGGGATCGAAAGGCAGCCCTCGTTATAGACCTTCCGCGCATCGGACCGGTAGACGATCTCCGGATTGATGAAGACGTGCGGATCGCGAACGGGCGGCGCGTCCTCCGCCTCGCTTTCCGGCTCCTGCAGATCGATCACGAGAAGGCGGCGCGGAACCGCGACCTGGACGGCCGCGAGGCCTATGCCGGGCGCGGCATACATGGTGTCGAACATGTCGCGGATGAGGCCGCGTATATCGTCGCCGACATCCTCCACCGGCTGCGACTGCTGGCGGAGGATCGGATCCGGCACCTCTATGATCTGCATCAGGGACATGGGTGGCAGCTATGCACGGCAGGCCAAGCCGTCAAGCTTCAACAGGGGTGCGGAGCCCTCAGCAGCTCATGTACGTCATGCCAGCGAAAGCTGGCATCCAGACCGCGTCTGCGCCATGCTAAACTGGTGAAGCCTGGCTGGGTCTATATCATGACCAATGCTCCTTTTGGCACGCTCTACATTGGCGTGACGAGCGATTTGCCGGCGCGCATTCATCAACATCGGACAGGTGACGGTTCGGACTTCTGCAGGCGCTATGGGCTTCAGCGGCTGGTTTATGCGGAAAAGTACGAGCGCGTAGATGATGCTATCGCGCGTGAGAAGTCGATGAAAGCATGGAAGCGGCGCTGGAAGACGCGGCTGATCGAGGAACATAATCCTTGCTGGGAGGATCTGTTCGAGACGCTGAACGGGTGACGAAGCCGCTTGGACCCCAGCCTACGCTGGGGTGACGTTGGAGGTTTAGGCCACCGGCCTTCTTGCCCTCAGCGCCTGGGCGAGGGTCCCTTCGTCGAGATAGTCCAGCTCGCCGCCGACGGGGAGGCCGTGGGCCAGCTGGGTGAGGCGGACGGGATAGGTTTCGAGCCGCTCGGCGAGATAATGGGCGGTGGTCTGCCCTTCCAGCGTGGCGTTCATGGCAAGCACGACTTCGTCGATGCCGCCCTCGCCGAGGCGGCGGAGGAGCTTGTCGATGCTGAGGTCCTCGGGCCGCACCCCCTCCAGCGCGGAGAGGCGGCCGCCGAGCACGTGGAAGCGGCCGGGAAAGAGACGCGACCGATCGAGCGCCCAGAGGTCCGACACCTCCTCGACCACGCACAGCATCCGCGCGTCGCGGCGCGGATCGGCGCAGATGGTGCAGGGATCGACCGTATCGACGTTTCCGCAGGTGGTGCAGACGGCGAGCTTCTCGTTCACCTTCTCCAGCGCGCGGAGCAGCGGCGCCATCGCCGCCTCGCGCTTCTTGAGGAGGTGGAGCACCGCGCGGCGCGCCGAACGCGGGCCGAGGCCGGGAAGCCGCGCCAGCGCCTGGGTCAACGCGTCGATCTCGGGAGAAGCCATGGCGGTGAGATAGAAGGTTTCAAAAAGCAAACACAAGCCGTTCGGGCTGAGCCTGTCGAAGCCCTCCCCTTTTTGACAAGGAAGGATAGCCCTTCGACAAGCTCAGGGCGAACGGTGGTTCAAACGAAGAGCAAACCGCCCTAACACCCCTCCATGCGCATCGCCTTCATGGGAACGCCCGATTTTGCGGTACCGACGCTCGACGCGCTCGTAGCGGCGGGGCACGAAGTGGTGGCGGCATACAGCCAGCCTCCCCGCCCCGCCGGCCGCGGCAAGACGCTGCGGCCGTCGCCGGTGCAGGCACGGGCGGAAAGCCTCGGCATCGAGGTGCGGACGCCGCTCAGCCTCCGGAATGAGGCTGAGCAGTCGGCCTTCGCCGCGCTCGATCTCGATGTCGCGGTCGTGGCGGCCTACGGCCTCATTCTGCCGGAGCCGGTGCTGGCGGCGCCACGGCTGGGCTGCCTCAATGTCCACGCCTCGCTGCTCCCGCGCTGGCGCGGCGCGGCGCCGATCCAGCGCGCAATCCTGGCGGGCGACGAGAAGACCGGAGTCACCATCATGGGCATGGAGCGCGGGCTCGACACCGGGCCGATGTACGCGGTGCGAGAGACCGCGATTGACGGCAAGACGGCCGGCGAGCTGACGGCCGAACTGGCGGTGATCGGCGGCGCGCTGATGGTGGCGGTGCTGGAGCGGCTGCCTGAGCTCCGCCCCGTGCCGCAGCCGGAAGAAGGTGTTACCTACGCGGCAAAGATCGAGAAGCATGAGGCGCGGCTGGATTTCACTCGGCCTGCTGAAGCCGTCGAGCGGCAGGTGCGGGCCTTCAACCCGATGCCCGGCGCCTTCTTCGAATATGAAGGCGAACGCATAAAGATACTGGCGGCGGCCGTGGGGAGCGCAAGCGGCGAGCCCGGCTCGGTGCTCGACGCTGGCCTGACGGTCGCTTGCGGCGGAGGCTCCATCGTCCCGACGCTCGTCCAGCGTTCCGGACGTGGCGTCATGACGCCGGCCGAGCTGCTGCGCGGCTTCGCTATTCCCCCGGGCTCGAAGCTCGGATGACGCGCTTCCGCCTCACGGTCGAATATGACGGGCGGCCCTTCATGGGCTGGCAGCGCCAGGGGCACGGCCCCTCGGTCCAGCAGGCGATCGAAGAGGCGATAACGGCGATCACCCATGAGACGGTGACTCTTCACGCCGCCGGGCGCACCGACGCGGGCGTCCACGCGCTCGCCATGACGGCGCATGTGGACATCGGGCGGCCGATCACCGCCTTTCGCCTTCGCGACGGGATAAACGCCAAGCTGCGGCCGCAGCCGGTGGCTATCCTCCACGCGGAGGAGGCGGCTCCGGACTTCCACGCCCGCTTCAGCTGCCTCGGGCGGCGCTACCTCTACAGGATCGTCAACCGAAGGGCGCCGCTCGCGCTGGAGGCGGGCCGCGCCTGGCGGGTGCCGGTGACGCTCCACGCCGACGCCATGCACCGGGCGGCGCAGCTATTGGTGGGGAGGCATGACTTCACGACCTTCCGCTCGGCCCACTGCCAGTCGGAAAGTCCGGTCAAGACGCTCGACCGGCTGGCGGTGCGCCGGCTCGGCGAGACGATCGAGATCGAGGCGGCGGCGCGCTCCTTCCTCCACCACCAGGTGCGTTCGATGGTGGGGTGCCTGCAGCTGGTGGGGCGCGGCAAGTGGACGGCGAAGGATCTGAAGGCAGCGCTCGAGGCGAAGGACCGGGCGGCGCTGGGCTTCAACGCGCCGCCCGACGGCCTTTATTTCGTGGAGGCGATTTATGAGAACCCGATCTGGCGGTGAACCAGTCCGTTCGTCCTGAGCCTGTCGAAGCTCTCCTATGCCTCAAGAAAGTCGGCCCTTCGACAGGCTCAGGACGAACGGGTAGGAAAGCCACCGCCAATCGCCATCTCGCGCGCCTGAGGGTGGCCGAGAAAGGCCTGGGGACTCGCCGAAAGTCCGTAGGCCCCGGCCAGGAAGACTGCGACGATGTCGCCCACTTCGGCGCGGGGCAGCATGACGTCGTCGGCAAGCCGGTCCAGCGGAGTGCAGAGGCAGCCGACGATGCTGACCTCCTCTTCCGCCGCCGCGTCGGGGCGGGAGGCAATGGCGACTGGGAAGTTGCGGCGGACGACCTGGCCGAAATTGCCGCTGGCGGCGAGCTGATGATGCATGCCGCCGTCGGTGACGAGAAAGGTCTTGCCGTGGCTGACCTTCCGGTCGACGATTCGGGTGAGATAGACCCCTGCCTCGCCCACCAGCCAGCGGCCGAGCTCGATCGCCAAGGCGCTTGTCGCGAGTAGCGGGTGGCGGCGCTCCATGGCGTCATGGAGGGCGCGGCCCACCGCCTCGACATCGAGCGGCGCCTCGCCCGCGAAATAGGGGATGCCGAAGCCGCCGCCGAGATTGACCAGCGGCGGCGCCTCGCCAACCTGCCCGGCGAGCGAGCCGGCGAGGTCGAGCGTCGCTCTTTGAGCCTCGATCAAGGCATCGGCGTTAAGCGACTGCGATCCCGCGAAAATGTGGAAGCCGCGCCAGTCCGCCCCGGCATCGATGAGCGCGCGCGCCAGCGCCGGAACGCGAGCCGCGTCGACGCCGAACGGCTTCGCTCCGCCGCCCATTCGCATGCCGGAGCCCTTGATCTCGAAGTCGGGGTTCACCCGGACGGCGAGGCGCGGGCGGATTCCCGCCTTCTCCGCCCATTTCAGCGCGCGCTCCGCCTCGCCCTCGGATTCGAGGTTGATCGTGACTCCTGCCTTTATGGCGTCGCGCAACTCCTCATCGCGCTTTCCGGGACCGGCGAAGCTGATCTGCTCCGCAGGCACCCCGGCCTCCAAAGCAAGCTCCAGCTCTCCGGCGGAGGCGACGTCAAGGCCATCCGCAAGCTTGGCAATATACCTCAACAATGGCCCGTAAGCATTTGCCTTTATGGCATAATGAAGCTGCACATCCGAAAAAGCCGAGCGGAAGCGATCGATCCGCCCAGCCACCATGTCGAGGTCATAGACGAACAGCGGGGTGCCGCCGGCTTCGGCCACCAGATCCTCCGCCGAACGGCCGCCGAAGGAGAAATCGACAGGGACGGGGCCCATCTTCCTGCTCATCCGATAAGCTCCATCTTGAGCCGCTCGCGGTCGAGCTTGCCGTTGGGGCTTTTGGGAAGATCGTCCCGGAACAAGATGGCATGAGGCTGCATGAAATTGGGGAGCTCACGTTTCAGGTGGCGGCGGAGCTCGGGCTCACTCGCACGATCGCCGCGAACGACTAAGGCGATATTCTCGCCGACGCGCGGATCGGGAACGCCGAGCGCGACCGCTTCGGCGACCAGCCCGCTCGCCACCGCCGCTTCCTCGACCTCGGTGGGACTGACCCGGTTGCCGCTGGTCTTAATCATCGCATCGTTGCGGCCGACGAAGTAGAAGAGGCCCTGCTCGTCCCGCCTTACCCGGTCGCCGGACCAGACCGCCCCGTCGCGGAAACGTTCGGCGGTGCGTTCGGGATCGTTCCAATAACCCTTGGCGACGAGCGGCCCCTTGTGCACCAGCTCCCCCTCCTCGCTCACCGTCACTTCGGCGAAGGGGATTGCGGTGCCGATCGAGTCCGGGTGGGTGTCGACCAAGGCGGGATCGAGGCTGGTCGAGCGGAAGGCTTCGGTGAGACCGTACATCAGGTGGATGTCGGCCGCCGGAAAGAGCTCGCGCATCCGGCGCACCACCGAAGCGGGAAGCTTGCCGCCGCTGTTGGTGAGCTTGCGGAGCGACAGGGCGGCGTTCGGCGGCCAGGCAGCCTCGATCAGCTGCACCCAGAGCGAAGGCACGCCGGCAAGCACGGTGGCGTCATGACGCTCGACTCCCAGGATCACGTCGCGCGCTGACAGATATTCGATCGGGATCGCCGACGCCCCCGCAGCCCAGGAGGAGAAAAGCTGATTCTGGCCGTAGTCGAAACTCAAAGGCAGGACGGCGAGCGTACGGTCAGCGGGCGTCAGCCAGAGATAATGGGCGACGCTGATCGCTCCAAGCCAGAGGTTGG
The DNA here is from genome assembly GCA_035553755.1 of Allosphingosinicella sp. Taxonomy (GTDB): domain Bacteria; phylum Pseudomonadota; class Alphaproteobacteria; order Sphingomonadales; family Sphingomonadaceae; genus Allosphingosinicella. The sequence goes on from DATMJS010000212.1 coordinate 5,492, forward strand.
CGTGGCTCAGCATCACGCCTTTGGGACGGCCGGTGGAGCCGGACGTGTAGAGAAGCGCCGCCAGATCGTCGGGATCGGCCGAGGATGGCGGCAAAGCGTCAGGCGAAGCCAGCATCGCCGCGCCCTCCTCTTCCTCCACCGCGAAGCAGCCTTCCGGCCTGTCTCCGGCGTGCAAGGTGGCGAGCCTGGCGGCGCCGGTAACGAGGAGGCTGGCGCCGCTGTCGGCGAGGATATGCGCCACTTGGGCGCGCTTCAGCAGCGGGTTGATGGGTACGTGGATCAGACCCGCGCGGGCGCAGGCGAGCGGCAGCAGGCTGGTCATGCGAGCCTTGGGAAGCCAGCTCGCCACTCGATCGCCCGGGGCAAGCCCCCTCGCCTTCAGAGCGGCGGCGAGCGCCCCGACGCTCCGCTCCAGCCCCGCATAATCGAGCGGCCCTTCGCGCGTGAGCAGGGCAGGCGCTCCGGGCGCGCCGCGGAGCGTCAGATGGTCGAGCGGATAAGGGGTCGGGTCGAGCGTCTCCACTGCCGCCCCTCTAGCGCGGCGGCGCGTAAGCCGCTAGGCGGCGCCTGTTTCGGGCATGAATGGGGACAGAAAAGTGGCGTATACCGATGCGGGCGAAGTCGACGAGACGCTGCGGGCGACACTGGTCGACGTGCTCGGCCTCGACCGTGACCAGGTCGCCCGCTTCACCGAAGCGACGCCGCTGCTCGGAGCGCTGCCCGAATTCGATTCCATGGCAGTGGCGGGCCTTCTGACCGAACTCGAGGAGCGGCTCGGAATCCTCATAGAGGATCATGAAGTCGATGCCGAGATGCTTGAAACTTATGGAGAATTGTTGACTTTCGCGCGGGCCAAAGCGCTCCGCTAGGCGTTGACCGCCTGCTTGTGCGCCGTGGCCTGGAAATCGGCTTCGGCGAGGAATTTCTCGGCGTCGAGGGCGGCCATGCAGCCGGTGCCGGCGGCGGTCACCGCCTGGCGGTAGATCTTGTCCATCACGTCGCCGCAAGCGAAGACGCCGGGCACGCTGGTGCGGGTGCTGCCGGTTTCGACCTGGATATAGCCGTCCTCGTCCAGCTCAAGGTGGCCCTTGAACAATTCGGTCGCGGGCGAATGGCCAATCGCGACGAACCCGCCCTCGACATCGATCCGCTCGACCGCGCCGGTGCGCGTGTCCCTGAGGTCGAGCGCCACCAGCCCTTCAGGCTGACCGCCGGCGACGAACTTGGCGACTTCGCGGTTCCACATGACCTTGATGTTGGGATGGGCGAAAAGCCGGTCCTGAAGGATCTTTTCGGCGCGAAGGCTGTCGCGGCGGTGGATGAGGGTGACGTCATGGCTGTGGTTGGTCATGTAGAGCGCTTCCTCGACCGCGGTGTTGCCGCCGCCGATCACCGCCACCTTCTTGCCGCGGTAGAAGAAGCCGTCGCAGGTCGCGCAGGCGGAGACGCCCTTGCCCTTCAAATGCTCCTCGCTCGGCAGGTTCAGCCATTTGGCCTGCGCGCCCGTGGCGATCACCAGCACGTCGCCCGAATAGACGGTGCCGCCGTCGCCCACGAGGCGGAACGGGCGCTGCGAGAGGTCGACTTGCGTGATATGATCCCACATCATCCGCGCGCCGACATGCTCGGCCTGGGCCTGCATCTGCTCCATCAGCCAGGGACCCTGAATGACGTCCTTGAAGCCGGGATAATTCTCGACGTCGGTGGTGGTGGTGAGCTGGCCGCCGGGCTGGATGCCCTGCACCACGATCGGCGCCATGCCCGCCCGCGCGCCGTAGATCGCCGCCGAAAGCCCCGCCGGGCCCGAGCCGAGGATGAGCATGCGGGTGGAATGGGTTGCGGGCATCGGAAACCTTCTGGATTGATCCTGACGGCGAGATAGGCACTGCCCAGCCCCCCGCCAAGCATGTTCCACATTTGCGGGGCCGGAGTCTCGCTGGTAAGGCGAGTTATCAACAGAAAATCCAAGGATGAGGGCCCCTCCATGCACGCGCACGAAAACCCGCTCGGCCTCGACGGCTTTGAATTCGTGGAGTTTACGGGGCCCGACCCCGATGCGCTGGCGGGGCTTTTCACGGCGCTTGGCTTCACGCACCTGGGCAATCACAAGCGGCGGAACGTGCGCCATTATGCCCAGGGCGACATCAACTTCCTCCTTAACATGGACGAAGACGGCCAGGCGGCCGACTTCCGCAGCGCCCACGGCCCGTCAGCGAGCGCGATGGCCTTCCGGGTGAAGGACGGCAAGCGGGCGCTCGATCTGGCGGTGGAGCGCGGGGCGACGCCGGCCGAAGGCTGCTATGGCCTGCCGGCCATCGAAGGGATTGGCGGCTCCTGCCTCTACCTCGTCGACCGCTACGGGGCGGAGACGATCTACGACAGCGACTTCGAGCCGGTGCCGGGCGCCGCCAGGGACGACAATTCGGCGGGGCTCCACACGCTCGACCACCTCACCCACAATGTCCATCGCGGACGGATGAACCATTGGGCGCAGTTCTACGAGCGCGTCTTCAACTTCCGCGAGATCCGCTATTTCGACATCGAGGGGCAGCAGACCGCCCTTCTCTCCCGCGCGATGACGGCTCCGGACGACAAGATCCGCATCCCCTTGAACGAAAGCCAGGACGAGCACAGCCAGATCGAGGAATTCCTGCGCGAATATAAGGGCGAGGGCATCCAGCATATCGCCCTCGCCACCGACGACATTTTCGACACCGTCGACAAGCTCCGCGCCAACGGCATCCGCTTCCAGGACAGCCCCGATACCTATTTCGACATGATCGACGAGCGCCTGCCCGGCCACGGCCATGACGTCGCCGAGATGCGCAAGCGCCGCATCCTGATCGACGGCTCGCCCGAGACCGGCGAGGGGCTGCTGCTCCAGATATTCACGGAGAATATGATCGGCCCGATCTTCTTCGAGATCATCCAGCGCAAGGGCAATCAGGGCTTCGGCGAGGGCAATTTCAAGGCGTTGTTCGAATCGATCGAGCTCGACCAGATCCGCCGCGGGGTGCTGCCGGCGGCGAAGGAGCATGCCTAGCCGATTCCCTCACCGTCACCCGCTCAACCAGGGGTGACGGTGAAGGGTGCGCCGCGGATCACCACCAGCGATATTCGTTGGCGTCGATCCGGCCGTTGCCGTTGCGGTCCAACCGGGCCCAGGCGGCGGCGCTCCAATATTCGTCGGCGCTGAGATAGCCGTCGCCATTCGCGTCGAACGCCGTCCAGTAATAATTCCAGTAATCGCGATTATAGCCCGCGGCGGGATAGAAGCCCGCGCCGTACCAGCAATTCTGGAACTCGGTCCGGCTGATCCGGCCGTCGCGATTGACGTCCCAGGCGCCATAGGCGCCGGTGCGGTAGGCGTTCCACTCGCTGGCTTCGATGAAGCCGTTATTGTTGCGGTCGACAAAGCCGTAG
>DATMJS010000213.1:0-7229 GCA_035553755.1 Allosphingosinicella sp.
CTCAGGGGCTATGTCCGCTTCGACCGCGAGCGGCTGGCGGAGGTGCCGTCGCTGCCCTCGCTCTTCGCCCTGTTCGGCAAGGGCTATCTGGCCATAACCTTCGATCTTCCGGTCGCCAACGAGCGTTATCAGGGGATCGTGCCGCTGGAGGGCGGATCGCTTGCCGGTGCCGCCGAAAGCTATTTCAGCCAGTCCGAGCAGGTGCCCAGCCTGATCCGCCTCGCCGTGGACGACACCGGGCACATTGCGGGCGGCATCCTCATCCAGCACCTTCCCGAAGGAGAGGAAGGGCGCGAGCGGCTGCATACACGCCTCGATCATCCCGAATGGGAGCATGTCCGGGTGCTCGCCGAGACAATCAAGGCGATCGAATTGTTCGACCAGGAGCTGCCGCTCGACACCCTGCTTTGGCGCCTTTTCCACGAGGAGGAGGAAATCCGCGTGCTCACCAGCATGAGGCTCGCCAAGGGATGCCGGTGCAATTTCGAATATGTACGGGGGGTTATCTCCCGATTCGATGCTTCCGAGCGGCAGCACATGGTTGACGACGACGGCTTCATCAGCGTCGATTGCGAATTCTGCTCGCGAATTTTCCCGATATCTTTGAAGGATTTGGACGGCTGAGCCGTTTTTTCGCGGGGTGAAGTCGATTTTTCATCCTTTTGCTGATACCTGCCTGCCTGCGGCCATGGGGGCGTGGCGCGCGCGAATGGGCGGGGCAGGGGAAATACTCGCTCGAGCAGGAGTGGCTGCGGCCATGGTGAACGGTGCGTGGCGACGGGCGCTGGTTGCGCTCGGCGCGGTCCTTGTCGTGACGACGGCGGCCCATCCGCAGGCGCTAGGCCAGCTTGCCGCGCTCGCCGGACTTCAGCCTGGGCGCTGGGAATTGCGCGAGCTCGACAATCCGCGTGCAGTGCCGCGTTCCATCTGCATTGGCGACACCGGCATGCTGCTGCAGCTGCAGCACCGCGATCTGCCCTGCTCGCGGCTGGTGCTCGCTAACGAAGCGAGGAGCGCGACCGTCCATTATACTTGCCCCAGCGGCGGCTTCGGGCGGACCAGCCTAAGGGTTGATACGTCGCGGACGGTTGTCGTGGACACCCAGGGCATCGACGACAACCGGCCTTTCCAGTATCGCGCCGAGCTGCGCCGCATCGGTTCCTGCGCCTCACGATAGCCGCCGTTAAGTCGCGGTTTAGTAACATTCCGGTATGAAGATGCAGTGCTCGAATTGGGCACGCTTTCCTCCCTAGCAGGCGGCAACGCCTGAAACTGGGCCGCCTTTCACCGGCGGCCCTTCTTCCGCCCGCCTTGCGCCGCCGCCGCTTGGGGACTAGCCGCCCTGCCATGGATTCTTCTTCCCCCCACGCGGTCGTCCTCCTTTCGGGCGGGCTCGACTCGATGGTCGCGGCTGCGCTTGCTCGAGAGCGGGGATTTCGGCTGCTGGCGCTGACGGTCGATTACAACCAGCGCCACCGCATTGAGATCGAGGCGGCGGAGCGGATCGCTTCACTGCTGGGCGCGGAGCGGCATATCGTCCTCCCGCTCGATCTCACCGGCTTCGGCGGGTCGGCGCTTACCGCCGACATCGCGGTCCCGAAGGATGGAGCGGGGAACGGCATCCCCGTCACTTATGTGCCCGCGCGCAACACGATTTTCCTCTCGCTGGCGCTCGGCTGGGCCGAGGCCGCGGGCGCGCGGGACCTGTTCATCGGCGTCAACGCGCTCGATTATTCGGGCTATCCCGATTGCCGGCCGGAATTCATCGGCCAGTTCGAACGGCTGGCGGAGCTCGCGACCAAGGCCGGCGACGAAGGCGCCCGCTTCACCGTCCACACGCCGCTCCAGCGGATGAGCAAGGCCGACATAGCCCGGGAGGCTGTCCGGCTGGGGCTTGATCCGGGGCTCAGCTGGTCCTGCTACGATCCGCAGCCGGGGCCTCGCCCGTGCGGATCGTGCGACAGCTGCCGGCTGCGCGCCAAGGGGTTTGAAGAGGCCGGCCTTGCCGATCCTCTTGCGGCGCTGCGATGAGCTACGCGGTCAAGGAAATCTTCCTCACCCTTCAGGGCGAAGGGCTGCAGGCCGGCCGGCGGGCCGTGTTCCTGCGCTTTTCCGGCTGCAACCTCTGGTCGGGGCGTGAGAAGGACCGGGCGGGTGCCGACTGCACCTTCTGCGACACCGATTTCGTCGGCACCGACGGCCTGAACGGCGGCCGTTACGATGCCGCTTCGCTTGCCCGGAAGGTGGCGGAGCTCTGGGCTGAGGGTGAACGGCCGCTGGTGGTCGTGACGGGAGGCGAGCCCTTGCTCCAGCTCGATGCGCCGCTGATCGAGGCGCTCCATGCGAGGGGCTTCGAGGTCGCGGTCGAAACCAACGGCACCATCGCAGCGCCGGAAGGGATCGACTGGATCTGCGTCAGCCCCAAGGCCGGCACCCGCGTCGTGCAGCGCAGCGGCAACGAGCTGAAGCTGGTCTGGCCCCAGCCGGAGGTCGACACGGCCGAGCTGGAGCGGTGGAGCTTCAATGCTTTCCTGATCCAGCCGATGGACGGGGCGAACCGAGACGAGGCATTGGCCGCCTCGATCGATTTCGTGATGGCGAACCCGCGCTGGAGGCTGAGCCTCCAGACGCACAAGCTGCTAGGGCTGCCTTAGCCGAATATCTGCGTCTGGCACCTGCGCACCAGCCGGTTCTTCTTGTCCCAGCATTTGGGATCGAGCGACGGCAAGGCCGCGATCCGGATATTGTGCGGCGTGTAGACGCCGATCCGGTCGTAGGCCGGAGTGAGGCTGTTGCGGAGCTCGCGCATCCGTCCTGCGGCAAGAGTGTATAGCTCCCCCTTGGGCTGCGCCAGCGCTTCCTTGCTGATGGCCGTCGCGGTCTGGCAGAAGCCGTACTGCGCATGCAGCGTCGAAAAGTTGTTGTAGGTGATGGTGGTATAATCGTCGAACGCCTTCTGCCCCTGTGCGCCCTGGGTGCGCTTGAAATAGGCGTTCATGGTCGCATAGGCGTCGGCAAGCTCCTTGGCATGATGCGCGAGGATGCCGTTATAATTGTCCACCGCCCGAAGATAGGGCGAGAACTGGCATTGCAGCGCGGCGACGTTGAGGCCCGCGCGAAGGTTCCAGAGCAGGTGCGCCCGATATTCGGCGGGCGTCGCGCCCGGGATCGGCAGTCCGACCATTGGATCGCTGGGGTCGATGGCGCCGCGTCTGAAATCGGGGTCTTCGAGGAAAAGCTGGGCGGGCGCCATCTGGGGCGCCGCCAGCAGCGCCGCCATCAACGCCGCCTTGAAACCGCTCTTGTACATCTTCGCCATCGATCAATCCTCGCCGCTTTTCGGCGCATTCTATGCGTCCTCGGCTTTTACTAGGATTAACCGGTGCGCTCCTGCAACCGGCTTCGGGCGGTTGTTTCACCTCCGCAACACGGAGCCCGCCCCAAAAGGAAAGGCCGCCCGGTCGCCCGGACGGCCTTCCCAAACAAAAACCAACGGAAAATTACATTCCGTTGGTCATGTTGGCATCGGTGGTGGTGGTGTTGGTCGTGGTGGTCGTGGTGTTGCCCGTGCCGGTCATGTTGGCGTCCATGGTCATGTTGGCGTCGGCACCCGTGCCGGCGTCGATGGCGGTCACGTCATTGGTCGTGTCCATCATCGGATCCATGGCGTTCATGTCCGTCATCGCCGTGTTGTTGGCTTCGGCATTTTCGCCGCCGCCACAAGCGGAAACGAGCAGGGCCGCACCGGCGATCATCGAACCGGCCATCACTTTCTTGAAAAGGTCACGCATTTAAAAACTCCCTAGTTAGAGATTTGGTCGGGGTGGCCCCTTTTTCTGCCAAATCGGATTGCACATTAAATGGAAACGGCAAGGCCCTCAAGCCTTCTAAATTTTCCCGCCGAGCGAGAAGAGGAAATCGTCCAGCCTCTCCCTCAGTGCCAGATCGAAAAGCTGCTGTCCGTTCGACACTCCCAATTCGCAAAGGCTGGTCACCGGAAACTCTGCGATGCCGCAGGGCACTATGCCTGAGAAGTGAGAAAGTTCCGGCGCCACGTTCACCGAAAAGCCGTGCATCGTCACCCAGCGGCGGACGCGGACTCCGATCGCGCCGATTTTCGCCTCGCTGTTGTCGCGATCGACCCAGATGCCGATCCGCCCCGGCGCCCGGCGGGCTGAGACGCCGGCCCGTTCGAGCGACGATATGATCCACCCTTCCAGCGAATGGACGAAGCGCCGTACGTCCCGGCCTCGCCGGTCGAGGTCGAGGAGGATATATCCCACGCGCTGTCCGGGCCCGTGATAGGTGTAGCGGCCGCCGCGTCCCGCCTCGTAGACTGGGAAGCCTTCCGGGTTGAACAGCTCGGCGGGATCGGCGCTGGTGCCGGCGGTATAGAGCGGCGGATGCTCGAGCAGCCAGATGAGCTCCGGCTCCGTCCCCGCCCGGATCGCCTCCGCCCGCCGTTCCATTTCCGCCAGGGCCTCCGGATAAGGGGTGAGGCCGGGGCTGTGCCGCCATTCTATTTCCCGGGAAGCCATGGCGCGCGGTCTGGTCCAGCCGCGCGATCCGATCAAGCCTTCCTTGAAACCGGCGGCGGGCGAAGGCTATGGTCCGCCGCGTCAACAAGGGGGCGTCGATGAAATTTTCCTACAGCGCGGTTTGGGCGGATACGGTCGCGATGCTGCGGGCCAACGCCTCGCTGATCGCCGGGATCGCCGGCGTCTTCATCTTTCTGCCGGCGCTGCTCGTCGCCCATTTCCTTCCCCAGCCCGAAGGAGCCGCGACGATGGCCGCGATGATGGCGGACATGGAGGCTTATCTATCCGCCAACTGGCACTGGATGCTGCTCGCCAACGTCGTCAACATGCTGGGCTCGATCGCCATCTATCTGCTGCTGTTCGACCCGCGCGGCCGCACCGTCGGCAGCGCCATCGGCGGCGCGCTGCCGATCCTGCCTTTCTACTTCATCCTTTCCGTGCTGGTCGGCCTGATCGTCATTTTCGGCCTGTTCTGGCTGATCCTTCCGGGCATCTACCTGATCGGCCGGCTCGCGCCGAGCACTCCGCTGATGGTGGCGGAGGGACGCCGCAGCCCCTTTGACGCGCTGCGCCGATCCTGGCGCCTCACCGGAAAAAGGGGCTGGGCGGTGGCTGGGCTGATCGTGATCGTCTTCGTCGTCGGCTATATCGTGATCGCCGCGGTCACCGCGGTGATCGGCTCGATCTTCCTGCTGGCGCTGGGGAGGGAGGGCCTTGGCGGCCTTCTCGTCGCTATAATCGGCGCCGCGCTCAGCGCCATCTTGTCGACCGTGATGCTGGTGCTGGCGGCCGCCCTTTACCGCCATCTGGTGGCGGTTCGGGAATCATCCCAGCCGGCTGCCGCCGATTAACGGAATTTGCGGCGCCGAGTTCCGCGGAAGCAAGCCAGTCAGCCGCGGATCGGGGAAGCTTTCGAAGGCGCGCTTATACGCCTTGAACCCTGCTTTGAGGTAGGCGGGAAGCGCCGCCGGATGGTCGAGCGTGCAGGTGTTGACGTGGACTCGGCCGATTCCCTTGCGCCAGGCGAGCGCCAGCGTCTGCGCGAACAGCCACTCGCCATGGCCTTTGCCCGCCAGCTCCGGCACCAGCCCCAGGAAACGGATCAGGCACTGGCCGGGTTCGCCGAAATCGAGCTCCACCATGCCGACCTCGGCGCCCGCGCGGTCCAGCACCGCGTGCAGCTCGCCTATGTTCGCCGCCAGCGCGGCATCGTCCATCCTCAGTCTTGAGAACCACAGCCAGCGCCCGCCGACGCGTTCGAACAGCAGCCGGTACTGGGCCGGCGTCACGTCCGGCCACGGCTTCATCCGGAGCGGCGAGACGGGGAGCGGGCGCAGTTTCGGCCGCCCGGTCATTTCGAGATAGGTGACCACCGCGCCGAGCTCGCCCGGCGGGATCTCGGTCAGCCCTCCCATGTCAGCCCCACGCCGCGACCGGCGGCAGGCTCATCAGGATAGCGTCGACATTGCCGCCGGTCTTGAGGCCGAACAAGGTGCCGCGGTCGTAGAGGAGGTTGAATTCGGCATAGCGCCCCCGCCATTCGAGCTGCCGCGCCTTGTCCGCTTCGTCAAAGGGGGTCCCCATCCGCCGCCGTACGATCCGGGGGAAAACGTCGAGGAACGCTTCGCCCACTTCGCGGGTGAAGGCGAAATTCTCCTCGAAGAAGCCTTCGAGATGATCGTAGAAGATGCCGCCCACCCCGCGGTGGACGCCGCGATGGGGGAGGTAGAAATATTCCTCCGCCCATTTGGAAAAGCGCGGATAGTAGGTGGGGTCGTGCGCCGCGCAGGCGGCCCGGAGGCGAGCATGGAATTCGGCCGTGTCCTCCTCATAGGGGATTGGCGGGTTCAAATCCGCGCCGCCGCCGAACCAGCGCTTGGTCGTGACGAGGAAGCGCGTGTTCATATGCACCGCGGGCACGTGCGGGTTCGCCATATGCGCGACAAGGCTGATGCCGGTGGCGAAGAAGCTCGGATTCTCGCCCGCGCCGAGGATCGTCTGGGCGAATTCGGGGCTGAAGCTGCCGCCGACGGTGGAGACGTTCACCCCCACTTTCTCGAACACCTTCCCCCTCATCAGCCCGCGCACCCCGCCGCCGCCGGGCGACCCGTCCGGATCCGCGCGGTTCCATGGGGTATATTCGAACGCCGCGTCGCTCCCCGCCTCGCGCTCGATCGATTCGAATTGCGCGCAGATGCGGTCGCGCAAACCCTCGAACCAGTCGCGCGCCCTCTGCTGCTCTTGATCCAGTTCCAACATCACAAACTCCGTTCGCGTCGAGCGAAGCCGAGACACGCAGCGCTTACTTGGGCCACCCGCCCGTCTGCCGAAGCGCCTCGGCCAGTCCGATGCCCGCGGCGACCGCGATATTCAAGGACCGGGTGCCTTCCGCCTGCGGGATGCGAACCCGGAGCCCGGCCCGCTCATGCACTTCGGGCGGTGCGCCCGCACTTTCGGAGCCCAGCAGCAAAGTGTCGCCCGCTTCGAAACACGCCTCGTCGAGCCGGGTGCCGCCGCGCGTGGTGAGCAGCACGATCCGCCCCTCCGCTCCAACCTCGAAGCTCTGCCAGCCCGAATGGCGAGTGACGCTGGCGATGGCCGCATAGTCCATTCCGGCACGCTTCAGCGCCCGGTCGCTCCACGGAAATCCGCAAGGCTCGATGACGTCGACCGGAACTCCGAGGCAGGCGG
>DATMJS010000214.1:0-2898 GCA_035553755.1 Allosphingosinicella sp.
GCACCGGGTAGTCCAGAAACCATATAGTGCCGCCGAGCTGGTAGGTGCATTGAGGGAGACCCTGCAGCCGGCGAGTTAGTCACTGGTGGTGCGTTGTCAGTGCACATCAAGCTGCAGGGGGTTCCATCTGGTAGGTGAGCGAACGTCCGCTTTCCACCATTGCGGACACTGCGCTGACGGCTCTGCCGCCGCCCTCACCCCGCCGCGCTGAGCATGACTCCGGCGAGCGCGGCGCTCATCAGATTGGCGAGTGAGCCGGCGATCAGCGCCTTGATCCCGAGCCGCGCGATCACCGGGCGCTGGTTGGGGGCGAGGCCGCCGGTCACCGCCATCTGGATCGCGATCGAGCTGAAATTGGCAAAGCCGCAAAGCGCGAAGGTGACGATGGCGACGCTCCTCGGGGTCATTGTCCCCTGGATCGCGCCCAGATCGATGAAAGCCACGAATTCGTTGAGCACCATCTTGGTGCCGAACAGGCCGCCGGCGGTAATCGCCTCGTTCCAGGGTATGCCGATCAGGAACATGATCGGCGCGAAGACCCAGCCGACGATCTGCTGGAAGCTGAGATCGGGATAGCCGAACCAGCCGCCGATCCCGCCGAGCAGGCCGTTGGCGAGCGCGACCAGAGCCACGAAGGCGAGCACCATCGCGCCCACCGCCACGGCGAGCTTCACGCCCGTCTGCGCGCCTTGCGCCGCCGCCATGATGACGTTGGCCGGCTGCTCGCCCTCCTCGAAGGTTTCGGCGACGTCGACCTTCTCTTCGACCGGCGTGTCCGGGGCGTCGCCCAGCGGAAGCTGCTCCTGCCGGACGATTTCGTCAGGCATTATGATCTTGGCCATGAGGATGCCGCCCGGCGCCGACATGAAAGCCGCCGCCAGCAGGTAGGGAAGAGCGGCCGGGCCGAGCAGGGCCGCATAGGCCGCGAGGATCGTGCCCGCGACTCCGGCCATGCCCACCGTCATCAGGGTGAACAGCTGGGACGGCGGCAGGGCGGCGAGATAGGGCCTAACGACCAGCGGCGATTCCGACTGGCCGACGAAGATGTTCGCGGCCGATCCCAGCGATTCGACGCGGGTGATCCCTGTGATCCAGCCGATCGCTCCGCCCACCCAGCGGACGATCCGCTGCATGATCCCGAGATAATAGAGGATCGCCACCAGCGCGGCGAAGAAGACGATCACGGGCAAAGCGGCGACCGCGAAGGTGTTGGCGAGCGGGTTGGTCTCCGACGGGCCGAACAGGAATTCGGTGCCCCGGTTGGCGTAGCCGAGCAGGTTGGAGACGCCGTTCGCCATCGCCTGGATCGCGGCGCGTCCCCAGGTCGTATAGAGCACGAGGAAGGCGATGCCCGCCTGCAGCGCGAACGCGGCGGCGACCACGCGCAGCCGTATCGCCCGCCGATTGGCCGAAAGCAGCAGGGCGATGGCCAGGATCAGCGCCATGCCCGCAAAGCTCATCAATATCTGGCTCATTATTCCCCCTCGGGCCTGGCTTTGGCGGTTCCGCTACCAGACCATCTTTCTTTCCACGGCGCCCGCGGCCGCGTCCAGCCTGTCGATCGCCTCGTCGATATCGTCCGCAACGATCAGCTGCTCCCGCCGCGCCGTCGACATGAAGCCGCTCGCGGTCGCATGGTCGAGGAAGCCGATCATCCCGTCCCAGAAGCCGTTGACGTTGAGAAGCGCGAACGGCTTGGCATGATAGCCGAGCGCGTTCCAGGTCCAGGCTTCGAACAATTCGTCGAACGTGCCGATCCCGCCCGGAAGCGCGACGAAGGCGTCGGTGAGCTCGGTCATCTTCGCCTTGCGCTCGTGCATCGTCGTGACGACGTGTATTTCGGTCAGGCCCGTATGAGCGACCTCCAGGTCGATCAGCGCCTGCGGGATCACTCCGTAAGCCTCGCCGCCGGCTTCGAGCACCGAATCCGCGACCACGCCCATCAGGCCGAGCCTCCCGCCGCCATAGACGAGCCCGATGCCGCGCCGCGCCATTTCCGCGCCGATCGCCCGCGCCGTCTCGGCAAAGGCGGGATCGGCGCCGATGCTGGAGCCGCAGTAAACAGCGAGGCGCTTCATGCGGCGATCAGCCCCTTGAGGTCCGCCTCCGGCCGGGCGCCGAAATGCGAGATGACCTCGCCCGCCGCCGCCGCGCCGATGCGCAGGCTCTCCTCGATCCCGAGCCCCCTGGCCTGGCCGGCGAGGAAGCCGGCCGCGAACAGGTCGCCCGCGCCGGTGGTGTCGACCACCTTTTCCACCTGATGCGCCGGCACCGACACCCGCCGCCCTCGCTCGACCGCTATTGCTCCCTTGGGGCCGCAGGTGACGACGAGCAGCGGCACCTTGTCCTCGAACGCCTTCACCGCGGCGTCGAAATCCTCTTCGCCCGCAAGCGCTCTTATCTCATTCTCGTTGGCGAACAGCATGTCGAGCCGGCCGCTCGCGGTCAGCTCCAGCATCGCGTCGCGATATTTGGCGATGCAGTCGATGTCGGAGAGGGTGAAGGCGACCTTCCGTCCCGCCTCCCTCGCAATTTCCATCGCCTGCTTCATCGCCGAGCGCGGCCCCTCGGCGCGCCACAGATAGGCTTCGAGATAGAGGATCGCGGCGCCGCGCACCTGCTCCTCGTCGATCGCGTGGCTCGCCAATTGGTGCGCCGCGCCCGGAAAGGTGTTCATCGTCCGCTGGGCGTCGGGAGTGACGAGGATGAGGCAGCGGCCGGTCGGCAGGCCCCCGTCGAGCGGCGGCGTTTCATATTCGACTCCGAGCGCCCGGATGTCATGCGTGAACACTTCGCCCAATTGGTCCTGCGCGACCTGGCCGATGAAGCCCGCGCGCCCGCCGAGCGCGGCGATCCCCGCCACCGTATTGGCCGCCGAGCCTCCGCTGGTCTCGCGCC
>DATMJS010000215.1:0-6791 GCA_035553755.1 Allosphingosinicella sp.
GCATCACCACGCCTTGCATCCGACCGCGCGTGATCGTGATTGGCGGCGGCCCGACGAAGCTGGCATTCTCGGCGGCGAGATTGGCCTCGATGCGCTGGACGCTGCCGACCGGGTTGAACAGCAGGCGGCCGTTGAGGCCGCCGCCCGCCACATCAAGATTGCCGGTGAAGCCGCCGGGGTCCGATCGGAGCAGACCCGACGCGGCGGTGCCCGAAACATTAAGCGCCCCCACCTGGATCAGCGCCGGCCGGTCGCCCGCAAGCAAGATCGCGCCGGTTGAGGTGAAAGGGCCGAGATGCGATCCGCCGGAGGCGCGATAGGCGAAGCCCTGGCGGGTGGGATCGAGGTTCAGGAGCACGTTCCGCAGGCCGAGCGCCTCATTGGGACTGGGCAGGCGGATGGCGAGTTTAGGCCGGTCGATGGCGCCGTCGAGGTTCAGCGCGAATGCGCCATATTGGCCCTGCCGCCCCGAACCCTGGAACCAGAAGGTGCCGTCGCGGCGGCGATAGCCGTTGCCGCCGATCCGGATCGCAGGCGCGAACAACCTGAGGTTGCGGAAGTGGAGGATGCCGTCGGGCGCACGCACCAGATCGGTCTCGATCCGCGGCAGGCCGCCCGCCAGATAGCCGAGAAAACGGTTATCCATCCGCCGCACCCAGGCGCGGCCGGTTCCCGTCACCAGGCTGCCGCGCCCGCCCGGTCCCGGCACCACGCGCAGCTCGCTTGTTACGTCGACGATGCCGAGGCCGGGAATAGCGTAACGGGTGAGCCCACCTGACAGAACGACATTATAGTGGCCGGTTACGAGGTCGACGAGCAGGCCGAGCTTGCCCCTGAGCTTGTCCGAGGTGAGGCTGAGCCCCTCCCCCGTCAGGCGCTTCGAGGTGACCTTGAGCAGCCCCTGCACGCGCAGGTTGCCGAGGATGCCGCCCGCCACTTCCCCGACGCCGGTCACCCGCCGCGCCAAGAACAGCACCGGCACGTCGACCGGCTCCTTCGACAGTTTCCCTCGCCCTTCGGCGCGCACCTCCTCAAATCCGGTCTGGTCGAATGCCACTCTGGGCGAAGTGACCCGATAAGCGAAAGCGGCGCGATCGAAGCGGCCATTGAGCAGCATAGTCAGCCGCACGCGTTGCCCGGTCATGTTCGGGAAAAGCGCCGGCGGCCGCAGCAGGTCTGCGCCGATCCGCACATCCTCGAAGCGGTTCCTGGCGAGGTTCAATCCGCCCCGTGTCTCGACACGCAGGGCCGAGGAGCGCAGCGACAAGCGCCCGTCGAGCAGCCGGTCCTCCAGCGTCGCGCGGCCGTTGACCAGCACCCGCGGCATGGTGAGGCGCTGCTTCTTGCCCTGCCAGAATTGCGACACCGCAAGCGAGCCGGACAGACCGTAGCGGCCGTTCTCGGCGACGAGCGCCAGATCGGCGGTGCGGCGTCCCGACAGATTGAGCCGCGCCGTTCCGGCCCAGCGCGCCCAGCTTCCGTCGCCGGTCACCTGAAGCTGAAGGGGACGGCTGGTGCCGATCAGGGCGCCGATCACGCTGCCCTGCGGCGCGGCCACCCGCGCTTCCACGTCGAACCGGTTCCGGTCGGGCTCCGCGTCGAGCCTGATTGCAATCCGCTCGCCGCTGCCCCGGACGGCGCCGTCGAGCTCCACCAGCGCCCTGCCCGCCCGGATGTCGGCCTCGCCTGAAACGCTCGCAATCTGCTCCCTGCCCGTCACCGCCTTGCCGAGCCGCAGCTGCTCGATCTCCAGCCGGCCGATATGGATGTCGAAGCCGGGGAGGATCGGTTGCGGTTCTTCGGCGGGAATGAGCTTGGGCAGCCGGTCCAGATAGACGAGCTTCGAATGCAGGTCGTGGATCACGAGCCGGTTGGTGATCCAGGCGAGCGGCTGCCAGTCCATCTCCATATAGGGTATTTCGGCGAACTGACCCTGCGGATCGTAAAGGCGCACGTTGCGGAGCTTGGTCCGGCCGTAGATCGAACCTTCGATCCGCCCGATGACGATCTTGAGGCCCGAGCGAGGCGCCATGTCGGCGATCTTGTCGGCGATGAAACGGTGGCCGGGCGCGGTATCGAGGAAAGCGAGGAAGGCGGCCGCCGCGAGGAGCAGCGCCAGCGCCGCCGCGACGACGGCTTTGGCGAATCCCGACGCGACCCGGCGGGGCAGCGGCCGGGGCGGCGGCGCCTCCGCCGCGATCGCCACCGGATCCGCGTCCGCCATCAGAAGGCTTGGCCGAGCGAGACGTAAACCGCGATACGGTCGTCTCCGCTGCGCGGGTTGAGCGGCGTTCCGACGTCGACGCGGATCGGGCCGAAGCGGGTATGGTAGCGGACCCCAAGCCCGGCTCCGAAGCGGAGGTCGTCCAGCCCGGGAAAAGAGGAGGTGTAGATGTTGCCCGCATCGAGAAAGGGAACGATGCCGAGTGAATTGTCGAACCAAGGGGTGCGCACCCTGGCTTCGAGCGAGAATTCGGAAAGGCTCCGCCCACCTACGGGATCGTCGAACACGGGGTCGCGCGGGCCCAGCCGCTGAAAGCCGTAACCGCGCACCGAGCCGCCGCCGCCCGCATAGAAGCGGCGCGAGGGAGCGATGCGGTCGCGGCTCTCGCCGAAGATGCTGCCGAGCCGCGCCCGCCCCGCGATCGTCACCGTTTGCGTCACCGGTCGGTAGAAGCTCCCGTCGAGCTGCAGCTTGCCGTAGCCGAAGAAGCCGCTCTGCAGCGAAGCTTCGGGCGAGAAGCGGCCGGCCAGCCGGAAGCCATCGGTAGGATCCAGCAAATCGTTCGATCCGTCATAGGCGAGCGAGGCCGGCAGCGCACCGATGAAGAAGGTCCGCTGCCGCGTCGCAGCGCTTTCCACGTCGACGTCGCGCTCGTCGGAACCGATCAGCTCGGCCCCGAGGCTCCAGGTCCATCTCTTCTGCCAAAGGAAATTGGACTGGCGCTCGATCCCGGTCCCGAGCTGGACCATGTTGGCCTCATAGGCGTCGCGCTCGATATGGCCGGCCGAGACGATCCCCGTCAGCACCTGGTCGCGCCGGCCGAAATTGTTGCGGCGCAAAGTGGCAGCGACGAGCTGCTCGCGTGTGCCGAGGATACCGCGCAAGGTGACCGCTCCTTCAGGGGCGATCAGGTTGCGGTGCTGCCAGCTCGCTTCGACGCGCACCCCTTCACCGGTGCCGTAGCCGGCTTCGCCAGCGATCGTCCGCACCGGCGCCCGCTCGAGCGCAACGGCGAGGTCGACAATATCGGTGCCGGGCCGCGCCACCGGCCGGATGGCCACCGCCGAGACGAGGCCGGTGGCAATCAGGGCGCGGCGGAGATCGTCGATCTGGGGCGCTCGGTAAGGCTCTCCTTCCTCAAACCGAGCCACCGTCGCGATATGCGCGGCGCTGAACAGCGGCTCGCCCTCGACGATGACTCGGCCGAAGCGGCGCGCACCTTGCGGGTTGACCGGCAGCGTCAGCGACGCGGTGCGGGTTTCATGGTCGACCGCGATGTCGAGCGTGCCGACATCGGCGAAGGCATAGCCCCGCCGGCCGAGCTCGACGCGGAGCGCGGCCTCGCCCTCGGTCACAGCGGCGGCGTTTACAGGATCCTGCGCCTTGACCCCGAACGTCCGCCGCAGCGCGGCCTCGTCCGCGCCGGCGGCTTCGATCCCCGGCAGCCGCACCTCGGCGAAACGGTAGAGCGGCCCCGGCTGCGCTTCCAGCGTCACCAGCGCCGCGCCCGCCACGCCGCCCGCCTCGACCCGGGTATCGACCGACGCGTCATAATAGCCGTAGGCGCGGAGCAGCTCCGCGAGCAGGTCCGCATCCTCGCGGGCGCGGCGGTCGATCTGGGCGGCGTTGGCGGGATCGGACTTGTTCGCCTCCAGCACCGATAGCTGGCTGAACTGCTCCAGCAGCCGCGCGTCGATCCCGTCCAGCCCCTCGAAGTGGACCGCATAGCTGCGTTCGGCGGCGGCATCGGCGATGCTGGTGTCGGGCGCATCGGCGATAAGCTGATCCGTCTCCGCTTCGAGGTCGGGCCATTCGACGCCGAGATCCGGCAGCGGATCGAGCGGCGCAGAGGGATCGAGCGGCGCCTCCAGGTCGTCGAACGGATCGGCGTCCTGCGCGCTCGCCTGTTCCGGGATGAGGATGAGGACAGCGGCGGCCAGCGCGGCCGCCACACGCCGCCCCGCAGCAGCTTGCAACATGGGCCAAATCTAGCGGCCGAAGCTGTACGCCGCCAGAACAGAATTATCCTTGTTTGACGGATAGATAGCAGCGGCAATCCGCCCGGTCGATCCAGCGGGGTGGAAAGCCCGGATCGAAGCTGTCATGGAACCGCGCATGAACGCACCCAACCGCGCCAATCAGGCTGGCGGCTTCTTCCTCGCCGTCAGCATCATCGTCGGCGTGATCGCCGGCAGCATCCTCGGCCAGCCGAGCATCGGCTTCCTTGCGGGGACGGGCGTTGGAATCGTCCTGCTGTCGGCGGTCTGGCTGATCGACCGCAGGAAATAGCCGGCCTGCTGGATCACGTTTTGCGGCCTGCAAGCAAGGGGAACGCGCGCGCCCCTTCCGCTGCTATGTCAGCTTCCTGGCGGCGACCGCGCCCATGATCAGGAAGATCAGGAACAGCGCGAGGCCGATGAAGAAGAGTATCTTCGCGATGCCGGCCGCCGCGCCCGCTATGCCGGAAAAGCCCAGCAAGGCGGCAACGGCGGCGATCACCAGGAAGACCAAGGCCCATTTCATCATGGCATGGCTCCTTTCATATCGTACCGGATCAGCGCCGGCCGCGGGCTGCGGCATCGCGGACCGAATCCTTCGCTCCGCCCCAGGCATTCTGGAGCTTGCCCTCGACCCGGTCTGCCCCGCCTTCGCGCTTCATCTTCTCGTCACCCATAAGATTGCCGGCTTTTTCCTTGAGGCTGCCGCCCATCTGCTTCACGCTGCCTTCAGTCCGGTCGGGATCGGGGCGGCGGTTGTTGTCACGGTCGTTCATATCTTCCTCCTATGTTGTGGATATGAACCTAACGAGCGCATCCGCCGGATAGTTCTGCAGCTGCCTTGATGCTGGAGAGGCTCCGTTGAGATCGGAACCGCAGTCTTCGAGATGCTGCCATATTTTTGCGCCGGATCATCGCTGCGGCCTCCGCTTTTCGCGGGAATGACGGCTAAGGGAGCGGCTAGCTCAGCCGCCGTCCGCACCAGACGACGCGGCCGACGATCTCGATCGAGGATAAGCGGCAGTCGGGCCAGCTCGGATAAGCGGGGTTGTCGCTGCGGATGGCGAGCCTCTCACCGGCGGGGTCGGGCGCGAGCCGCTTCACCATCAGCGCCTCCTCGCGCCGAAGCACATAGATGCCGTCGCGCAGGCGCTCGGCGGCGTCGCTCCGGTCGACCAGAATCTCATCGCCGTCGGCGAGCGTCGGCGCCATCGAATCCCCTTCGACGCGTATGATCGACAGCCGGCTGGCGTCGCCCGCGCCGAGGCGGCGGAGCCATTTGGGATCGAAGGCAATGTGCGAGAGCGCGCGTTCCTCGCCCGGGAACGCGCCGCCGCCGGCCGAAGCGCCGATATCGAGCCGCGGCACCACCACATGATCCGCCGCGGGCGCCTCGTCCGAGCCGCCCAGCAGCCGTTCCGGCACTCCGAAATAGCGGGCGAGGATGCGCCGGTCCGCTTCCGCCAGCCGCCTGGGCGTACCGCGCTTGATGAACTGCTGCACATAGGCGGCATTGCGGCCGATCAGCCGCGACAGGCTGGCATAATCCTCCCCCCGCTCCTCGATCAGGCGCTCCAGCGCCGCGCGTGCATCGGTTTTGGCCATGACCGTCCCCTATCATAGGATTTTTCCTAGACAAATAGGAAATCGCCGCCGACTATAGAACATAACAGGAACCTTGATTCGCCGGGAGCCGCTTCCGATGCACCTTCTCCGCCGCGTGGAACGATATTTGAGGCACAGCCGGACATCGCCCACCCGCTTTGGCCGCGAGGCCGTGCGAGATCCCCGCTTCGTCTTCGATTTGCGCAACGGCCGACAGCCGCGCCGGAACGTCGCCCGCCGCGTCGCCGCTTATCTCGATCGGATGGAGGAGGCTCGATGAGAGACGCTGCCCGCGAACTTCTTCATCCCATGAAGTTCACCCGCCTTACCGTGGAAGATGTTCGAAGCCGGAGCTGGGCCAGCGCCACCTTCACCGGCACCCGGCAAGTCCTCACTTTCCGACTGGAGGGAGAGGCGGCGGAAGAGGAGGCGGACACGTTCCTGGCTGGCCTGGACGAGCGGGAATTCGAGCTTCGCGGCCACATCCTCGCGGATATCGCGCTCCTATCGCGAACCGCGATTAGCGACGGCGTGCGCATCTGCCTCGAAGCGCTCATCGTGGAGGACGCGTAGCTCGCCGGAACGAAGCCCCGGCTCGGGGAGTATCTGCCGCCTATGCTCCGCTATGTCGACGATGCCCTCATCTCCGGAATCACCCGCAAGCGGCGTGGCCGCTATTGGCAATATTTCGGTCCCGACGGCGAGCGCATCACCGATCGCGCGGAGATCGACCGGCTGAACTCGATCGGCATGCCGCCCGCTTATGAGAATTGCTGGTTCTGCCCCGATCCCAAGGGCCATATCCAGGCGGTCGGCTACGACGCCAAAGGCCGAAAGCAATATCGCTATCACCCCGATTTCCGTGCCGAGCAGGAAAACCGCAAATATGAGCGGCTCGCGCGGTTCGGCCAATGTCTTCCTAAGTTACGCAAGCGGCTTGAAGAGGATCTGGAGGGCAAGCCCAC
>DATMJS010000216.1:0-5776 GCA_035553755.1 Allosphingosinicella sp.
GAGAATGACCGCGCCCTTTCGAGCGGCCGCCTGCCGCGCCTGCTCCACCTTGCTGCCCTCCAGCCTGCCGAACAGGCGGGCGAACTCGCCGGCATGCGGAGTGAGGATCGGCACCTGCCTCGCTCCGAACGGCGCGTCGCCCATCAGCCAGAGCGCATCCGCATCGAGGACGAGCGGCAGGTCGAGCGAAAGAATCTCTTCGAGCAGCGCCTTGGCTGTCTCGCTCCGGCCAAGACCGGGCCCCAGCGCGACGGCACCGATGCGCTGGTCGGAGAGGAGGATGCTGCGTTCGCCCCGCCCCTGCACCACCGCCTGCGGAACTCCCGATATCGGCCCCTCGCCGATTAGCCGGACGTAGCCGGCCCCGGCCTTGGCCGCCGCTCCTGCGGCCAAGGCTGCGGCGCCGGGCATTTCGCCGGCTATGACGGCGACATAGCCGCGGCTGTATTTGTGATCGTCAGGAGTGGGTTCGGCGAGCTGAGGGCAACCGATCAGGTGGAGCCGGCCCTCCGCCTCGACGCCGATATCCGCGACCACCAGCCGGCCGACATGCCGCGCGGCAGGCTGGAGGAAATGCGCGGGCTTGGGCGCGCCGAAGGTGACGGTGAGGTCGAAATCCGGCACCGGCGACAGGATTGCCCCGTCGTCGGCTGAAACACCGCTCGGAAGGTCGATGGCGACCTTGATCCGAGCGGCCCCTGCGAGGCGGAGGAGCGACTCCGCGGCCGAGGCTTTAAGGCCCCGGCTGAGCCCCGTCCCGAACAGCGCGTCGACCAGAAGCGGCGCGGGTCGTGCCCGGCCGAGATCGCTCAATGTCGCCACGTCGACCTCGACGCCCCGCTCCCGCAGCAGGCGCGCGACCACATGGCCGTCGCCGCCATTGTTGCCGGGGCCGCAGAGGATGAGCGCGCGGAGCGGCTCGGCATAACGCCAGATGGCTTCCGCCGCTCCCGCGCCGGCGCGTTCCATCAGGCTTTCCACCGATGCCCCGGCGTCGATCGCCCGTTGCTCGGCGGCGCGCATTTCGGCGGCGGTCAGGATCGGTCGCTCAAAGAGCATCGCGCACCTCGGCGATAAGCGGCGCGAGCAGCCCCGCCCAGCGGGCCACGCCCGCCGCGTCGGCGATCAAATCCTGCCGCACCTCGATCCCGAGGTAGGGAAGCCCCCTCGCCTCGCCGTGAAGGTTCATCGTCGTATTGAGGATCTTGCCCGAATAAGGCTCATTGTCGCCGGTGGTTACACCCGCCCTCCGCAGCCTTTCGATGCCGAGCCGCGCGGCTCGGTCGTCCTCATTGTAGAGGATTCCGATTTGCCAAAGGCGCTCCTCTTCGGGGCGCGAGCTGAGCCGCGGGGTGAAGCTGTGGAGCGAAAGCAGCATCCTTGGGCGAAGCTCCTCGATCCTGGCGTCGATCAGCGCATGATAGGGCTTCCAGAAACGCTCCACCCGTTCCCGCCGTCCCGCCTCGTCGAGCACCGCATTGCCCGGAACGGAACGGCCGTCGCTCGTGATGGGGATAGCGTGCGGCTCTTCGGGGCGGCGGTTGAGATCGATCACCAGGCGCGACACGGAGGCGATAATGGCGGGGCAATCGAGGCGCGCGGCCAGGTCGTGCGCCAGCGGTTCGACGCCCACGTCAACCGCGATATGCTCGCGCAGCAGCGCAGGATCGATGCCAAGGTCGATATCCGGAGGAACGCGGGACGAAGCATGGTCGGCGATCAGCAGCAGACCGGATTCGGCCGAACCCGGTATGTAGTGAGCGGCCTCGGTCATCGGGGACGGCTCCGATAAGCGCGCAGCCGCTCGGCCAGTGCTCCCGAGCCGAACAGATCGTCGAAAGCGCGTTCCTGGCCCTCGTCCTGCGCTACCCCCATAGCCGCAAGGCGCACCGCCGACTTGAGGGTGCGGAGACTTGAGGGATCGTTCCCGGCGATGGCCGACGCCAGAGCTTCGGCAGCCCCGGCGTCGGCATGGACTTCGGCAAGGCCGACGCGAGCGGCCTCGGCCCCGTCGATGCCTTGAGCGCCGAGCAGCAGCCGGGCGGCCTGGCCCGCGCCGACCAGCGACACCAGCCTGTGCACATCCTCCTGCGGATAGGAAATGCCCAGCTTGGCGGGGGTGATCGCGAAACGGGCGCCGGAGGCGGCCACGCGGATGTCGCAAGCCATCGCCACCGCCACGCCCGCGCCGTAGCAATCGCCCTCGATAAGGGCGATGGTGGGAATGGGAATTTCCCTGAGGGTGTCCAGGCCGTGGCGGATCGCCTTCCTGAACCGCGCCCGAGCCGCCGGATCTTCGAGGAGGCGGTCGAAATCGGATATGTCGGCGCCGGCGCAGAAGACGCCGCCAGGAATGCCGGAAAGGATCAGGACGCGCGCGGCGCCCGCCGCCTCTTGCGCGGCCGCGGCCAGTTCGCCCCAGCCGGAGAGCGGAACGGCGTTGCGCGCCTCCGGCCGGTCGAGGCGAAGCCGGGCGATCGCGCCGTCGATGCGGAGATCGAACATGCCGCTCCTCTAAATCAGCGGAGGCGCGTGGCAAGCCTCCACCAGCCAGGATGCAGCGATGCGACCGCTTCGGAGGCGAGGTCGCGCTCCTCCATCCGCTCGAACAAGGCAAAGCAGGTCGCGCCCGACCCCGACATTCGCGCCATTATCCGTCCCGGCGCCCTGTCGAGCAGGGCGAGCAGCTCGCCGACCGCCGGAGCAAGCGAGCGGGCGGGTGCCTCAAGGTCGTTCCTGCCGCCAAGCGCCGCCGCGAGCGGCGAAGCGATGGGCAGAGCTCCGCGATCGACGCCGTCCCAGGCGGCGAACACCGCGGCGGTGGAAACGGGAATCCCCGGATTAACGAGCAGCAGCGGGGTTCCGGCAAGGCCGGAGCCGTCCTCATAAGCGAGCAGGTCCCCCCTGCCCTCGCCCCGCGCGACCTGGCTGCGGACGCAGGCGGGGACGTCGGCGCCGAGGCCGCGCGCGATCTCGACCAGTTCGTCCTCCTCCGCGCCCAGCGCCCACCAGCGGCTCAGCAGGCGGAGCGCTGCGGCGGCATCGGCCGATCCGCCGCCTATGCCGGACGCAACCGGCAGCCGCTTGTCGAGCGTCAGCGCGGCTCCAGTGCGCACGCCGTAGCGGCTCTGCAGCGCCTCGGCGGCACGGGCCGCCAGATTTTCGCTGCCTTCGTCGAGCGCTCCGGCGAAGAGGCCGCGCACGATCAGCATCAGTCCGTCGGCGTCGGCAACGCTCAGCCGGTCGCCTTCTTCGGCGAAAGCGAACAAGGTTTCGATGCGGTGGTATCCGTCCGGCTCCCGCGCCCGGACGTGCAACGCCAGGTTGATCTTGGCGTAGGCGACCTCCTCCATCAACGAGAGGCGAGCTCCGGCTTCAGCCCTGCGTCGATCTTGGTCCGGAGCCGGACGGCATCCTCTTCCTCGGCATAAAGAAGCGCAGCCTTCCAGGCATAGCGCGCCTCATAATGGCGCCCCGCCGTGTAATAAGCGTCGCCGAGATGCTCGTTGATCTCCGGATCCCCCGCCGCTCCTTCTACCGCACGCTCCAGAAGCTCGATCGCCTTGGCAGTATTTCCCTGCAGATAATGGGCCCAGCCAAGGGAATCGGTAATTTCCGGGCTGTCGGGCTGAAGCCGGCTTGCCTCGGTGATGAGCCGCATGGCTTCGTCGATATTCTCGCGGCGCTCGAGTTGCGCGTAGCCGAGATAGTTGAGCACGAGCGCCTCGTTAGGCGCGAGCTTGTAGGCGGCCTCGAGCGCCGCTTTGGCCTCGGGCCAGTTTCCCGCCTGATCGAGCGCCCCGCCGCGGAGCAGATGAAGGATCCAGGCGGGACTGCCGCCCTCATCCCCGGCCGCGAGCGCCTGCGCGTAGGCGGTCGCCGCATCCTGTTGCCGGCCGAGCTGGCCATAGAGATCGCCGAGGCGCGTCCATTCGGCGGTGCCGCCGCCGGCCTTCACCGCAGCCTCGGCTTCGGCGAGAGCCGCCTGCTGCCTGCCCGCCGCCACCAGCAGACGGATGCGCGCATCGCTCGCCGCTCCGGCGAAAGGGTCTCCCGGCGCCACCTGGCTGACCGCGACGAGCGCCGCCTCATGTTTCTTTTCCGCAGTGAGCAGGTCGGCAACCATCAGCCAGGCTACACTGTTGCCCGGGGCTATGAAGGTCGCCAGCCGTGTAAAGCGAAGCGCCAGGATAGGGACATTCTGGCGCTGAACGTCGGCGGCGGCCCGAAGGAGAAATTCGGCGATGCCCGCCGGGGCGGAGCCAATTTCGCCCGGAACGGGTTTTCCGTTCTCGATCAGCCTCCGCGCCGCGACCAGCGCCGGCTCGTTTCCCGCGAGCAGATCGAGCGCCGCCTGGCGGTCGCCCTTGCGCGCAAGCAGCGCCGCACCGCCGATGCGGAGACGCTGGTCCCGCAGGCCATTCCCATCGGCAAGCTCCTTCAGCGCTGCGGCGCCTTCGGCGCGCTTGCCGCTGGCGAGCAGGAGAAACGGACGCTGCTCGGCCGCATAGGCCGCGGCGAGTTCGTTGGAATTGCCGGCTTCGAGGATGGCGATCGGATCGCCCTTGCCGGTGCTGACCGCCATCCAGGCGCGAAACGCCGGCGCCATGAAGCTGAACAGCTCGTTCCCCGCGATCGCGGCGACATGGGCGTTGGCGCTCTTCCAGTCGCGGGTCCTCAGCGCCTCCGCCAGGAGCAGAAGCTTCACCTCGGGATCGGCCTGGCCGGTGCTTTCGATCACCCGCGCCGCCTTCAGCGCCAGCACCCGATTGCCCGCCGCGAGAGCCTCCCCAAACGTGCGGACCGCCAGCACCTCGTTCCCCGGCGACAGGGAGAGCGCGGCGGCATAGGCCTTGGCGGCCTCGCTGGACTGGCCGGCGCTGCTGGCGGCCCGCGCCTGGACGTAGGCGGCAAGCGCGTCGCGATCGGAACGGCTTGCGCCGGCCTCCGACAAGGGAAAGACCATTGCCCCCGCGAGAAGGGCGTAAAAGCCAAGCTTACATATTGGGATAATTGGGGCCTCCTCCGCCTTCCGGCACCACCCAGTTGATGTTCTGGGTGGGGTCCTTGATGTCGCACGTCTTGCAGTGGACGCAGTTCTGCGCGTTGATCTGCAAGCGGGGGCGCCCCCCCTCCTCCACAAATTCATAGACACCGGCGGGGCAGTAACGCTGCTCCGGGCCGTCATAGTCGCGAAGGTTGACCTCCACCGGTATCGCCGGGTCCTTGAGCGTCAGATGAATAGGCTGGTCTTCCTCGTGGTTGGTGTTCGAAAGGAACACCGAGGAGAGCTTGTCGAAGCTTATCACGCCATCGGGCTTGGGATAGCGGATCGGCTGCACGAGATCCTTCCGCCACAGCGTCTCATGATCGGGATGGTGCTTCATCGTGAAGGGCAGCCCGATCTTCAGAGTGCGCATCCACATATCGGCTCCCGCGAGCAACGTCCCCAGCGTCCCCCCGAACCTCGCCACCATCGGCTCCACGTTGCGGACCGTCTTGAGCTCGGCCGCGATCCAGCTTGAGCGGAGATTGTCCTCGTAGGCGCGGAGATCATCCGCCTCGCGGCCTTCGGCGATCGCCTCGAAAGCCGCTTCGGCGGCAAGCATGCCCGACTTCATCGCGGTGTGGCTGCCCTTGATGCGCGGCACGTTGACGAAGCCCGCCGAGCAGCCGATCAGCGCGCCGCCGGGGAAAGCGAGCTTCGGCACCGCCTGCCAGCCACCCTCGTTAATCGCCCGCGCCCCATAGCTGACGCGGCGCCCCCCCTCCAGCA
>DATMJS010000217.1:0-11708 GCA_035553755.1 Allosphingosinicella sp.
GTTTCGGGCGGCGGGGGCGGCGGCTCCTCTTCGGGGGGCGGCGGCTCTTCCTCGACGTCGAAGGTCTTGAGATCCTCCGCCACCTTCTTAACGACATTATAGGCTAGCCCGGTAACGAACGCGTAGCCGAGAAGAGCGTGGAGCAACGCGACGATGATGATCGCCGTAATGCGGCCCTGGCTCATCTTTTGATCAGCATATGCCATTAAACAGCCACACTCCCTCTCTCATTCAGCCGGGGATCGGCTGCGGTAAAACGCTGCTGATCCATAACGGGTCCAATCGCATGTACTATTATGTCATTGGACAAGGCCGGTGTCTCTATCGCGCCAGCCGGTGCGACGCAATCCTTCAGTGAAGGTTCACATCGGCGCGGCTGAAATGGCGGAAATCAGCGCTTGCCACGGCTAAGCTTATGGAAAATAGGTTCTTAATGATTGAATCAAGCAGAGGATAGGGCATGCGTGGAATGAAGTTTGCCATACCGGCGGTATCCGCGGCGCTGCTTTTCTCGGTTCCCGCCGAATCGCAGGCGCCTTCGCCGTCCTCGTACCTCTCCTATGCCGATCTCGCCGATCTTTCCTTGTCGGCTCCGGTCGCCGCGCATGTGCGGGTAACCAAGGCCGTGCGCCTGAAGGGAAAGGACGCCGCGGCCGTCCCGACAGGCAACTCGCGCTTCTACGTTGAGGCGGACGTGATTTCCCTGATCAAAGGGCCGCAGGGCGTTCCCTCTAGGATCAGCTACCTCGCCGAACTGCCGAACGATGCTTCGGGACGCGCTCCCAAGCTCGCCAGGAAGAGCGAGCAGCTACTGTTCGCGGCGCCGGTCCCGGGCCGGCCCGGCGAGCTGAAGCTCGTCGCCCCCGACGCCCAGCTCGCCTGGAACCCGGCGCAGGCGGAACGCGTCCGCCAGATCCTCACCGAAGCCACCCGCACGGATGCTCCGCCCCGCATCAGCGGGATCGGCAAGGCTTTCCACGTGCCCGGCTCCTTGCCCGGCGAAAGTGAAACCCAGATTTTCCTTCAAGCCGCGGACGGCCGTCCGATTTCGCTCAACGTGCTTCGCCGGCCGGGGGAAATTCCGCGCTGGGCGGTGGCGCTGGCGGAGATCGTCGATGAGGCCGCCGAGCCTCCCGCGCGCGACACGCTGCTCTGGTACCGGCTCGCCTGCACCCTGCCCCGCGCGCTTCCGCCGCAGAGCTTCACCGAAGTCGAGCCGCAGCAGGCAAGCGCGATTCAGGCGGACTACCGGCTGGTGATCGAGGGCCTGGGCGCCTGCACCCGCAGCCGCGCGCGAAGCTAGAAGGAAGCCAGATCTACCCCCACGCCCGCGCAATCGGGATAGATGTCGGGCTTGCGGGTGGAGACGCGCAGCGCCGTCACGCCCTTACGCGCCGCCACGAGGTCGTAGATGGCCCGCGCCAGCGTCTCCTGGAGATTGAAGCGGCGGCTCGCCGCCAGCTTGGCGATCTCGGAACGAAGGAAGTCATAGTTCCAGGCGGCGTCCGCCTCGTCCGCATCGGGGAAGGACGCCTCGTCCACCCACACTTCAACCGTCACGGTTAGGCGCTGCGGATTGCCGACCTCGAAATCGTGGAAGCCGATGTCGACGGGGAGGCAATAATCCTGGAGCACGATCTTGCGCGTCCTCGGCGCCAGCCGCTCCGGCACCAGTCCGTCCAGCTTGAGGATATTGTCGTTCATGTCTTCGGCTCCAGGAATTGGACGTCGCGGGCGAGCCCGAGGAATCGCTGGCCGCCATCGAGAATAATGGTCTCGCCCGTCAAGGTCGGCGTCGCGACGATGAAGCGCAGCGCGGCGACGATCTCCTCGACCCGAACGCCTCGCCGGAGCGCGTTCAGCCGGTGGACCTGTGCGAAATTCTCCCGGCTTTGCGGGCCTGAAACCAGGGTCACCGAAGGCGCGATCCCGCAGACCCTGATCTTCCGCTTTGCGAACGCGCGCGCCATCAGCTCGGTCGCGCCGGCAAGGCCGATCTTGGAAATGGTGTAGCTGAAGAAATCCGGGTTGGGATTGGCGAGCTTGGCGTCGAGCAGGTTGACGATCAGTCCGCCGCCGGAGGCATGCGCTGCGAAGGCCTGCGCCAACATTACGGGCGCACGGAGGTTGATCGCCATGTGCGCGTCCCAGCTCTCGGCGGTGAAATCCCCGGCCGCGTCATAGTCGAAGCGCGAGGCGTTGTTCACCAAGAGCTTCACCGGCGGCAGCCCCGCCGCACCCGCGATGATCCGCCCGGCGGCGTCGGCGCCGGCGAGGTCGGCCTTCACCACCGCCGCATTGCCGAGCTCGGCCGCCAGGCGCTCCGCTTCCGCCTCCGAATTGTTGCAATGGATGAGGAGGTGCCAGCCATCCTCGGCCAAAGCGCGGCACAAAGCGGCGCCGATCCGCTTCGCGCCGCCGGTGACGATCGCCGTTTTCGGTCCTTCGAACTCGCCGCTCATGCCGCGACGGTTAGGGCCTTTGCGCTGCCGGAGGCAATCGCTTATCGGACGAAGCCATGCCCTCGCCCGAGCCGCCGCAGGATCTTTCCGCTCTCTCGCTGGCGGACATTGCCCGGCTGGCGGAGGAAAAGAAGCTGCCGCCGGTCGACGAGTGGAACCCGCAGCATTGCGGGGACAGCGCGATGCGGATCGCGCGCGACGGCACCTGGTTCCACGAGGGAAGCCCGATCGGCCGGCCGGCCATGGTCAGGCTCTTCTCAACCATCTTGCGGCGCGAGCCCGACGGCTCGTTCGTGCTCGTCACGCCGGTCGAGAAGCTTGGCATCGAAGTGGAGGACGCTCCCTTCGTCGCGGTGGAGCTGAAAAGCGAAGGGGAGGGAAAGGAGCGCTCGCTCGCCTTCCGCCTCAATACCGGCGATCTGGTAATCGCCGGTCCGGAGCATCCGCTCCGCCTCGTTCCCGGCGATGATGGGCCGCACCCCTATATAGAAGTGCGCAAGGGCCTCGACGCGCTGGTCGCCCGCTCCGTCTATTACGAACTTGCGAACCTCGCGCTTGGCGAGGGCAGCCAGCCGCCGGGCCTCTGGAGCAACGGCGTCTTCTTCTCGCTGGACGCGGCCGCATGAGCCTTGCCGCGACTTTGCGCGAGGCGCTGAAGCTGGGGCGCCGCTCCGATCCGATCCTGCTCGAAGGCGACGCCTTTGATCCGCTGGAGGAAGGGCGTCAGCCGATCACTCCGGCGGCGGTGCTGGTACCGGTGGTCGAGCGGCCCGACCCGACGGTGATCCTGACGCTTCGCCCCGATACGCTTCGCCGGCACGCGGGGCAGATCGCCTTTCCCGGCGGGCGCATCGACCCTCATGACCGGGACGAAACGGACGCGGCGCTTCGGGAAGCCGAAGAGGAGATTGGGCTCCAACGCGCCGATGTGGATGTCGTGGGCGTCGCCGACCGCTACCGCACCATCACCGGCTTCGAAGTGACGCCGGTGGTGGGCGTCGTTCCGCCGGACCTGCCGCTGACTCCGCAGGCAGAGGAAGTCGCCGCCATCTTCGAGGCGCCGCTTCACTACCTGCTCCGCCCCGAGCACCATGTCGTGCGCACCATCGAATGGCAGGGGCGCGAGCGCTGTTATTATGAGATACTATGGGAGGATCGCCGCATCTGGGGAGCCACCGCCGCGATGATCGTCAATCTCAGTCGCCGGCTGGCGCTGGTTTCATGAAGCTGCCTGGAAGCGATTGGCAGGAGCGCGAAGGCATGCGCGGGCTTCTGGCGGCGCTCGGTGCGGCCGATGGCGAGACGCGTTATGTCGGCGGCTGCGTCCGTGACACGCTGCTCGGCCTTGCCGTCAGCGACGTCGATCTCGCCACCCGCATCGCTCCCGGAGAGGTGATGAAGCGCCTCCGCAAGGCGGGCATCAAGGCGGTCCCCACGGGCCTAGCCCACGGCACGGTGACTGCGGTGCTTCCGGACGGGCCTATCGAAGTGACGACCCTCCGCCGCGACGTTTCAACCGACGGGCGCCGCGCCACCGTCGCCTATACCGACAGCTGGCGCGAAGACGCCGCCCGGCGCGACTTCACCATCAACGCGCTTTCGGCCGATCCCGGCAGCGGCGAGCTGTTCGACTATTTCAATGGTTTGGACGATTTGGAAAAGCGCCGCATCCGCTTCATCGGCGACGCCTTTACGAGGATAGCGGAGGATCATCTCCGCATCCTCCGCTTCTTCCGCTTCCACGCGCGCTTCGGAAACGGCGAACCCGATCGGCAGGGCCTCGAAGCCTGCGCCGCCCGTGCCAACGACCTGATGGCGCTTTCCCGCGAGCGGATCGCCGACGAGCTCCTGAAGCTCCTCGCCCTTCCCGATCCAAGCTCGACGATACGGCTTATGGTCGAGCACGGGATTTTCCGGCCGGTCCTTCCGGAGATCGACCTGGCCGCCGCGGACCGGCTGGCCGAACTGGTCCGCAAGGAAGCGGCGGCCGCGGTCGGACCCGATGGCTTGCGGCGCCTCGCCGCCCTGCTGCCGGCCGATCCCGACACCGCCGCCTCCGTCGCCGCACGGCTGCGCCTGTCAAACAAGGCGCTGAAGCGGTTGGTCTCGGCCGCCTCCCGAAGCGAAGCCGATCCCGCTGATCCGCAAATCCTCGCCTACCGCATCGGCCGCGACGAAGCGGTCGACCGGCTGCTCCTCAGCGGCGGCGAGGACAAGGTCGCTGGATTGGCCGATTGGGAGCGCCCGCGCCTCCATATCGGCGGCGGCGACCTCATCGAAATGGGCCTTGCAGCCGGTCCCGCGGTTGCAAGGACGCTTCAGGCGGTCGAACAGGAATGGGCGGAAAAAGGCTTTGCGGATGACCTCGAAGAGCAGCGGCTGCTAGCCCGCCGCCATGTCGATCAGGCGCTGCGCGACAACCAGTAGTCGAGCGCCGCGTCGGCGGTGAGCGGTTCCGAGAAATGGAAGCCCTGCCCGGTGGTGCAGCCGAGCCCGGTCAGCACCTTGGCAAGCGCCTCGCATTCGACGCCTTCGGCCGTGGTGGTGAGGCCCAGCGCTCCCGCAAGCGACAAAATAGCGCGGACAATCGCCGCCGAATCCGGATCGTCGAGCATGCCGGTCACGAACGAGCTGTCGATCTTGAGGACGTCGATCGGCATGCGCTGAAGATAGGCCAGCGATGTATAGCCCGTGCCGAAATCGTCCATCGCAATCCTGACGCCGAGCTTCTGCATCGCTTCGAGCACTTCGGCGGCCCGTTCGGGATCGTGGATGATCGCGCTTTCGGTCACCTCCAGCATCAGCCGGCCGCCGTCGATCCCATGACGGCGGAGCCCGGAGGAGACCATGTCGGGCACGTCGTCGCGCTGGATCTGCAGGGCCGAAAGATTGACCCCCATGTAGAGCGGCAGCTTCCTGCCGGCCTTCGCGTCCCAGTCGCTGAGGCTCTGGAGCGCGGCCTCGAGCGCCCAGCGCCCGAGCGGCAGGATGAGGCCCGATTCCTCCGCGACGGCGACGAATTCGGTGGGCGAGACCTGCCCTTCCGTCTCATGGTCCCAGCGCGCCAGCGCCTCGAAACCGGAAACGGCGCCGGTGGACAGATCGATCAGCGGCTGAAAGGCGAGAACCAGCCGGTCCGCCTCGATCGCGCGCCGGAGCTCGGTCTCTATGCTGAAGCGGCGCCGGGCGGCCTGCGCCTGGTCGGGCTCGTAAAGCTGGGTGCGCCCCGAAGCCTTGGCGCGTTTCAACGCGAACTGCGCGTTGCGGAGCACTTCCTCCGGCACTTCGAAACGGCCGCCGAGCAGCGCGCAGCCGATCGAGCAATCGACCCGGATTTCCATGTCCGACAGTCGGAAAGGGGTGGAAAGCACCGCCTTCACCCGATCCGCGAAGCGGAGCGCATCCTCGATGCCTTTATCCAGGCGAAGCAGGATTCCGAATTCGTCGCCGCCGGTGCGGGCAAGCACGTCGCCGGGCCGCAGCGCCGAGCAAAGCCGGCGCGCGAAAGTGATGAGCAATTCGTCTCCGGCGAGCGCGCCCACGCATTCGTTGACTCGGCTGAAGCGGGTCATGTCGATCACGAGGACGGCATGGCTGCCTTCCCGGTAGAGCGGGTCGCCGAGCACCGAAGCGACTCGCTCGTTGAAAGCGAGCCGGTTTGGCAGCCCGGACAGACTGTCGCGCAGCATCTCGGCGCGGAGGTTCTTCTCCGTCTCCACCTGCACGGTCTTGTCGATCAACGCGATGAGGCAGCGCTGCGGCGCGTAGGGCGTCGGCCTCAGCCGGGAGAAACGGACGACATAATGGCGTCCGCTGACGGTGCGCGCGTCCTGCGCCTCGAACTGGCAGGCCTTCTCGCCGCGATTGAGGAAATCCTCGAGCGCCGCGCCGATGCCGGTGGCGGCGAAGAAATCCACCTCGTCGGTCCATTTGCTGCCGCTCGCCGGATCCCATGAGGCGGTGCCGCGGAAAATCTCATTGGCTATGTCGATATAGGCGCGGCCGCTTTCGTCCTGGCACAGCACCGCCGCCGCGACCGGCAGCGCGTCGATATAATCCTGGCGCGCATGGTCCATCGCGCCCTCGGAGACCGAATAGAAGCGCGCCGCCTTCGCCTGCGGAGAGCAGGCGAGAACGGGGTCCGGCGCTTCCTTGCGCTTGCGCGGCGATGCGACGTGCATGCAGGCGCCATAACCGCAACCCGTTAAGGGTTGTTGAAAGCGCTAAAAGCGGTTGTCGCGCGGAAAGCCGACCGGCGGCATCCGGCCAGCCGCTCCGCGCGCCGTGCGCCACGCGGAAAGGTCGCTTTCGGTCCGCACCCGGCCGCTGCCGCCGCCCATTCCCCAGCTCAACCCTTCCGCAAAGGCGAAGGTTTTGGCGTCGGAAAGACCCCCGTCGCGGTAGCGCTGCAGCGTCACTCCCTGGCCGCGCCCCATCTCCGGAAGCTCGGAAATCGGAAATACGACCATCTTCCGGTTGTCCCCCATCACTGCGACGAAATCATGGTTGTTCGCGATCTGCCGAACGACCTTGAGCTTCGCGCCTTCGCGCAGGTTGACGATCTGCTTGCCCTTGCGCGTCTCGGCGACCGCGCCCGCAGCCGACGCGATGAAGCCGCGCCCGTCCGAGGAAGCGAGCAGCAGCTTCGCGCCGGACACCGCCGGCATCAGCGCGACGATTCCCCCTTCTCCCTCGATGTCGATCATCAGCCTCACGGGCTCCCCGAACCCGCGGCCGCCCGGCAGCTTGTCGGCGGCGAGCGTGTAGAAACGCCCATTCTCCGCCGCGAGCAGGATCTTGTCGGTGGTCTGAGCGTGGAAGAAGAATTTGGGGCCGTCGCCTTCCTTGAACTTCATCGCCTCGGGGTTGGCGAGATCGACATGGCCCTTCATCGCCCGGATCCAGCCGCGCTGCGACATGATGATTGTGATCGGCTCGCGCTCGATCATCGCCTCGAGCGGAATTTCGCGCGCGGGCCCCGCTTCCTCGATCAGGGTGCGGCGGGCGCCGAGCGCCGTGTCGGGGCCGTAGCGCTCGCGCAGAGCCGCAAGGTCCTTCTTGAGCCGGGTCCGCTGGCGCGCGGGGGATTCGATCAGCTTCTGAAGCTCGTCCCGCTCCTTCTCCAGCGCATCGCGCTCGCCGCGTATCTGCATCTCCTCCAGCTTGCGCAGCGAACGGAGGCGCATGTTGAGGATCGCTTCGGCCTGGCGGTCGGTAAGTCCGAATTCGGCGATCATCACCGGCTTGGGCTCATCCTCGCTGCGGATGATCTCGATCACCCGGTCGAGGTTGAGGTAAGCGATCAGATAGCCTTCGAGCAGTTCGACCCGGTCGACGATCTTCGCCACCCTATGCTCCGCGCGCCGCACCAGCACGATGATCTGGTGCGCCAGCCACTCGCTCAGCACCTCGTGCAGGCTCATCACCCGCGGCGTTCGGCTGGCGTCGAGCACGTTAAGGTTGAGCGGGATGCGCACTTCGAGGTCGGTGAGCCGGAACAGGCTGTCCATCAGCACCTGCGGCTCGACGGTTCGGCTCCTCGGCTCCAGCACGATCCTGATCCGCTCGTCGGATTCGTCGCGCACGTCGGTGAGGATCGGCAGCTTCTTCTCGGCGATGAGCGCGGCGATCTGCTCGATCAGTTTGGACTTCTGAACCTGGAACGGGATTTCGGTGACGACTGCGGTCCAGCTCCCCTGACCGCCCTTCTCGATCTCCCACCGCGCCCGAACGCGGAAACCGCCGCGGCCGGTCGCATAGGCGCCGGCGATCGCGTCGGCGCTGTCGACGATCACGCCGCCGGTCGGGAAGTCGGGGCCGGAAACGAAGTCCATCAGCGCGGAAGGCTCGGCCCTGGGATTGTCGATCAGGTGGCTCGCAGCGTCGATGATCTCGGCGGCGTTGTGGGGCGGGATCGAGGTCGCCATGCCGACCGCGATGCCGCTCGCGCCATTGGCGAGCAGGTTGGGAAACAGGCCCGGAAAGACCTCGGGCTCTTCCTCCTCGCCATTATAAGTGGGCCGGTAATCGACCGTGCCTTCGTCGAGCCCGGCCATCAGCTCGACCGCGGTCGCGGTCAGCCGCGCCTCGGTATAGCGGTAGGCCGCGGCATTATCGCCGTCGACATTGCCGAAATTGCCCTGCCCGTCGACCAAAGGGTAGCGCAGCGAGAAGGTCTGCGCGAGGCGGACCATGGCGTCATAGACCGACTGGTCGCCATGCGGATGATATTTGCCGATCGTGTCGCCGACCACGCGCGCGCATTTCTTGTAACCCGAAGCGGGATCGAGCCTCAGCAGCCGCATCGCCCACAACAGGCGGCGGTGAACCGGCTTCAGCCCGTCGCGAACGTCCGGGAGCGAGCGGGCGGTGATCGTCGAGAGCGCATAAACGAGGTAACGCTGCGAAAGCGCGTCGTCGAACGGCGCGTCCACGATCTGGTCGAATTCATCGGCTTGAGACATGAGGCCGGGATAGCAGCCGATATCCGCCCGCGCGAGCGCGGATCGGAACATATCCACAGCTAAGGAGCTGTAGCAAAACCTTCCGGATTGACGCGCGCACGATCGATTGCGGCGGCCGATGCGGCGGTCTATCGGGGCCGCAACCGGAGACACTATCTTGCGCCGCATCCTTGCCCTTCCCCTCGCACTCGCGCTAGCCGCTTGTGCCGTGAGCCCGACCGCACCCCCCGCCCCCGCCGAGCGGCCCGACGGGCTGATGGTCTGGCCGGACCTGCTCGAGCGCCCGCGCCCGCAGCCGGACCAGGAAATCCGTTACGGCGAGGCGCAGATGCAGGTGGTCGACCTCTGGCTGCCGCACGGCAAAGGTCCGCACCCGACGGTGCTGATGGTCCATGGCGGCTGCTGGCAGACCGAGATTGCCGACCGCCGCATCATGAACTGGATCGCTGACGATCTCAGGAAGCGCGGCATCGCCGTATGGAACATCGATTATCGCGGCGTAGACCGGCAGGGCGGGGGCTATCCCGGCACCTTCCTCGACGCCGCCGCCGCCGCCGGCGCGCTTCGCCGGCATGCGCCGCGATTCCAGCTCGATCTTTCGCGCCTCGTCGCGGTCGGCCATTCGGCGGGCGGGCACCTCGCCCTCTGGCT
The DNA here is from genome assembly GCA_035553755.1 of Allosphingosinicella sp. Lineage (GTDB taxonomy): Bacteria > Pseudomonadota > Alphaproteobacteria > Sphingomonadales > Sphingomonadaceae > Allosphingosinicella. Next base: position 9,578 of record DATMJS010000217.1, read on the forward strand.
TGCCGGCCGGCCGAAGCTTCCGGCGGGGAGCCCGCTTCGGACCCCAAATCCGCTCCCGATCCCCACGGTGGTCAGCCTTGGCGGCCTTCCGGACCTCGAACTCGCCGCTCGCCCGCCCGGGAGCGGCTGCGGCACCGAAGTCGTCGCCCGCCTCACCGGCACGGGCCGACCCGACGTTTTCGCCGACACCTCGGTGCCGCGCCTCGCTCCGCTGGGAGTCGAGCAGATACTGGTGAACGGCATCCAGGACCGCATCATCCCCACCGCTTTTGCGGAAAGCTATGCCGCATCCGTGGGGGCGGCGGGCGATCCCGTTAAGGTGCGCATGATCGACAGGGCCGGCCATGTCGAGCTGATTGCTCCCGAGACGGCGGCCTGGGCCGCGGCGGTCGAGGAGATAGAGCGGGCGCTCGGCTGGTGACCGCAACTCTCGATGAAGTCCGGGCGATGGACGAGGCCGACCCCCTCGCCTCCTTCCGCGACCGCTTCGTTCTGCCCGACGAAACTATCTACCTCGACGGCAACTCGCTGGGAGTGCTGCCCAAGCAGGCCATCGCCCGCACCGGTGGGACGGTGCGCCACGAATGGGGCCATTCGCTCATCCGCAGCTGGAACGAGCATGGCTGGATCGACGCGCCGCAGCGCATCGGCGCCAGGATCGCGGCGCTGATCGGCGCGAAGCCGCACGAGGTCATCGTCGCAGATTCGGTTTCGGTGAACCTGTTCAAGCTGATCCTCGCCGCCGCCCCTTTGTCGCCCGACCGGCACGAACTGCTCACCGAAGCCGGCAATTTCCACACCGACCTCCACATCGCCAGCGGCGCTGTGGAGCTGGTGCCCGGCATGCGCCTCCGCATCGAGCCTCGCGAAGCCCTCGACGCGGCGCTCGGGGCGGAGACCAACCTCCTTCTCCTCACGCACGTCCACTTCAAGGCCGGCTTCCGCTTCGACATGGCCGAGGTCACCGCCCGCGCCAAAGCGGCTGGCGCAATCACCCTCTGGGACCTCAGCCACAGCGCTGGCGCGGTGCCGCTTCACCTCAACCGCGACGGTGCCGAGCTCGCCGTCGGCTGCGGCTATAAATATCTGAACGGCGGCCCCGGCGCTCCCGCCTTCCTCTATGTCGCCGAGCATCTGCAGGAGCGGCTCGTTTCGCCGATCCGCGGCTGGATGGGCCATGCCGCGCCTTTCGCCTTCACCGACGATTATGTGCCCGCTCCCGGAATCATGCGCTTTCTCGCCGGAACGCCGCCGATCCTCAGCCTCGCCGCGCTCGAAGCGGGCGTCGAAAGCTTCGCCGGCGCGGACATGGACGCGGTCTGGACCAAGTCGGTTGCCCTGTTCGACCTCTTCGCCGATTTGGTCGGAGAACGCTGCGCTGGGCTTGGGCTCGAATGCATCAGCCCGCGCCACCCTGCCCGCCGAGGCAGTCACATCTCCTACCGCCACCCCCACGCCTTCGAAATCTGCCAGGCGCTGATCGCCGACGGCGTCATCGGCGACTTCCGCGCCCCCGACGTGATCCGCTTCGGCCTCACCCCGCTCTACCTGCGCTACGAGGATGTCTGGCAGGCCGTCGACCGTCTCGCCGCCATCCTCGCGACGGAAAGCTGGCGCGACCCCCGCTTCGCCATTCGCGGCAAGGTGACGTGAAAAGCCTTGTGTATTACCCATATAATACGCTAGGGCGGACGTCGCTCTGTTGAAGGGGAGGCGGGAATTGATCGGATCGGCTTTGGCGCTGTCGCTTGCATTGGCGGCTGAGGCTCCCGCGCGGAGCTGCGATGTCCTCGATTATGCTGGTTGGAAAGAGGCGCCGGGGCAGCAGTGGGACTTCAGGAGCAAGGGGCTGACGCTGATCGGCGCCGAGCACCGCCGCGATCCCGCTCACGCCCAGTTTGTCCGCATCGAGGCCGCTTTCCGGGAGGCGAGCCCCACCCTCGCCTTCTTCGAAGGCCCCGACAGGGGCGTCAAGGACGATGCCGGGGAGACGATCCGGCAGCTCGGCGAATCTGGCTATGTCCGCTTCCTCGCCGGCCGGGCCGGAATCAAGACGCAGTCGCTGGAGCCCTCGCCGCCCGAGCAGGTGAGGATGCTGCTCGAACAATTTCCCGCCGACCAGGTGATGCTG
>DATMJS010000218.1:0-3258 GCA_035553755.1 Allosphingosinicella sp.
GCTGCTGCTTGTCAAGCTCAGGCGTAGCGTTCGGCAAGTAGCGCCAGCTGGTCCGCCGGCTCGTTTTCCTCGTGATCGGTGAGGCGGGTGGGGTAGTGGCCGGTGAAGCAGGCGTCGCAATATTGCGGTTCTGCCTCGTCACGCACATCCTCGCCCACCGCGCGGTAAAGCCCGTCGATGGAGATGAAGGCGAGGCTGTCGGCGTTGATATAATCGGCCATCTCAGCGACGTTCATCTGCGCCGCGAGCAGCTTCGCGCGCTCGGGCGTGTCGACGCCGTAGAAGCAGCTGTGCCGCGTCGGCGGGCTCGCGATCCGCATATGGACTTCCCGCGCGCCCGCGTCGCGCAGCATCTGCACGATCTTCAGGCTGGTCGTGCCGCGGACGATCGAATCGTCGACGAGCACCAGCTTCTTGCCCTCGATCAGCGCGCTGTTGGCATTGTGCTTCAACTTGACGCCGAGGTGCCGCACCGAGTCGCTCGGCTGGATGAAGGTCCGCCCCACATAATGGGAGCGGATGATGCCGAGCTCGAACGGAATGCCCGATTGCTGGGCATAGCCGATGGCGGCGGGCACGCCGCTGTCCGGCACCGGCACGACATAGTCGGCCTCGACGGGATTTTCGCTCGCCAGCTCGGCGCCGATGCGCTTCCTGACGTCGTAGACCGAGGCGCCATCGAGGATGCTGTCCGGCCGCGAGAAATAGATATGCTCGAAGATGCAGGGGCGGGGACGCACCGGTGCGAACGGCCGGTGCGAGCGTATGCCCTGGGCGGAAACGACGATCAGCTCGCCTGGCTCGACAGAGCGTATATAGGTCGCGCCGACCACGTCGAGCGCCACCGTTTCGGAGGCGAAGATATAGGCGTCGCCGAGCCGCCCCATTACCAGCGGACGGATGCCGAGCGGGTCGCGACAGGCGAGCATGCCCTCGCTCGTCAGGCAGACCAGCGAGTACGCCCCCTCAACCTGCTTCAGCGCATCGATGAAGCGGTCGAGCAAGGTTCGGTAGCTGGAGGTCGCGACGAGATGAATGATGACTTCGGTATCGGAGGTCGATTGGAAGATCGAGCCGCGGCGGTTGAGCTCGCGCCGAAGCTTCATCGCGTTCGAGATATTGCCGTTATGCGCCACGGCGAAGCCGCCGCTGGCAAGCTCGGCGAACAAGGGCTGGACGTTGCGGAGCGCGGTCTCGCCGGTGGTCGAATAGCGGACGTGGCCGATGGCTGCGCGGCCGGCGAGGCTGCGGATGATGTCGTCGCGATCGAAATTGCCGGCCACATGGCCTTGCGCGCGATGCGAGTGGAAGCTGTGGCCGTCCCAACTGGTGATGCCGGCGGCTTCCTGGCCCCGATGCTGGAGTGCGTGGAGCCCGAGCGCGACGACGGCCGCGGAGGTGTCGGCGCCCCAGATGCCGAAAACGCCGCATTCCTCGCGCAATTTGTCGTCGTCGAAAGGATTAGTGCTCAGCATGGCCTGCCCGTTGCCCTGTCCGATTGCCCGAAAGGAATATAGGGAGGTGCCGCGGCCTTGTCTCCCTATGGTCATAAATTAATGTGGATTATCCCGCGAGCGGTGCTTTAGCCGCGCTTGTCTGAACCTTCTATGGCTGCCAAGGTTGAAGCGACCGAGGGAGACGGAATGAGACAGGTTCTGATGGCGCTGGTGCTGGTTGCCGGCTGCGGCGCGGGGGCGGATCAGGCGAACAATGCCGCCGACGATGCGGTCGGCTCCGCCGTCGCCACCGCCGGCCTTACCGGTCTCTACGAAGGCGGCTCGGTCCGCCCGAACCAGCTCTGCATCATCGACGAGGGTACCGGCAATGCGAGCTTCGGCCTCGTCGTTTGGGGCGCCAACATGCATAGTTGCTCGGGGGCGGGGCAGGCCGTTCGCGACGGCAATCGCCTCACCCTCACCATGACCGGCGATGAAAGCTGCGCGATCGAGGCCAGCATCGAGGGAGGCAAGGTCACGCTCCCCGCCACCTTGCCCCAAGGCTGCGCTTATTATTGCGGCGCCCAGGCTCGGATGACCGGCGCTAGCTTCACCAGGAAGGGGGTCACCGCCGAAGACGCGATGAAGGCCACCGACCTCGTCGGGGAGCCCCTCTGCGGCGGGCACTAGCGGCCATTGACCCTTACGTTCACGTAAAGTAACCGTACGGACATGCCACAGTCCGCGCTTCATTCCGACTTTCAGCATTCGGACCACAGCACCCAGACCTACACGATCACCGAATTGTGCGACGAATTCGGCGTCACCGCCCGTGCCTTGCGCTTCTACGAGGATGAGGGGCTGATCGCGCCGAAACGCGCCGGGCTAGCCCGGATCTATAGCTGGCGTGACCGTGCCCGGCTCGCGTGGATCCTCCGCGGCAAGCGCGTCGGTTTCAGCCTCGCCGACATCCGCGAGATGATCGATCTCTACGACCTTGGCGACAACCGCGAGTCCCAGCGCCGCGTGACGATCGCTAAATGCCAGGAGCGGATCGACCTTCTGAAGAAGCAGCGGCTCGATATCGACGCCACCATCGATGAGCTGCAGCGCTTCATCTCGATGGTCGGAGATCCCACCGCCAAGCTTGACTAACGCCTTCAGGAGCCCCGATGCCGACCTACAGCGCCCCCGTCCGAGACACCCGCTACATAATCGACCACCTGCTGGGTCTCGAGCGCTATTCGAATCTGCCGGGCTTCGAGAACGCCACTCCCGATATGGTCGAGGCGGTGCTGACCGAAGCGGCGCGCTTCTGCGAAGAAGTGCTCCAGCCCCTCAACCGCGTAGGCGACGAGCATGGTTGCGTTCGCCATGACGACGGCTCGGTCACAACCCCGCCGGGCTTCAAGGAAGCATGGGACCAGTTCGTCGCCAATGGCTGGACCACGCTTTCCGCGCCGGAGGAATATGGGGGGCAGGGGCTTCCGCATGTGGTCTCGACCGCCATGACCGAATATCTCTGCTCGGCCAACCACAGCTTTGAAATGTATAACGGCCTGACGCAGGGAGCGATCGCGGCTCTGCTCGTCAAGGGCAGCGACGAGCAGAAGCGCACTTATATACCAAACATGGTCTCCGGCCGCTGGACCGGTACCATGAACCTCACTGAGCCGCATTGCGGCACCGATCTCGGCCTCATCAGGACCAAGGCCGAGCCGCAGGCGGACGGCAGCTACCGCATCACCGGCACCAAGATATTCATTTCGTCGGGCGAGCACGACCTTTCGGAGAACATCATCCACATGGTGCTCGCCAAGAC
>DATMJS010000219.1:0-8657 GCA_035553755.1 Allosphingosinicella sp.
TCTTTATACCGCCGCGACGCCCAATGGCTGGAAAGCCTCGATCACTCTCGAGGAGCTAGGCCTTCCCTATAGCATCCATTCGATCGATCTGGCGTCGGGCGCCCAGAAGGAGCCCTGGTTCACCGCGATCAATCCCAACGGCCGCATCCCGGCGATCGTCGACCGCGATAACGACGATTTCGCGGTGTTCGAAAGCGGTGCGATCATGATCTACCTTGCCGAGAAGGCCGGCCGCCTTCTCCCCGCGGACGTGAAGGGCCGCAGCCGGGTCATCCAATGGCTCATGTTCCAGATGGGAGGCGTTGGCCCGATGATGGGCCAGGCGAACGTCTTCGCCCGCTACTTCCCCGAGAAGATTCCCGCCGCCATCGACCGTTACAAGCGCGAAAGCCGCCGCCTGTTCGAAGTGCTGGATCGCCATCTCGCGGACCGCGAATATCTAGCCGGCGAATACTCCATCGCCGACATAGCCAACTGGGCCTGGGTCCACACCTATGAATGGCCGGGCATCGATATTTCGGGTCTCGACAATCTGAAGCGCTGGACGGAGGCGATCGCAGCGCGGCCCGCCGTCCAGAAGGGCATCGTCACGCCGCCGCGAGCGGATCCCGAGCAGCAGGTGAAATCCGCCCGCTCCATCCTCGCCTGACAGCGCTTCGGCCGTTATAGACGTGTGGACAGACATTTGAAGGACCATCCATGAACGAGATCGGCAAGATCGCCGCCCAGCCGGACTATTCGGAAAGAGCTCGGCATATCCTGAATCGCGAGCCGGCTTTGTTCATCGGCGGCGAATGGGTGAAGTCCACCCAGGACAAGCTCGTACCGGTCTACGATCCGTCGACGGGGCGGCAAATCTCCTCGGTCGTCGATGCATCGGCAGAGGATGTCGACCGCGCCGTCGCCGCCGCGCGCTCGGCGTTCGACGACGGCCGCTGGTCGGGCCTTGCGCCTTATGCGCGCCAGCGGCTGATCGAGAAGCTCGCCGACCTCATCGAGCGCGACCTCGACGACCTTGCCGAACTCGAATCGATCGACAACGGCAAGCCGAAAAGCGCTTCCGCCGGCTACGACCTTCCCCGCTGCGTCGCGACCTTGCGCTACATGGCCGGATGGGCGACCAAGCTTGCCGGCGAGACGGTCGAGCCGGCAATGTTCCCGTCGGGCAGCTTCCACTCCTATGTCCGCCGCGAACCCATCGGGGTCGCCGGACAGATCGTGCCCTGGAATTTCCCGCTGATGATGGCGGTGCAGAAGATCGCGCCCGCGCTGGCCGCCGGCTGCACTTTGATCCTCAAGCCTGCCGAGCAGACTTCGGTGACGGCGCTCCGCCTCGCCGATCTGGTCGCGGAAGCGGGCTTCCCCGCCGGCGTCGTGAACATCGTCACCGGCATAGGCGAGACGGCGGGCGACCGGCTGGTCCGCCATCCGGACGTCGACAAGATCGCGTTCACCGGATCGACCGAGGTCGGCAAGATCATCAACCGCGCCGCGACCGACACGCTGAAGCGCGTGACGCTGGAGCTCGGCGGAAAGTCGCCGGTGATCGTGCTTCCGGACGTGGACATCGAAAAGACCGCCGCCGGCGCCGCCCGTTCGATCTTCGCCAATGCGGGCCAGGTCTGCATCGCCGGCTCGCGGCTGTTCGCGCACAGGGACATTTTCGACAAGCTCTTAGAGGCGGTCGCCGCCAATGCCGGCAAATGGAAGGTCGGTCCCAGCCTCGCTCCCGACACGATGATGGGTCCGCTGGTCTCGACCGAGCAGCATGAGCGCGTGCTCGGCTATATTGAAAAGGGCCGCAAGGAAGGCGCTTCGGTGCTCGCCGGCGGCGACGCGCCCGGCGGCGAGGGTTATTTCGTCAACCCCACCATCCTGGTCGACGTGAAGCCCGAAATGAGCGTGGTGCGCGAGGAGATTTTCGGACCGGTGCTGACCGCGCAGCGCTATGACGACCTGGACGCGGTTGCGAAGGCGGCCAACGACACGCCTTACGGCCTCGCCGCCAGCGTCTGGACTCGCGACGTCTCGGCGATGCACAGGCTCGCGGCCAAGATCAAAGCCGGGATGGTGTGGGGCAACGTGCCTTCGGGCGCCGACGTGGCGCTCCCCTTCGGCGGCTACAAGCAATCTGGCTTCGGCCGCGAGAATGGCAGCGTCGGCATCGACGCCTATCTCGAGCGCAAGACCGTTTCCATCGCGCTGTAAAAGGGGCCGCACGCGGCGGCCCCATTCTCTCAGCTGGACAGGCTTTTTAGCCGAGCAGGCCCGAAAGCACCGATTCGGCGAGCAGCGCCTGCGGGTCGGCACCATAGCCGCCCATGGGATCCATGGCCGCATAGCCCGGCGAAAGCGCTGACCCGCCGAAGCCGCCCAAGCCGCCGAGCGAGTCGCCAAGGACTCCGCTGGCGAGGACGAGGCCGATCATGTCCTCCATTCCGCCGCCGCCCAGCAGGCCGCCGCCCAGGCCGCCAAGGGCACCGTAATCATAGGCGCCGGCGCCCATCGGATAGCCTTGATCATAGCCGTAGCCGTCGTCATAGCCGTAGGCGATGTTCGGATCGGCATAGCCGGCATCCATGCCTAGGCCGCCGAGGCCGAGGCTATCGCCAAGGCCGGTGAGCTCCAACAGCAAGGGGAGGACCGCGGTAAGCATGCCGCCGAGTCCGCCGCCGCCGAGCAGGCCGCCCATGCCCGTCGTGGGATAATAGCTGGCGCCGTACGCGGGCTGATAACTGGAGCCGTAGCCCGGATAGGAGCCGAAGCCGGAGGCCGGATAATAAGAGATCGGAGCCGCATAGCCGGCATAGGGGCTGTAGGGGCTGTAGCCGCCATTATAAGCCGGCTGCGCCGGATAGGTCTGATAGACCGGCTGCGGCGCCACCGGGCTATAGGCCGGCGCATAGCTGTAGGCGGGGACGTACGTGTACTCCGGGCCGTAGCTCTGCTGGGCGCGCGCCAGCTGCGCGAGCCGCGCCTGCTGGATTTGCCGGGCATAGACCTGGCGCTCGGCGGCACGATAGAATGCCTGCTGCTGGCGTTCCTGGCCGCGATTGATGGCGCGCTGCTGCTTCGCCGCCTGCTGGAGGAGCTTGCGCTGCTGCTTCTGCTCCTCGCGCACGAACTTGAGCTGCTGTTTCTGCTCCTGGCGGACAAGCTTGCGCTGCTGCCTGACACCGTGCTCGGAGGCAAGCGCAAGGCGCCGCTGCTCGCCGCGGTCGGAACGGAAGCGATCGGTCTGCTGCCGCTGCGCCGCGCGCGAGGCGGAGCGCTGCGCAGCCCGCGCCGCTTTCAGCTGTTCCTTCTGCGCCTTGCGCGAGACGGTGGCGGCATGGCGCTGCTCCACCCGCGCCCATTGCGCCGGCTGCCGTTGAAGCTGCATCGCCCGCTGCTGCCGCTGGAGGCCCCATTCGGGCCGCGCCGCGCGCTGCTGCTGGCGCGCGACCGCGCGTACGGCGCGCTGCTCCTGGCGCGCGACCTCGCGTACGGCGCGCTGCTCCTGGCGGACGACATCACGCACCGCCCGCTGCTCGACGCGGACCTGCTGCCGCTCGGCCTGATGCTGCTGGCGCTCCGCCCGCGCCTCCTGACCGCCGCCGCGGCCGCCGCCTTGACCGCCCTTCTCCTTGGCGAGCGCCGGCGTGGCGATCGTTGTGGCGAGCAGAACGGCGGCAATGGTCTTCTTCATCACGAACTCCCTCGTCGGGTGCTTTTTCGAACTTGCACCGGACCTTGGAGGAACGGCCCTGTTATGTGCCTGAACCCGCCGTTCATCGGGCGGCAATGCATTCCTTCAGGACGCCAGAAGCCGCCGATTTCCGTGACTTTCAGGTCTATAGCGAGAAATGCGGGAGCGGCGAGCCGTGCCGCAAACTGGTTGGAGGGAAGGCTACTTTTCGCAGCGCGCGGAATCAGGCTCGCGTTTCTCGCGGGCCGCTCGTCGCGCTTCCTTGCCCAGGCACTCTTCCTTCTTGCGAAGCGCCCGGCCCCTTTTCTCGTCCGCCTCCGACTGGCTGGTGGTGAGGACGTCGACAGTCTTGGAAGCAGCCCTTACCGGCAGGGTCGCGACGTCGACGGCGGTCTTGGCGATGCAGCCGGTCAGCGCCAGCGGCAGAAGGGCAAGGATCAGGGTTCGCATGGCGCGCGTTCTTAGATTGGAAGTGGCGGCGATCATAGAGCGAGGAGCCCATGACCGCCGCCTGAACGCGTGTCAGCCCGTCTTCCTGAGGCTCGGCGAGTCGAGGTCGAGCTCGTCGGCCTTGATCACCTCCACGTCCGGCCGGATTGCGCGGAGCTTGTCGATGAACTTGGACGAATCGCCGACGATGACGATGCTCGCCCGGTCGGACGCAGCCACGCGGCCCGCCACCCTCGAAGCCGCGTCCGGCGTCACGGCATCGATCTGCTGCGCGTAACGTGCCGCTTCCTGCGGCGGCAGGCCCTGCTGAAGGAGAACTGCGAGGATCGCGGCGAAGCCGGAGCTCGTCTCCGCCTGCCGGTTGTAATTGCCCGTGAGGAAGGCCTTGCGGGTCGCAACCTCGCTCGCGGACAAGGTTTCCTTGCCCAGCCGGTCGAACTCGTCGAGGAAGATCTTGGCTACTTCCGCGGCAGTTTCGTTCTTGGTCTGCGCGGAGGCGGTGAGCAGCGCGTCGTCGGCTCGCGCCGGCATGCCGCTGCCGGCGCCGTAGGAAAGCGCGCGCTTGGTGCGCACCTCCTCGAACAGCCGTCCTTTGGAGCCGACGCCCAGCACCGCATTGGCGACCGTGAGATTGTAATAATCGGGATCGGCGCGGTCGATCGCTCGCACCGCCGCGACCACCGCCGCCTGCCCCGCCTGCGGCATGTCGATCACGAGCGTGCGGGGCTTTTGCGGCTCGCCCGCGCGTGCGGTGGGAAGGTTGGGGGCGGGTCCCTCGCCCCGCCAGCTGCCGAACAGTCTTCCCGCCATCGCGGCGCCGGCCTGCGGATCCACGCCGCCGGCGACGACCACCGTCGCGTTCGCCGGGTGCCACCATTGCCGGTATTGGGCGGTAAGGTCGGCGCGGGTCAGCCCTGCAAGCGACCTGGGTGTGCCGCTCGACAGCGAGCCGTAAGGGGCGCTGCCGTACAGTAGCGGCTGCGCCACCATCGAGGCGAGTGAGCCCGGGTCCTTCATCGCGACCGACAGCGAGTCAATCGCGCGTTTGCGCTGCCGTTCCAGCTCCTCCTCGGGAAAGGTCGCGTTCTGAGCGATGTCGGCAAGGATCGCGCCCGCCGCTTCGAGATTGGCGGCCGGAGCCGATACCGAGACAATCAGCCCGTCGGCGCTGGCGCTGCTGCTCAGCGAGGCGCCGAGCGCCTCAATCTCCGCCGCGATCTGCTGGGCAGTGCGGGTCCGGGTGCCTTGGGTGGCGAGTTCCGCCGCCATGCTGGCGAGGCCCGCCTTTCCTGCAGGATCGGTCGAAGAACCGCCCTTCAGCACCATCGTCATGGTCGCGAGCGGCACGTTTCCGGTCCGGGCCGTGACGAGCCTGAGGCCAGTGGGAAGCGTGCTCTCGGCAATGACCGGCGGAGTCACCGGAACATCGGCTCCGGGTGCCGGAGGCTGCTGGCGCTGTCCTTCGGGCGCCAGTGCGAGGGCGGGACGCTTCGCTGCGGGCACGCTCTTGAAGGTTGGCAGCGGCACCGGGTTGGACCAGCTGTCGCCGGTCTCGCCGGGGGGGCGGGTGCTTTCGTTCACATAACGTATGTCGACGCGCGAATTGGTCGCCAGATATTTGCGCGCGACCCGCTGCACGTCCGCCGCGCTCACCTTCTGGATGGCGGCAAGCTGCTTGTCGAGATGGCGGGGATCGCCGGTGCGGACCAGAGCCTCGCCCAGCGCAAAGGCGCGGCCGCTGAAGGTCTCGCGGTCGCGGAGCGCGTCGGCGACCAGCTCGTTCTTGGCCTCGGTAAGCTCGGCCGCCTCGACGGGAGCGGAGCGGATACGGTCGAGCTCGACTGCCAGCGCCGCTTCCGCCTCAGCCACGGTCTTGCCGCCCGCCAGCATGACGATCGGGACGTAGAATCCGGCTTCTTCGGTTTCTATGAGGTTTCCTGACACGCTCGTCGCGAGCCTCTTGTCATAGACGAGGCTCTTGTGGAGGCGCGAGCTTTCACCGCGGGCGAGGATCGCGTTCATCACCTGGAGGGCCGGTATGTCGGAGTGGCTGGCGGCGGGCGTCTGCCACACGGTGGCGGCGACGGGCAGCGGCACGTTGGGCACATAGGCGGTGACCTGCCGCGGCTGGGTGCGGGGCGCATCCTTCTCCGAGATCGTGAGGGGGAGCTTGCTGGACCGCGCGGGGATGGCGCCGAAATAGCGGTCGACCCAGGCATTGAGCTGAGCCTCGTCGAAATTGCCCGACACGATCAAAGTCGCCGTGTCCGGGCCGTAATAAGCCTCGTGAAAGGCGCGCGCATCCTCCAGCGTCGCCGATTCGAGATCGGCGATGCTGCCGATCGTCGGGCGCCGGTGCGGCATCCGGTCGAAGGCGTTCTCGGTGATGACGAAGGAGAAGAGCCGACCGTAGGGAGGCGCGAGCACGCGCTGGCGCAGCTCTTCCTTCACCACGTTGCGCTCTTTCTCGAACACCTCGGGATCAACCACCGGCCGCGCCATCCGCTCGGCATGGGTCCAGAGCATCGTCTCCAGATAGCGCGAGGGGACGATCTCATAATAATTGGTGCGGTCCCAGCTCGTAGACGCGTTGCGGACGCCGCCCACATCCTCGGTCAGCCCGTTGATCATGTTGTAGGGCATGTTGACGGTCTTGCGGCTGAGGATGTGCTCGAACAGATGCGCGAAGCCAGAGCGGCCGGCGGGGTCGTGCTTGGCCCCCACCTCGTACCAGACCGATACGGCGACATTGGGCGTGGTCGTGTCGCGCAGCGCATAGACGGTGAGGCCGTTGGCGAGCTTGCGGACTTTGTAGTCGATCGGCGGCACCGTCACTGATCCTGAAGCCGCGCGCGCGCTCTGCGCCCCGGCCGGAGCGGCAGTCAGCGCCGCCGCGCTCACCGCCGCGCCCAGCGCCAGCAGCGCCAATGCCTTGTAATTCTTGCTCATTGCATCCCCCAAGCCAGATTCCTTTAAGAGACAAAGGCATAAGCCAGCGGCAGGGCCTGGGCCAGCGGCATTTCTGAACTACGGGTGCGTTTGTCGAAGCGGCGGTGCCGTTCGCAGAAAAATTCAGGCGGCGAGCACGTCGGCCCCCAGCGGCAATGGCCAGGGTGAAGCGCAGCCCCTCCGGCCTGAATGCCACCTCGGTCTGTGCGCCGAGATCATAGGGCAGGCTGCGCTCCAGCATCTCCATGCCGAAGCCGCGGCCGTTCGCCCCTTCAGCGGCTCGTCGAGGCCGCTCTCCTGCCAGCAAAGCTCCAGCCATTCCTCGCCGCCGCGTTGCGCCGCTAATCCTTTGAACGGCGCTGAACCTTGACGCTGCGGCCGCTGTCGGGCCTCAGCTACGGTGGCGAGTTTCTGGATCAGCCTTCGGTGGACTGATTATGCTCGCCGCCGGGGTCGGTGACGCCGCCAAGCGCGACCGACGCGGCTTCGCCCTGATCGGAGCGGCTGATGTCGCCAAGCGAGACGATGCCGACCAGCCGCTCGTCTTCGCGGCTCTTCACCGGCAGGCGGCGGACCTGGCGGTCGCTCATGATCAGCGCGGCATCCTCGACGTCCTGGTCTTCGAACACGAACAATATCTCGTCGGTCATGACGTCGCGCACGGGCGTGTCGGGACCGCGCCCTTCCGCCACCGCTCGGACCGTGATGTCGCGGTCGGTCACCATGCCGGCCAACTGGCCGCCGTCGCAGACGGGGATGGCGCCGGCATCGCCGCGCAGCATCAGGCGCGCCGCTTCCTGGACAGGCTGTTCGGGGGTGACGGTCTCAACGTCGGGGCTCATGCATTCGGCAACTTTCATGGCGGCTCTCCTCGGGGAACTGGATGGCCGCACAACGGGCAACGAAGCGCGCTCGTTCCGCTAGAGCCCGCGTCAAAATCCGAAAACTGGGAGAAGTGGTGCGCCATGCAGTCTTGAGCGAACGGGTCTCGCGCCGAGAATTCCTTGTTAAGCGGGAATTTACAGGGAAATTGGCAAAAATGGCCTCCCGAGCACCTATACGAAGTGGGTGAAGGCACGGTTTTCTGCGCCTTACTAAGGCAAATTCCCTACCGGCCAAAGCAGCGAATTCGTCGGCGGCAAGCAGGGAACGGCGGGTGGCAAGGAGCGAAAAGGACGTGCGTTAGCAGGGAGCCTCGAATGTGCCTTTCACCCATTGGGGACATTCACGCTCTCCGCTTTTTGCAACGATAAGCTTTCGGAACGTCCGGTTTCTGTTGCCGACTCAGTCGATCATCGCAACACATGCTTCCAAACGCTCTGCCGGCGTTTTGTAGCCGAGCGTCTTGCGCGGTCGCTGATTGAGCTGTCTCGCGATCTCGTCCAGGCGCTGTTGCGAGTGCACCGACAGATTAGTACCCTTCGGAAAGCACTGCCGCAGCAGGCCATTGGCGTCTCTTCGCCATCACACACCTCACCTCTCTTCCAGGTAAAGTGTTGCCACGACCAAGTAATTCCACCCTCGAAAGCGGACATTCGCATCAATGTGATGCCTGCGCTAAGAAGCAGTC
>DATMJS010000220.1:0-2869 GCA_035553755.1 Allosphingosinicella sp.
CACTTGAAGGCGGACGTTATTTGCGCCGGCCGTTGTGGCGGATGTTGCCGGGCCTTCCGCGCTGTCCCTGGGTTCTTCGCGGCTTTTCCTCGCCGTTGCGCCTTCCGTCCCGGCGTATGGTGCGGCGGTTGCTTGCGCCGGGGACGGCATCCTCCAGCTCGAAGCGGAGGCCGCCGCTCACCGGATTGGCTTCGACCAACCTCAGCTTCAGCCGCTGGCCGGGCGCGAACTCGACGCCGGTATCGTCGCCGGTGAGCGTCTGGCTCGCTTCGTCGTAGCGGAAATAGTCGGTGCCGAGCGTGGAAACGGGAACCAGCCCGTCGCCGCCGAGGCCCTCGACCGTAGCGAAGAAGCCGAACGGCTGGACGCCGGTGATGCGGCAATCGACGAGGTCGCCCACGCGCTCCGAAAGATAGGCGGCGACATAGCGGTCGATCGTGTCGCGCTCCGCCTCCAGGGCCCGGCGCTCATGCTGCGAGATGAGCTCGCCCGTCACTTCCATCGCTTCGGCTTCTGCGTCGGTAAGGCCGCCCTCGCCAAGGCGGTAGGCACGAACCAGCGAGCGGTGGACTATGAGGTCGGCATAGCGGCGGATCGGGCTGGTGAAATGGGCGTAGCTGCCCAGCGCCAGGCCGAAATGCCCGTGATTCTCCGGCGCGTAATAGGCCTGCGTCTGGGTGCGCAGGATTTGCTCCATGATCTGCGGCTTGAAATCGGCCTCCCCTACCCGCTCGATGATCCGGTTGAAGGTGGCGGGCCGGACCACCTGCCCTAGCGCGAACTCGATCTCGAAGGTCTTGAGATAGTCCTTGAGCGCGACCAGCTTCTCGCGGCTCGGCGGCTCATGATCGCGGTACATGACGGGCGCCTTCTTAGCCTCCAGCGCCTTGGCCGCGGCGACGTTGGCGGCGATCATGTAATCCTCGATCAGCTTGTGCGCGTCGAGCCGTTCCCGCGGCGCGACGGAGAGGATGCGCCCCTTTTCGTCGAGCATCACGCGCCGCTCCGGAAGATCGAGCTCCAGCGGGCCTCTTTTCTCCCGCGCGGCGTAGAGCGCCTTCCAGCAGTCCCAGAGCGGCTTCAGCGTGGTTTCGACCAGCTCGGGCGGAACCGGCGGCTCCTCGACCTCCAGCTCCGGCATCGAGCAGGGCGAGGAGGCGACTTCGGTGCTTTCCTGCCCCTTGGCCGCATCGATCGCCGCCTGCGCATCCTCATAGGCGATGTTGGCGGCAATGCGGACTCGGGCGCGGGCGAAGCGCCAGCTCTTGAGCTGCCCATCCCTCGACACCTGCAGATGACAGACCAGAGCCGCCCGGTCCTCGCCTTCCTTGAGCGAGCAGACATGGGCCGACAGCGTCTCGGGCAGCATCGGCACCACCCGGTCGGGGAAATAGACACTGTTGCCGCGCTTGCGGGCTTCCTTGTCGAGCGCGGAGCCGGGGCGGACGTAGAAGCTCACGTCCGCAATGGCGACGATCGCCTTCCATCCGCCCGGATTGGCCGGATCGTCGTCGGTCTCCGCCCAGACCGCATCGTCATGATCCCGCGCGTCGGCCGGGTCGATGGCGACGATCGGAATATGGGTGAGGTCTTCGCGAGGGCCGAGATCCTGACGCGAGACGCGCTCCGCTTCCTCTATCACGCTGTCCGGGAATTCGTGCGGGATGCCGTGCTTGTGGATGGCGATCAGGCTGAAGCTGCGCGGCGCAAACGGATCGCCGAGGACGGCGTCGACCCGCGCGGTGAGGCGCGGCGGCCGCCCGGTCTTCTCGGCTAGCACGAGGTCGCCCACCTCCGCCTTGCCGATATCCGAGATCGGAAGCTCGCGCCGCTCCTTCTTCTCGACGGGGCGCAGCCAGAAGCTTTCACCTTCGCGGTGAACCACGCCAAGGACGAGCTCGCTGCCTTTCAGCAGCTTCTTCATCGGATGGGCGATGAAGCCATTCCCCTTGGCTTCGGTGCGGGCGAGGATGCGATCGCCGACCCCCACGGCGCTCCTGCGGCCTTTCTCCTGGAGGCGGAGGCGCGGTTCGGGCGCGTCGCTTTCCCAGCGCTCCGGAACCGCCCAGGCGGTGCCGCTGTCGTCCACGTCGACCACGCGAAGCACCGTCACCTTCGGGACTCCGCCCATCTTGTGGAAGGCGCGGCCGGGAGCGCTGTCGATCAGCCCCTCGTCGCCCATGTCGCGGAGCATCTGCTTCAAAGCGACCTTGTCGTGACCCGAAAGCCCGAAGGCGCGCGCGATCTCGCGCTTGCCCGCCGGCTGGTCCGACCCCTCGATAAATTCGAGGATCTGCTCGCGGCTAGGAAGGCCGGTTCTCTGCTGCTTGCGTGCCATGGCCGAAGGACGCCGGGCGCGGCGCTCCGGTTCCTTACTGAGCCGGAGGCGGCGGCACGTAAGGCTTGAACGCGCCGCCGGGCACCGCCGAGGCGACCGGGCTTTCATAACCATCGGCCGAGACCGACGACACGCCGAACGCCCAATCGTCGACCCGAACCTTATTGATCACCACCTTGTGCTCGCTGCCATTTACCTCGTGACGACCGGATTCCCCGCTGGTCATCACCATCACTGGACTTTCGGCCGCCGGGAGGAAGCGCTCCCATTGCGGGGAGTCGGTGCGACGCCACCGAACGTGATATCGGGTTGCGCCCGGAACAGCTTTCCAGCTTATCGTCGTATCGGTCGAGACCGCTCCCTCGACCCTCGGCTCCGGGGGCATCGGTGCCCGGGCGAGCGCGGCGAGCGCCGCGACGTTCAGCTTCACGACTTTGGCTAGATAGGGGAAATCCATTTTGTCGATGGTGTCGCCATATTCGATGCCGTTCTCGACCCTCAGGTCCTGGTACTGGTGGTGGTAATTCTCTG
>DATMJS010000221.1:0-3484 GCA_035553755.1 Allosphingosinicella sp.
CAAAGGCCGAAAGCAATATCGCTATCACCCCGATTTCCGTGCCGAGCAGGAAAACCGCAAATATGAGCGGCTCGCGCGGTTCGGCCAATGTCTTCCTAAGTTACGCAAGCGGCTTGAAGAGGATCTGGAGGGCAAGCCCACAGACAAGAACACCGTGCTCGCGGCGGTCGTGCGGCTGATCGACGAAACCAGAATGCGGATCGGCAATGAGGAATATGCGAAGGAGAATAAGAGCTTCGGAGCGACCACGCTTCGCAACCGCCATGCCAAGGTGGAGCGCGGACGCCTCAAGATCACCTATGCGGGCAAGCACGGCATCAAGCGGACGGTGACGATCACCGACCGCAACCTCGCCCGCATAGCGAAAAAAACCCAGGATCTGCCGGGGCAGCATCTGTTCGAATATGTGAATGAAGAGGGCGGGGTCTGTCCGGTAAGCTCGAGCGACGTCAACGCCTATATCAAGGAGGCGATGGGCGAGGAGTTCACCGCCAAGGATTTCCGCACCTGGGGCGCCAGCGTGATCGCCTTCGAGGAGATGGCCAAGCGCTCGGAGCAGTCGAAGCGGATCAGGCTGAAGAGCGTGATGGAGCCGGTCGCCGAAGCGCTCGGCAACACTCCGGCAATCAGCCGCAAATCCTATGTCCACCCGGCTCTGATCGAAGCTGCGAAAGACGCTGGAGCCCTCGGCGAGAAGAAGCTCCCGCGCACCGCCAAATATCTGAGTTCAGCCGAACGCGGCCTCATCGAATTTCTCGAAGCGCTGCCCGAGGAAGAAGCCAAGCTGGACGCGAAGGTGGAAGCTAGGGCAAAAGCCGGCGGCAAGTCCAAAGGGGAGGCCGAGAAGGAAGTGGCGGCGGAAACACAGGCTAAGCTTAAGGCGGACGCGGCCTGATGAGCCGGACCAGGGGGACGGCGGCGGGAAACAATCTTCCGGAAAAGACCGCGCAGCTTGCCGACGAGGCCGCCCAGTGGGTGGCCGGAAATTATGTCGATATATTGATCGCTGCAGCGATCGGCGCCGGCATCGCGCTCGTCCTGCTCGCCTTCCGCAGCATCGGCTTCCGGCTCTTGAAGCGCGGCTCGCCCGATTCCAAATGGCGCGCCATCTTCGCCCGGGTTCTCGCCCGGACCACCATCTTCTTCATCGTGATGGTGGCGGCGATGCTGGTCGCCGACAATGCCGAGACGCCGCCCGCCATCTTCCGCGTCATCAGCTTCCTGTTCGTCATCGCGGCTTCCTTGCAGGCGGCGATCTGGGCGCGCGAGCTGATCCTCGGCTATGTCGAATATCGCATCGGGCCGGGCGAGGAGCACAGCACACTGGGCTCGGCCATCGGCATCATCCGCCTGCTCGTGACGGTCGCTCTGTTCGCGATCGCGATCATCCTCATCCTGTCGAACCTCGGCGTCAACGTCACCGGCCTGGTAGCGGGCCTCGGCATCGGCGGCATCGCCATCGGCCTTGCCGCGCAGGGCATCTTTTCCGATCTGTTCGCCGCCCTTTCGATCATCTTCGACCGGCCGTTCCGGAGGGGCGACGGCATACGCTACGACACGACCACCGGTACGGTCGAGCATATCGGCCTCAAAACCACCCGCATCCGCTCGCTCGAAGGCCAGGAGATCGTCATCTCCAACGCCAACCTCCTCAACAAGGAGATCAGCAACTTCGCCAATCTCGAGCACCGCCGCTTCGTGCTGGTGCTGAGCGTCATCTACCAGACGCCGGTGGAGCTGCTGGAAAGCATCCCGGACATTGTGCGCGGCATCGTTGAAAAACACGAGAAGGCGACGCTGGTGCGCTGCGGGCTTCGGGGGTTCGGACCTTCGAGCCTCGATTTCGAGCTGCAGTTCGACGTTCATTCGACCGATTACGAATATGCCTTCGCCACCCGAAGCGCGGTTTGCCTTGAGATACTCGCCGCGTTCAACGAGGCGGGTATCCAGTTCGCCTATCCGACCCAGACCACCTTCACCGCCGCGCCCGACGGCACGCTGGTGATGCCCTACCCGCACGTCCGGATGATCGCGGAGCCGGATAGCGACAGCGCCTGAACGAATTGCCGCTGCGTCCGTTTGCTTGCCAGACGGAGGAAAAGATCATGAGCCTTCCCGAACAGCAGCAATCCCCGCCCGGCGTCGAAAAGGAGCTGCGCCCGCAGGCCGACCATGGCGAGCAAAGCTACAAAGGGTCGGGCAAGCTCACCGACCGCAAGGTGGTCATCACCGGCGGCGACAGCGGCATCGGGCGGGCGGTCTGCATCGCCTATGCGCGCGAGGGCGCGGACATCCTGATCAGCTATCTGAACGAGCATGAGGATGCGAAGGAGACCGCGCGGCTGGTCGAGGAGGCGGGGAGGAAGGCGATCCTCGTTCCCGGCGACCTCGCGGATCCCGCCCATTGCCGAGCGATCATCGACCGGGCGGTGAAGGAGTTCGGCCGCATCGATATCCTCGTCAACAATGCAGCCTATCAGATGACGCACGAGACCATCGAGGAGATACCCGACGAGGAGTGGGACCATACGTTCGCGGTCAACATCACCGCCATGTTCCACCTCTGTAAGGCCGCCGTTCCGCACATGAAGGAGGGAAGCTCGATCATCAACACGAGCTCGGTCAATTCGGACAAGCCCAAGCCGACGCTCCTTCCCTACGCCACGACCAAGGGAGCGATCGCGAATTTCTCGGCGGGCCTCGCGCAGATGCTCGGGGAGCGCGGAATCCGGGTCAACTCGGTGGCTCCGGGGCCGATCTGGACCCCGCTCATCCCATCGACCATGCCGCCCGACCAGGTGAAGAGCTTCGGCGAGGACACGCCGCTCGGCCGCCCCGGCCAACCGGCCGAATGCGCGGGCGCCTTCGTTCTCCTCGCTTCGGACGAGGGAAGCTACATTTCGGGAGCTCGGATCGAAATAACGGGCGGAACGCCGGTCCTTTAGATCCCCACATCGTCGAGCGACAGCAAGGTCGCGTTGCCGCCCGACGAAGTGGTGTCGGTCGACGTCACCCGCTCGGCGCAGAAGCGCGGCAGGTAATGCGGGCCGCCGGCCTTGGGGCCGGTGCCGGAAAGTCCCTCGCCGCCGAACGGCTGCGACCCGACTATGGCGCCGATCATCGAGCGGTTGACGTAGAGGTTGCCGACCGTTGCCAGGCCCTCCACCGTCTCCGCCGCCCGGGCGATGCGGCTGTGGAGCCCCATGGTGAGGCCGAAGCCCAATTTGTTCACGCGCGCCACTGTCTCGGCGAGCTCGCCGGCCTTCCAGCTCGTCACGTGGAGCAGCGGCCCGAACCACTCGCGGTCCACCTCCTCGATGCGGTCGACGCCGATCAGGGTGGGCGGGACGAACAGCCCCTGCTCAGGCACCGGGATGGTCTTCAGCCACCGGTTCTGCATGGCCGCGCGCCGCTCCATCAACCGGTCGTAGGCGCCGCGGTCGATCACCGGGCCGACATCGGTCTTGGGATCGGCGGGATCGCC
>DATMJS010000222.1:0-4862 GCA_035553755.1 Allosphingosinicella sp.
GGTGATCCGAGCGTCGGGCGCGATCCTTTTCACCATCGGGCCGAGCACCTTGCCGCCGAATTCGACGAAATGGCTGACGCCCGCTTCCGCCATGGCGGCGATGCTCTCCCGCCAACGGACCATTCCGGTGACCTGCTCGACCAGCAGCCTGCGGATCTTGGCGGGATCGCCCGCGGGAGCGGCGGTGACATTGGCGTAAACCGGCACCGCCGGAGGCCGGATCTCCGCCTCGCCCAGCGCCGCTTCCATCGCGTCAGCGGCGGGCTGCATCAGCGGACAGTGGAAAGGCGCCGATACCGGCAGCAGCAGCGCGCGCTTTGCGCCTTTCTCCTTGGCGATCTCGAGCGCCCGCTCGACCGCGCCGCGATGCCCCGAAATCACCACCTGGGTCGGATCATTGTCATTGGCGACGGTGCAGACCTCGCCCTGCGCGGCCGCTTCGGCGACTTGCTGGGCGACCTCCAGGCTCGCGCCCAGCAAAGCCGCCATCGCTCCCTCGCCGACCGGCACCGCCGCCTGCATCGCGCGCCCACGCAGCTTGAGGAGCCGTGCCGTGGTCGCGACGTCGAACGCGCCCGCCCCGCACAAGGCCGAATATTCGCCAAGGCTGTGGCCCGCCACATAATTGGCCTTGTCGGCGAGCCTCAGCCCCGCTTCCTCTTCCAGCACGCGCAGGGTCACCACCGCATTGGCCATGATCGCCGGCTGGGCGTTCTCGGTCAGCGTCAGCTCCTCCTGCGGCCCTTCGGCCATCAGCCGTGCAAGATTCTGCCCCAGCGCCTCGTCCACTTCCTCGAACAGCGCCCGCGCGGTCGGGCTCGCCTCTGCCAGCGCTCTGCCCATGCCGACCGACTGGCTCCCTTGCCCGGGAAAGATGAATGCGCGCATGACTGTCCTCCTGTTGCCGCGGCTGGTAGGCCAGCGGCCCCGGAAAACGCAAGCGGGGCTTGCCTTTTGCGGCTGTTTCCGCCAATAGGCGCGGCATCCGGGGCGGAGGCCAGGCCTTCAGCCCCGGTTTCAATTTGAGACGACAGCCGGAGGGGCGTCCGCATTGGGCGGCGTCAGCGATCGGCCAAGACAAGGACAAGCGAACCATGCCGCTTTACGAGCATGTCTTTCTCGCGCGTCAGGACCTGGCCCAGGCCCAGGTGGATGCGCTGGCGGAAAACGCCACCAAGATCATCGAGGATAATGGCGGCAAGGTCGCCAAGACCGAGACCTGGGGCCTTCGCAGCCTCGCCTATCGGATCGCCAAGAACCGCAAGGCGCATTATGTGATGCTCGACATCGACGCCCCGGCGGGCGTCGTCGCCGAGCTCGAGCGCCAGACCCAGATCAACGAAGACGTCATCCGCTACATGACTGTCCGCGTCGACGCGCTCGAGCAGGGCCCGTCCGCGATGATGCGCCGCAACGAGCGCAGCGAGCGGGGCGACCGCGGCGGACGCGGCGACCGCGATCGGGGCGACCGTGGCCCGCGCCGCGACCGCGACGACGACACCGGCTTCGACGGCTAAGCGAGAAAGGACAGACATATGGGACGCCCATTTTTCCGCCGCCGCAAAAGCTGCCCCTTCTCGGGCAACGACGCGCCGAAGATCGATTATAAGGACGTGCGCCTCCTCCAGGGCTTCGTCTCCGAACGCGGCAAGATCGTGCCTTCGCGCATCACTGCCGTCTCCGCCAAGAAGCAGCGCGAGCTCGCAAAGGCGATCAAGCGCGCCCGCCATCTCGGCCTTCTTCCCTACGTCGTGAAATAAGGAGCAGGTACAATGGACGTTATTCTGCTCGAACGTATCGAGAAGCTCGGCGCCATCGGCGACGTGGTGAAGGTGAAGAACGGCTATGCCCGCAACTTCCTCCTTCCACGCGGCAAGGCGCTCCGCGCCAACGAGGCCAACCGCAAGGTGTTCGAGGCGAATCGTGAGCGCATCGAGGCCGACAATGCCGAACGCCGCGCCGCGGCCGAGAGGGATTCGAAAGGCATTGAAGGCGCGACGATCCAGCTGATCCGGCAGGCTTCCAACACGGGTCAGCTTTACGGTTCCGTTTCTTCCCGCGATCTCGCCGAGGCGCTCGAAGCCCAGGGCCACAAGGTCGCCAGAAACCAGATCGCGCTCGACCGCCCGATAAAGGCGATCGGGATGCAGGACGTGAAGGTCGTGCTGCATCCGGAAGTCTCGGTCACCATCCACGTCAACGTCGCCCGTTCGCCCGAAGAGGCCGAACTCCAGGCGCAGGGCGTCGACGTCATGGCCCAGATGTTCGAAAAGGACACAGCTAGCTTCACCGAGGATTTCGATCCCAATGCGGAGCCCGGCACGATCCCAGAGACCGAGGAAAGCGCCGCCGGCGACGGCGAAGCCGCAAGCCAAAGCGACGAAGCCTAAGCTTCAGCGCATCGCAGAAAGGAAGGCCGCCCGCTCACCCGAGCCGGCGGCCTTTCTTTTGCCGCTAGCGCATACCGGCGGTGGCCAGGATGGTGGCGAGGCCGATCTTCTTGACCTTCAGATTCGGCGCCTTCTCGACGCCCAGCCACTCGTCCAGCGCGTGGGCGCGGTCGCCGCTGGCGGACCGGGAGAGGGTAAGGGACGGAATGCCGAGGCTCATCGGCAGGTTGGAATCGGTCGAGCTCGACCGGTATTTCACGTTGATGCCCTCGGATTTGTAGGCAGCGGTCGCGAACTGAACGATGTCGGCCGTCGGCGGCGTCTGCCCCGCCGGACGATTGCCAATCACCTTCGGCTCGGCGGTCACTTCCCCGGCCTTCGTCGAACGTGCCGCATTCTCCGCCCGTACCGCCCCCGCGACGACGCCGAGAAAGGCCTGTTCGAGCTTGGCCAGCTCCTGCTGGTTTTCGGACCGCATGTCGAACTCCATCCACACCTCGTCGGGGATGGAATTCACCGAAGTGCCGCCGCCGGTCACGCTGGCGCTGTAGGTGGTCTTGGGATCCTGCGGCACCGGGATTTTGTAGAAGTCGGTCACCGCCTGGGCCATGGCCGCCATCGGATTGACGATTCCGAACGCGCTGTAGCTGTGCCCGCCTGGTCCTTTGAAAGTGACCCGGTAACGCTTGGAACCGGTGCCGGCGGTGGTGACAGCGTCCAGCCCGCTTCCGTCCAACGAGAAGAAAGCCTTGGCGCGACCCTTGTACTTCCCTCTGGTGAAAAGGTGCCGGACCCCGCGAAGGTCGCCCAGCCCCTCCTCGCCCACGGTCCCGACGAAAAGGATATCGTCCCGCGTGCGGATGCCGGCGGCGTTCATCGCGTCGATGAAGGCGAGCAGGGTGGCAAGACCGGCGCTGTCGTCGCCCACGCCGGGCGCATGGAGCTTCTCCCCTTCCCGACGGACCTTCACGTCCGTCCCTGCTGGGAAAACCGTGTCTAGATGGGCGGAGACGACAACCAGCTTGCCCCCGCCGCCCGTCCTCTTGCGGAGCCCCAGTGCATTGCCTTCTTCATCGATCTCCACGTCGCTGAGGCCGCGTTCGCGGAGCATGGCCGCATAGGCTTTGGCGCGCGCCTCCTCATTGAAAGGCGGCGCCGGAATCTCGGTCAGAGTGATGACGTCCCGAACCCATTGGTCGTGACCGGCATCGAGCGAGGCGACTGCCTTGGCGAAGACGGGGCTTTCGACGATCCGCTTCACGGCTCGCGCGGCTTCGGGCGCGGGCTGAGCGGCAGGTCCCGGCGGCGCCGCGGCAACCAGAGCCAACGCGGCGCATAGGTGTAGAGGACGCATCTTCTCTCCTTGCCTCAAGATTTCGCATTCAGCGGATGCGGTCAAGCTCAATGCCCTTCGTCTCCCGCGCGAGCAGGGCGCTGAGGCCGCTGATCGCGCAGGCGGTGCCGACGTAGATAGCGACTGGGACCGCGCTGTCGTAGCGCTGGTAAAGCGCCAGCGCGATGATCGGCGCGAGCGAACCGGCGACGATCGAGGTGAGCTGATAGGCGATCGACACGCCCGAATAGCGGATGCTTGTGGGGAACAGCTCGGTGATGAACGCCGCCTGCGGCCCGTACATTGCCCCGTGCAGGACCAGCCCCACCACGAGCGCGAAGCCGATCGCCAGATTGTTGCCGCTCCCCAGCAGCGGGAACAAAGCGAAGCTCCACGCGGCCAACCCCAGCCCCCCGAACGCATAGACGGGGCGCCGCCCGATCCGGTCGGACAGGCGCGCGAACAAGGGAATGGCGAAGAACTGAACGGCAGCGCCGATGAGGAGGGCATTGAGGGCGAGGCTGCGCGTTTCAGCGGCCACGTCGACAAGGTAGGTGAGCGAGAAGACGGTGAGGATATAATAGGAGATATTCTCGCCGACGCGGAGGCCCGCCCCGAGCACCACCGCCCTCGGCCGCTCCCGGATCACGTCGATGGCCGGAAGCTTCGGCGGCACTTCCGCCTCGTCCAGCGCCTCGCGGAACATCGGGCTCTCCTCCACCCGGTTCCGTATGTACCAGCCCACCACGACCAGCAGCGCCGACAGGAGGAATGGAACGCGCCAGCCCCATTCGAGGAAATCCGCCTCGTCCTGCATCCCGGCCATCAGCGCGAGCACGCCCGCGGCGAGCAGATTTCCCGCCGGCACGCCCGCCTGCGGCCAGCTCGCCCAGAAGCCGCGGCGGGCGGCATCGCCATGCTCCGCCGCCATCAGCACCGCGCCGCCCCACTCCCCGCCGACCGCGAAGCCTTGAACGAGGCGCAGCGCAATGAGGGCGATCGGCGCCCAGATTCCGATCTGCGCATAAGTCGGCAGCAGGCCGATCAGCACCGTTGCAACGCCCATCAGGATGAGGCTCAGCATCAGCAGGCGCTTGCGCCCGATCCGGTCGCCGAAATGGCCGAAGACGATGCCGCCC
>DATMJS010000223.1:0-6377 GCA_035553755.1 Allosphingosinicella sp.
GTCCTGGGTGTCCGTTTCCCCAAGGCCGCGAAGATTGACAAGGGCGCCATTGTCGAACTGGTCGCAGCGCGGTCGAGTCTCGGTGGCGACAAGGGCGCTGGCGGCGACATCGGGGATGCCGCTGCCGTTCTTGAGCAGGGAAAGGTCCGCCTCGTCCGCGCCGTCGATATGAACCCAGACGAAGCCCTGTCCGGAATAGGCGGTGGCCTCCTTCGCGCTCAGACGGCGCACCGGCCCTTCGCTAACGAGGAAGGCTTCGCAGCCCACCTCAGCTTAGGTCCGCCACGAAAGCTCGGACGGCGGGCGCGACATCCTCGCGCGCCATCGCCAGCGCGATATTGGCGATGACGAAGCCCGTCTTGTCGCCGCAATCGTGCCGGTCCCCCTCGAAAGTGAGGCCGTGGAAGGGCTGGCTGCCGATCAGCTTCGCCATCGCGTCGGTGAGCTGGATCTCGCCGCCGGCGCCGGTTTCCCCGGCATCGAGGATGCGCATGATCTCGGGCTGGAGGATGTAGCGACCGACCACCGCCAGATTGGAGGGAGCGTCTTCGGGCTTCGGCTTCTCGACGAGGCCCTTCACTTCGGTGAGGCGGCCCTCGGCGCGGCCGGGGGTGATGACGCCGTAGCTGGCGGTCTTCTCGCGCGGCACTTCCTGGACGCAGACGATGTTGCCTCCGACCTTTTCATAAGCTTCGACCATCTGGGCGATGCAGCCGGGCCGGCCAACCATGAGGTCGTCGGGCAGGAGGACGGCGAAGGGCTCGTCGCCGACCACGTCGCGCGCGCACCAGACCGCGTGGCCGAGGCCGAGCGGCTCCTGCTGGCGCACCGAGAGGATCGCGCCGGGCGGCATCCGCGTCGGCTCCAGCGCGTCCAGCGATTTGCCCCGCGCACGCATCGTCGTCTCAAGCTCGAAGGCGATGTCGAAATAGTCTTCGAGGCCCACCTTTCCCCGGCCGGTGACGAAGATCATCTGCTCGATCCCGGCCTCGCGCGCTTCGTCCACCGCATATTGGATGAGCGGCCGGTCGACGATCGGGAGCAGCTCCTTGGCGAAGGCCTTGGTGGCGGGAAGGAAGCGGGTGCCGAGCCCCGCGACCGGAAAGACAGCCTTGCGGACGGGTTTCATTCTTTCTCCATTAAGTGCTTCAGCAAAAGTGGGTACCGGTTTTGCGCCCGGGAGCGCGACTACGAAGACTCCTGAAGCCAGGGCGGCATCAGGTCGGCGCCGATCAGCGCTTCGATCGACTGCCTATCGCGCACGACCGCGAAACGGTTCCTGGACACCAGCACTTCGGGCGTCAGCGGCCGGCTGTTGTAGGTGCTCGCCATCGTCGCGGCATAGGCGCCCGAGGTCATGAAAACGACGAGGTCGCCCTCGCGCACCTGGTCGATGGTCCGACCGGTGGCGAAGGTGTCGCCGCTTTCGCAGACGGGGCCGACGACATTGGCGCTTGCCTTGGCGCCGCGCGGCTCGACCGCCCGTATTTCGTGCCAGGCATCGTAGAGGCTCGGCCGCATCAGGTCGTTCATGCCGGCATCGACGATCACGAAAGGGTCGCCCGCGCCGGCGCGCTCCTTCACCCGGATGACGCGGGTGAGGAGGATGCCCGCATTGCCCATGATCACTCGGCCGGGCTCGAACACCAGCCGCACCTGCCAATCGCGCGTCACCCGTGCGACCATTTCACCATAAGCGGCGGGGCTCGGCGGCGGCGGCTTTTCCGGCTCGTAAGGGACGCCGAGGCCCCCGCCGAGGTCGGCGACGCCGATCTCGTGCCCCGCATCCCTCAGCGCGCGGATGACCTCGCCGATCTTGGTGAAGGCGCGCTCGAGCGGGCCGAGGTCGACCAGTTGGCTGCCGATATGGACGGCGATGCCCTGCACCTTGAGGCCCGGAAGCTCCGCTGCGCGGGCATAGGCGGCGAGCGCCCGGTCCTCGGCGATGCCGAACTTGTTCTCGGACTTGCCGGTGGAGATTTTGGCGTGCGTCCCGGCATCGACATCGGGGTTGATTCGGAAGGCGATCGGGGCGGTGCAGCCGAGGCTCGCCGCCACTTCGGACAGCGTCTCGGCTTCGGGCTCGGATTCGAGGTTGAACTGGTAGATGCCCTCGCGGCAGGCGAGCTCCATCTCCTCGCGGGTCTTGCCGACGCCGGAGAAGACGATCTTGCCGGCCGGAATGCCCGCCGCCAAGGCGCGCCGGAGCTCGCCGCCGGAGACCACGTCGGCGCCGAGACCCGCGCGCGCGAGCGTCGCCAGCACCGCGGCGTTGGGATTGGCCTTGACGGCAAAGGCGATGAGCGGGTCGCGGAGCCCTGCCAGGGCTTCCCGGAAGACGCGGGCGTGCCGCTCCATAGTCGCTGAGGAATAGATGTAGACGGGGGTGCCTACGGCGGCGGCGATGTCGGGCAGGGGAACGTCTTCGGCGTGCAGCACGCCGCCCCGGAGCTCGAAATGGTTCATCAGTCGGGAGGCGGCAGGTCGAAGCGGTCTTCCTCGCGCTCCTCGGAGCGCCGGAGCGGCTCGTCGACGCGCTCCGGCCGCGCAATCGGCGGGACTTCGAGAAGCTCGGCCGAAGTCTGCGGCTGCGAGGCCATGGCCGGTTGCGGCGGGAGCGACTGCCCCGGCGCCGGCTGCAGCGGCTCGCGCGCGCCACAGGCGGCGAGCAGCGCAAGCATGGCGGCGGATGCAATTCTCTTCATGTCAGACCGAGCGCCTTCCTCGCTTGCCTAATCCGCGCGCGCACCGCTTGCGGCGCAGTGCCGCCGTGGCTCGTCCTGCTCCTTACCGAAGCATCGACCGTGAGAACATCGAAAACCGACTCGTCGATACGGCTGTCGATCTGCCGGAGCGCGTCGAGCGGGAGCTCCCACAAGGGCACGCCCCGCTCCTCCGCCAGCCGTACCGCGCGGCCGGTGATGTGATGGGCTTCGCGGAACGGGACGTTCGTCACCCGCACCAGCCAGTCGGCGAGGTCGGTAGCGGTCGAATGTCCCTGCGCGGCGGCGGCGCGCATTCGGTCGACCCTGAACTCGGCCGTCTCGATCATCCCCGTCATGGCCGCGAGCGACAACGCGAGCAGGTCGTGAGCTTCGAACAGCGGCTGCTTGTCGTCCTGCATGTCCTTCGAATAAGCGAGCGGCAGACCCTTCATCGTCACGCATAGGGAGGTCATCGCCCCTATGATCCGGCCCGAATGCCCCCGCACCAGCTCGGCCGCGTCGGGATTGCGCTTCTGCGGCATGATCGACGAACCGGTCGAATAGGCGTCGGGAAGCGCGACGAAAGAGAAGGGCTGGCTCGCCCAGACGATGAACTCCTCGGCCATACGCGACAGGTGAAGCGCGCATTGGGCGGCGGCCATCAGATAGTCGAGCGCGAAATCGCGGTCCGAGACGCTGTCGAGCGAATTGTCGGTAGGCCGGTCGAAACCGAGCGCCAGCGCGGCCGCCTCCCGGTCGATCGGAAAGCTGGTGCCGGCAAGGGCGGCGGCGCCAAGCGGGCATTCGTTCATCCGCTGCCGCGCGTCCTCGAACCGGGAACGGTCGCGGCGGAACATTTCATAATAGGCCAGCAGGTGGTGGCCGAGCGTCACCGGCTGCGCGACCTGGAGATGGGTGAAGCCGGGCATGACGCTGTCGGCATGCTCTTCCGCCCGGAGCACCAGCGTCTGCCGCAGCGCCTCCAACGCCTCCAGCACGTCGTCGATGGCGTCGCGAACCCAGAGGCGGAAGTCGGTCGCCACCTGATCGTTGCGCGACCGCGCGGTGTGGAGCCGTCCCGCCGCGGGGCCGATCAATTCGGCAAGGCGGTGCTCGACATGCATGTGTATATCTTCGAGGGAGGCATCCTCGGGCACGCCGTCCGCTTCATATTCGTCGGCAATCCGGTCGAGGCCCTCTTCGATTGCATCGGCATCTTCCTGGGAGATGATGCCCTGAGTGGCCAGCATCGCCGCATGCGCCTTCGAAGCGGAGATGTCCTGCCGCCAAAGCCGCTTGTCGAAGGAGATGGAGGCATTTATCTCGCGCATCAGCGCCGAAGGGCCTTCGGCGAAGCGCCCGCCCCACATGCTGTTGGAGTTGCCCTTGCGGCTTTCGATCGTCCTTCTCCTCAGCCTCCTGGCCGCCGGTTGCGATAGGCAAAAGGCGGATGTCCCGCAAGGCGAGGCCCCGGTGGCCGCTTCGGCGGCAAAGCCGGAGAGCGGCAAGATCGACCGCTCGCATGCAGGTGAGCCGACTCCCGCCGTAGAGTTCAGGGACCCTGAGGGAGAGGCGGCGTCGCTGGCGGATTTCAGGGGCAGGCCGCTGCTTCTCAACCTCTGGGCCACATGGTGTGCGCCCTGCATCGCCGAAATGCCGACGCTCGACGCGCTGGCGGCGCGCGGCGGCAAGCTGCAGGTGCTCGCCGTCAGCCAGGATTTTGCCGGACAGGAAGCGAAGATCGCCACCTTTTTCGAGGAGCGGAAGCTGGCGGCGCTGGAGCATTATCAGGATCCGGAACTCGGCCTGATGGACGCGCTGAAGGCGGAGGTCCTCCCCACCACCATCCTTTATGACGCTCAGGGCCGCGAGGTCTGGCGCGTGGTGGGCGCGCTGGACTGGAACGGTCCAAAAGCAGCGAAATTGATCGGCGAAGCGCGCTAGCCGTCAGTCGCGGAGCAGCTCGTTGATGCTGGTCTTCGAGCGCGTCTGGGCGTCGACCCTCTTCACGATCACCGCGCAGGCGAGCGAGGGGCCGCCGGCATTTCTGGGCGGAAGCGCGCCGGGGACCACGACCGAATATGCAGGGACCCGGCCCATGAAGGTTTCGCCGCTTTCGCGATCCACGATCTTCGTGGAGGCGCCGATGAAGACGCCCATCGAAAGCACGGCGCCCTCCTCCACCACCACGCCTTCGGCCACTTCCGAGCGGGCGCCGATGAAGCAATTGTCCTCGATGATCACCGGCCCCGCCTGCAGCGGCTCGAGCACTCCCCCGATGCCGGCGCCTCCTGAAATATGGACATTGTTGCCAATCTGCGCGCAGCTTCCCACCGTGGCCCAGGTGTCGACCATCGTTCCTTCGCCGACATAGGCGCCGATATTGACGAAGCTAGGCATCAGCACCGCGCCATTGCCGATAAACGCGCCGCGGCGGACGATCGCTCCCGGAACGGCGCGAAAGCCCGCTTCCCCAAAGCGACGTTCGTCCCAGCCCGCGAATTTGGAGGGCACCTTGTCCCACCAGCTGGTACCGCCCGGTCCTCCTGGAATTGCTTCCATAGGGTTGAGGCGGAAGCTTAGCAGCACGGCCTTCTTGAGCCATTGGTTGACGCGCCAGCCCTCGGAAGTCTTCTCCGCCACCCGCGCCTCACCAGCATCCAGTAAGGCAATCGCCTGCTCGACAGCATCCCGGATTTCACCGCCGTTCAAGGCGCCGATGCCGTCCCGCTCATCCCAAGCCTGATCGATAATCTGCTGCAGCGCGTCGGTCATGCATCCCCCAATATTTCCTTGAGCCACTCGCCGATATAGCGCGCGCGGTAATCGATAAAGCTGAGATCCCCGCCATGACCCGCCTGCTCCGAACCGTTGTCGATCCAGACAGTGGTCATGCCGAGTTCCTTGGCCGGCTTCAGGTTGCGGGCCATGTCCTCGGCGAACAATGCCGTCTGGGGTGCGATGCCGTGCCGTTGGCACATATCGGCATAGGCTAGCGGATTAGGCTTGGGCACATAATCCATCGCATGGATGTCGTGCATGCCGTCAAAGGCATTGGCGAGGCCTAATTTGTCGAGCACGCGGCGCGCGTAATGCTCGTCTCCATTGGTGAAGACGAACTTCCGCCCCGGCAGACGATCGACGGCGCGCACGACGTCCGGATCGGCGGTGAGGCGCGCCAGGTCGATGTCGTGAACGAAGTTCAGGAATTCGTGCGGATCGACGCCTTCCGCCGCCATCAGGCCGGCGAGCGTCGTGCCATGGTCGCGGAAATAGCTTTTCTGGATTCGGTGTGCCTCCGCGGCATCGACGCCCAGAAGTTGCTGGATGAACTCGCCCATTCGAAGGTCTATAAGGGAGAAGAGATTCGCCGACGCCGGATAGAGGCAATTGTCCAGATCGAATATCCAGCAGTCAATGTGAAGGAGGGCAGGAATCATGCGCGCCTCTACCGCAGATAGGTTCTTCAGCAAATTGAAAGCATTGCTCCGATACAGTCGCGTTACAAATCTGCTTTTATTCTAGATAGTTGGAGGGGCCGCCATGAGCGATCGGCTGACGAAGAAGGCTCTGATCCTGTCGGTGTGCGCAGTGGCGCTCGTGCTCGGCGGCTGCGGCGGCGGAAGCGGCGCTCGTCCACAACCCGCTCCTCCCGCGCCGGCGGCTCCGCCT
>DATMJS010000224.1:0-15625 GCA_035553755.1 Allosphingosinicella sp.
GCCGCATAGACCGCCAGCGGATCGTTGCCGTCGACGCGCAGGCCGGCAATGCCGTAGCCGACCGCTCGCGCGGCGAAGGTGGTGAGTTCCGCCCCGGCGATTCCGGAGAAGGTCGAGATCGCCCACTGATTGTTGACGACGTTGAGGATCACCGGCGCCCGGTAGACTCCGGCGAAGGTGACCGCATTGTGGAAGTCGCCCTCGGCGGTGGCGCCGTCGCCGATCCAGCCGGCGGCGATGCGGCTGTCGCCCTTGATCGCCGAAGCCATCGCCCAGCCCACCGCCTGCGGATATTGGGTTCCGAGATTGCCCGAGATGGAGAAGAAACCCCTCGCCCGGTCGGAATACATGATCGGGAGCTGGCGCCCTTTGAGCTTATCTCCTTTGTTGGAGTAGACCTGGCACATCATCTCGGTAAGCGGATAATCGCGCGCGACGAGCAGGCCCTGCTGGCGGTAGGTGGGGAAGCACATGTCCTCGCGGTCGAGCGCGATTATCCGCTTACCGAGATGATGTGCCAGGTCTACTCCAACAAAGGAGACAAGCTCAAAGGGCGCCAGCTCCCGATCATGTATTCGGACCGGGCAAGGGGTTTCTTCTCCATCTCGGGCAATCTCGGAACCCAATATCCGCAGGCGGTAGGCTGGGCGATGGCGTCTGCGATCAAGGGCGACAGCCGCATCGCGGCGGGCTGGATCGGCGACGGCGCGACCGCCGAGGGCGATTTCCACAACGCCTGCACCTTCGCCGCGGTCTATCGAGCGCCCGTCATCCTCAACATCGTCAACAACCAGTGGGCGATATCGACCTTCTCGGGCATTGCGGGCGAGGAGCTCACCACCTTCGCCGCGCGCGCGATCGGCTACGGCATTCCGGGCCTCCGGGTCGACGGCAACGATGCGCTCGCGGTCTATGCGGCTACGAGCTGGGCGGCGGACCGCGCCCGCTCCAACCTCGGCCCGACCATCATCGAGCTCTTCACCTACCGGGTCGAGGGCCATTCGACCTCGGACGATCCCTCCGCCTACCGGCCGCAGGGCGCGGGCGCCAAATGGCCGCTCGGCGACCCAATCCAGCGGCTGAAAGGCCATCTCGTCGCCCTCGGCGAATGGGACGAGGAACGCGACCGGCAGCTTCTGGACCAGCTCGGCGAGGAGGTCCGGACCGCGCAGAAGGAGTCGGAGAAGCTCGGCACGCTCGGCAACGGCCATTATGACGACGTCTCCTCGCTGTTCGAGGACGTGTTCGAGGAGCTGCCCTGGCATTTGCGCGAGCAGCGTGACCAGGCGCTCGCCGAGGCGGAGGCGAAGCGCTGATGCCGGCGATGAACATGATCGAGGCGCTGGGCAGCGCGCATGACGTGATGATGGAGCGCGATCCCAGCGTCGTCGTGTTCGGCGAGGATGTCGGCTATTTCGGCGGCGTCTTCCGTGTCACCGCGGGGCTCCAGAAGAAATATGGCAAGACGCGTGTCTTCGACGCTCCGATCGCCGAAGGCGGCATCGCCGGCACCGCGATCGGAATGGCGCTCTACGGCCTCCGTCCCGTCTTCGAGATCCAGTTCGCCGATTATATCTTCCCCGGCTTCGACCAGATCTTCTCCGAAGCCTCCCGCATCCGCTATCGAAGCGCCGCCGAATGGGCCGTTCCGCTCGTCATCCGCTCGCCTTACGGTGGCGGCATCTTCGGCGGCCAGACCCACAGCCAGTCGCCCGAAGCCTTTTTCGCGCACATGCCAGGTGTGAAGACGGTGATCCCATCAAACCCGTACGATGCCAAGGGCCTGCTCATCGCCGCGATCGAGGATAACGACCCGGTCCTCTTCTTCGAACCCAAGCGCATCTATAACGGCCCGTTCGACGGCTTCTACGAGCGGCCGGTGACGCCCTGGGCGAAGCATCCCCTCGCCGAGGTTCCGGAGGGCTATTACACCGTGCCCCTGGGCAAGGCCGCGGTCGCCCGCGAAGGCAACGACGTCACCATCCTTGCCTACGGCACGATGGTCCATGTCGCGCTCGCTACCGCGGAAGCCGAAGGGGTGGACGCCGAAGTGATCGACCTTCGCACCATCGTCCCCGTCGATATCGAAGCTATCGAAGCCTCGGTGAAGAAGACCGGCCGCTGCGTCGTGCTTCACGAGGCGACCCGCACCGCGGGCTTCGGCGCGGAGCTTGCCGCGCTCGTCCAGGAGCGCTGCTTCTATCATCTGGAAGCGCCGGTGGTGCGGGTCACCGGCTTTGATACGCCTTATCCGCACTCGCTCGAATGGACCTATTTCCCGGGCCCGGCGCGGCTGGGCCCGGCGCTACGCAAAGCATTGGAGGACTGACCGGCCATGGCGCGCTACCAATTCAAGCTGCCCGACATCGGCGAAGGCATTGCCGAGGCCGAGATCGTCGCCTGGCACGTCAAGGTCGGCGACATGGTCCGCGAAGACCAGCAGCTCGCCGACATGATGACCGACAAGGCGACGGTCGAGATGGAAAGCCCCGTCGCAGGCAAGGTCGTCGCGCTTGCGGGCGAGGTCGGCGACCAGATCCCGATCGGCTCGGTGCTGGTCGAGTTCGAGGTCGAAGGCGAAGCCTCGGCTGCTCCGAAAGAGGAGGAACGCAGCGACACGGTCGCGCTCGCCGACGGGCTGGTCGAGCCGACGCCGCAGATCGAGGAGGCTGTTCCGAGCACGGCTGAAGAGGCCCCGCTCTCCTCACCCGCTCGCCCTGAGCCTGTCGAAGGGCCGTCCTTCTCTTCAGGGAAGAATGAAGGACAGGGCTTCGACAAGCTCAGCCCGAGCGGAGGGAGTGGCGAAAAGCACGTCCTCGCTTCCCCCGCCGTGCGTCAGCGCGCGCGCGATCTCGGCATCGACCTTGCGCAGGTCAAGACCGCCGGCGACCGCATCCGCCACTCCGATCTCGATGCCTACCTCCTCTACAACGGCGCCTCACCCTCTCGGTCCGGCGCCGCAAGGCGCCGGGACGAGCAGATCAAGGTAGTGGGTCTCCGCCGCAAGATCGCCGAGAATATGCAGGAGGCGAAGCGCCGAATCCCGCATTTCACGCTGGTCGAGGAATATGACGTGACCGCGCTCGAGCAGACCCGGGCGATGATGAACGCCGATCGGGGCTCGAACCCCAAGCTCACCATGCTGCCCTTCCTGATCACCGCCATGGCCCGGACGCTGGCGGATTATCCGCAGATCAACGCCACCTACGATGATGAGGCGCAGGTCATCACCCGTTCGGGCGCGGTCCACATGGGAATAGCGACGCAGACCCCGAACGGCCTCATGGTTCCGGTCATCCGCGATGCAGGGAGCCGCGACATTTGGAGCCTGGCCGGCGAGATTCTCCGTCTCGCCGAGGCTGCCCGCGCCGGCAAGGCGGCGCGCGAGGAGCTTTCGGGCTCGACCATCACCCTGTCGAGCCTGGGGCCGATGGGCGGCATCACCTCGACGCCGGTGATCAACCGCCCCGAAGTCGCGATCGTCGCGGTAAACAAGGTGGAGGAAAAGCCGGTCGTATTCGAGGGCGAGCTCGAGATCCGCAAGCGCATGAACCTCAGCCTCTCCTGCGACCATCGCGTCGTTGACGGCTGGGATGCCGCCATGTTCATGCAGGACCTGAAGAAGCTCATCGAGAACCCGCTGAAGCTGCTCTCGACGCGTTGACTATCGCTGCACGCCACCCCGTCATGCGGGGGCGCTATGCTCGGGCGGCGGCGAGTTGTTCCTCATTAGTCGCTATTCTCCTCGCCGGGGATCGGAGTCGGCGTGTCGAGCGCCTCGCGCACGTAGAGTCGCTTCACCAGCACATAGATCACCACCGTCAGCGGCGCGGCGAAGATGATTCCGACGATTCCGAAGACGAGTCCGCCGGCGACAAGCGCAAAGAGCAGCAAGGCGGGGGGCAGGTCGACGGCACGCTGCTGCACCAGCGGTTCGAGGATGTTGCCTTCGATCTGCTGGATGATGAGGAATAGGAGCGCGGTCCACAGCGCCGTCTCGGGGCTTTGCGCCAGAGCGAGCAGGATCGCCGGTATCGAAGCGGCGATGGGGCCGATGAAGGGCACGAATTCGAGCAGGCCGGCAAGCAGCCCCAGCGTCAGCGCCGCCGGCACTCCGATGAGCCAGAGGCCGAGGCCGGTGAGGAGGCCGACGCCGACCATCGACACCAGCCGGCCGAGCAGCCAGAGCCGCAGCGCGCGGCCGCTGTCGTCCAGCGCCTGCGCGGCGAGCGGACGACCCTTTTCGGGAATGAGTTTGATCACTCCGCTGCGGTAGAGGCCCGGCCGGGCGGCGAGATAGATGCCGCCGACGATCACCAGCAGCGTGTCCGCTATGGCGCTGCCGACCGAAGTGGCGATGCCGCCCATGTTCGCCATCACCCCGCCGCCCGACCGGATCTGCTGCGTCCATTGCCGGACGGAATCGCCTATTCCCCAGGCGTGCAGCCGCTTTTCGAGCGCGGACCAGGCGGCCGGAATCTTCTCCTGCAGGCTGTCGGCCTGCTGCACGATCTGCCAGCCGAACATCCAGAAGGCCGTGCCGAACAGCGCGAGCAGGAGAGCCACCGCGATCAGCAACGCCGCCCAGTCGGGAATGCGGAGCCAGCGCACGAACGGCCGCGCCACCACCGTCAGTATGACGCTCAGCAGAATCGCGCCGAAAACGAGAATGAGGAGTCCGCGCAATTGCCAGAAGAGCAGCGCCACGCCGACAACCAGGAGCGTGATCACCAGCCGCTCGACGAACAAGCGATGACTCATCGGCTTTTCCGGTCCGGTCATGCCTTCGTTTCCTGTTGCAGGCGGAACAATCGCCTTCTCGCCGCGCTTTTTCCACATATGTCTGCGTTTTTGAATGGAGAGAGGCAATGATCGGCAAGATTATCGGGGCTGCGATCGGCAGGCGCGTGGCGGGCCGCTATGGCGGCGGCAAAGGCATGATTTTGGGCGCGCTGACGCCGGTCATCGCGCGTCGCGCCATGGGGCCGCTGGGGCTCGCGCTCGCCGGCGGCTGGGCGGCCAAGAAATATTACGACACGCGAAAGCTTCGCACCGGCTACCGCGCGCGCGGCCGCGGCTGAATTTTCTCTGAGGGGCGGCCTCCTTAGCGGACTGCCGCCCTTTTTCATGCCAGCGTCCAGATGGCGGCGATCAGCGCCAGCGTCGCTACGACCACGCCGATCGTGATCAGCCGCAGGTTGACGAGCTTGAAAGTTTCCACCTCATGCGCATGGAAGCGCTTTTGCACGGCCGCCCCGCGCCGCTCGGCCGCGACGACGATGAATATTCCGATCAGGAGAAAGCTGGTGGCAATCGCTTTCGGCGCCCAGGTGGGATTCATCTCCTCGAACAGGGCCTGAAAGCCAAGCGCAATGGCGATTGAGGCCATGCCGGTGCGCAGCCAGCCCGCATAGGTGCGCTCGTTGGCGAGCAAGGTCCGGTCCTGCGCCAGGTCCGTTCGCTCTTCCGCGAGCTTTTCCTTCTCGTGGTCCGCCAAGCCGCCTCCTTCCTGACCGACCAACGCGGCAGCGAGGTTGCGGTGCCGTCAGTTGCCGGCCCGCGGTTCTTCGCGCGGCTGCGTCGTCTGCGTCTGCGGCTGCGGCTGCGGGGTAGGCGGCAGGATCGGGGTTTGGTCCGGGACCGGCCGGTCCGCGGGCCTCGGCCTGGGCTCGGCCGAAATGGTAACGGAATCACGGCCGACATCCACGCCCACCTGATAGTCGGTGCCCTCCACGGGGATGGTCATGCCTGTCGGGCGCTCCCCGACCGGCTGCTGCGGCTCGGCGGCACGCGGCTGGGGCGCGGCCCGCCGGACGGGGGTGCCGCCCTTCACCGCCCCGGACATGAAGTCGCGCCAGATCTGCGCGGGAAGGCCGCCGCCGCTGGTGTTGCCGCGGAGCGGGCTGTTGTCGTCATTGCCGATCCACACCGCGGTCACGAGATCGCCCGCGAAGCCGACGAACAGGGCGTCGCGGTTGTCCTGGGTGGTGCCGGTCTTGCCGAAGGTTTCGACGTTGAGCGCCGCCGCGCGCCCGGTGCCCGCATTGGCGACCTGCCAGAGCATGTCGAGCATCATCGTCTGGATGCGCCGTCCGAGACGGCTCGGACCGTCCATGAAGGAGGAGAACCAGCCGCCTTCTTCGGTCTCGGGAATGCCTCGCGGCTTCACCGGATAGCGACCGTCCGCGATGGCGGCATAGGCCGCGGTGAGCTCGAGGAGGCTCATGCCGGACGTGCCGAGCGCGAGGCTGGGATGCGAATGAAGCTCGCTCGTGACGCCTAGATCGCGGGCCGTCTGGATGACGTTGTCGCGTCCGACCCGCTCCGAAAGACGCACGGCGGCGACGTTGCTGGAAACCGCCAGAGCGTCGCGCAGCGTGATCGGGCCGCGATAGACGCCGTCGCTGTTCTTGGGAGTCCAGTCGTTGATGCTGAGCGGCGCGTCGAGCACGATGCTGTCGGGCGTGAGGCCGCGGCGGAGCGCCGTCAGATAGACGAACAGCTTGAAGGCCGATCCCGGCTGCCGCTTCGCCTGCGTCGCCCGGTTGAACGGGCTTTGCCTGTAGCTTTTGCCGCCCACCATCGCGACCACGCGTCCGTCCGGCCGCATGGCGACCAGCGCCACCTGCGCCTTGCCCAGATTCGCGCGGCGGATGGCGGCGACGGCCTGGCGCTGGATGTCATCCTCGAGCGTGGTCTGGATGGTCTGCTCGCCGTAAACCCCTTCGGCATAATCGCGGGCCTGCGGGAAGACCCAATCGGCGAAATAGGTGCCGGTCGGAAGGTCCTTGATTGGACCGCGCTTCAGCGTCACCGGTGGAAGATCGTCGGCCTGGGCTTCGCTCAGCACTCCGGCATCGACCATGGCGTCGATCACCACCTTGGACCGCGCCCGTGCGCCCTTGAGGTTGCTGGTCGGCGCGAGCCGCGAGGGCGCCTTGACAAGGCCGGCGAGCATCGCCGCCTGCTCGATGCTCAAATCCTCGGGATTCTTGCTGAAATAATGTTTGGAGGCGGCGCGGAGGCCATAGACGTTGTCACCGAAATAGGCGCCCGACATGTAGCGCGACAGGATTTCGTCCTTGCTCAGCCACGCCTCCAGCCAGAAGGCCATGATGAATTCCTGCGCCTTGCGGCCGTAGGTGCGGTCGGAGCTCAAAAAAGCGAGTTTGGCGAGCTGCTGGCTGATCGTGCTGCCGCCCTCGACGACCCCGCCCGACACCACATTCTTGATCGCGGCGCGCATGATCCCCCAGGGATCGACGCCCATATGATTGTAGAAGCGCCGGTCTTCGATCGCGAGGAAAGCCTGCGGGACATGGTCCGGAAGGTCCGCCACGTCGACAGGCTTGTCGATCACGGCCCCGCGCCGCGCGATCGGGGTGCCGTTCGCCGAAAGAAGGGTGATCCCGGGTGCGGCGATCGGCTGGAGCGAGCGGGAAAGGGGAGCGGTGACCGCAAGCCAGGCGATAAGGATCAGGAACAGCGCCAGCAGAACGGCGGCGATTCGCCAGCGGCGGCGATCCCTGCGCCGCGGGTCGGGCGGTGGCGGCGAGGCTCCCTCGAAAGGCGGGACCTCGCCGGGCGGCACGGGCTCGAAAGGTTCGGCCATGGGGGGATTGCGGAACAACATCAGCGGGTTCGCCTGATCGACAAGAGCTCGGGGGCCGTACGCATGCACATGCCTTTAGCTTCCTGGACCGAACGGGGCGAGCCTCTTTTGGTTTCAGGCGGTTGCGGCGAAAAGCCGGTCCGGCTCGATGTGGTCGCGCGTGACGCCAAGCGCAACCAGGCCGGCAGGCCACTCCCCCCCGGTCGCCAGCGCTTCGACGATCTCGGCCATGGCCGGCGCGGTCTGGAGGCCGTAGCCGCCTTGGCCCGCCAGCCAGAAGAAGCCCGGCGCGTCGGGCGCGAAGCCCGCCGTCGGCACCCGGTCGGCGACGAAGGATCTGAGGCCCGCCCAGCTGTGCGCGATGCGCCTGACGCTGATCGTCGTATATTCCTCGAGCTTCGCGGCGGCGACGGCGATGTCATATTCCTCCGGCCAGGCGTCGCATGGGTCACTGGGGATCTCGTCGACCGGCGAGACGAGCAGCCGTCCCGCCTCCGGCAGCATGTAGAAGTCGCTCGCGGCCGTATGGACGAAGGGCCAGTCGCTCGCATCCGCCCCTTCCGGCGGATCGACGACGATGATCGTGCGCCGCATCGGCTGGAGGCCGAGCGGAGCGACGCCGGCCAGTCCGGCTATGGCGTCAGACCATGCGCCGGCGGCATTAACGAGGAAGGGGGCGCTCCATTCCTCGCCCGTTTCGGTGCGGACCCGCCAGTCCTGCCCTTCGCGCTCTATCGAGGCGATGCGCTGGCCGGTCAGCACCTCGCCGCCCTGGCCGCGTACGCTCCGGGCGAAGGACTGGAGCAGCGCGTCGGCGTCGAGCCGCAGCCCCGATATGTCGAGGACTCCGCTCACGAACCCTTCCGCGCCGGTCCTCAGCACCGGGCAAAGCGCTCTGATCTCCGCTTCGTCCACCCACGATATTTTGTCGGTGAAGCGCGCCATCTCTGCCTGGAGCGCGTCGAGCTCGCCCAGCATGGCTTCGGTGGCGAGATAGACCGAAGACTGGCCGCGATAGAGAGGGGAGGAGCGAAAACCTTCGGGCGGGTTTTCGAAAAAGGCGCGGCTATAGGCGGTGAGCCCGCGCACCGCTGCATTGCCGATCCCGAAATGGGAGAAGGTGACGCTCCGGCCCGAGCTGTGGTAGCCGAGCGCCTCCTCCCCCTCCAGCACCGCCACCCGCCCATGCGCGGCAAGCCGCGAGGCCGCGGACAGCCCAGCAATGCCGCCGCCGATGATCAGGAAATCCGCGCTTTTCATCGCCTCACGCACTGGCGCTGTGGCGCACCTGGATGAACAGGATGAGCGCTTAGATTGTCGGGAAACTTTGACCATGCTTCCCTGTACGCAATTTAGATGTCAGGTCTACGTCCGAGATGCGCCATTGCGACGCTCAGAACTACAGGAGGACGGCCCGGAAGCAGACATCATTCAATTTATTGAGCAAGGTTCGTTTCCGATCGCACTCGGACGCTACCGTCAACTGCTCGTTCGGTCATGACAACGACCACAACGTTGTCCCTGCCAAGCTCGAGCGAGCTGCGACTTCGAGACTCTTGTGCAACGTTCGCTTCGCTCCAAACGCAGTTTTGGGCTTTCATGCGCTGCCCATTGCACGCGTTCAGTTCGTCACTGACCCGGCATTGTCGCCGGAATTCCGATCGATGTACAAATTGTACGGGTCGATGCCTGCATGGGTCGGCTTCTTGTCGGTGACGAATCGGAAGACCTGCTTGCCGCTACGCACCTTCTGCCGCTCCACGCGGATCACGTCCTTCTTGTCGAAGGCGCCAAAGCCGGGTTGCGCAGTGAAAAGGCCGATCTCGATGAGGTCGCCGAGCGGCGCCTCCTTCTCCTCGCCCTTGCCGTTGGCGTAGAATTTCTTCGCTACGACCGGCACGGTGACGTCCCATCTACCATCAGCCCGCTTCACCGCCTTCGGCTGCTGCACCGCAAGGTCGTATAGCGTGATCCGTTCGAACAAGTCCGTGATCAACGCCTGGTCCTCCGGAGCCTTTGCTTCCGCGCGCAACATCGCGATCAGATCGAGCGAGCGTGGATAGGGGGCAATAGTGAAACGGTACCGCTCCACGAACCGGCGAAGTGCACGGTTTACCGCCTCCTCCCCGATCCGCTCCTGGAGCAGGTACAAAGCAAGCGCGCCCTTTCCATAGTTGATATAATCCTGGTCCAGTCCTGCGCTGACGAGCGGCTGCTCCTCGAGCACCTGGGTACGACGGCCCGTTAAATAACGATCGATCTGAAACTGGAGGAAAGAACGGATATTCTCCTCGCCCCGAAGCCTCTTCAACACCATCAGCGCCGAATATTGAGCAAGCGACTCATGCAACAGCCCGGCGCCCTGCATCCTGGCTCCCAAGACCTGCTGCCCCCACCATTGGTGCGAAAGCTCGTGGGCGGTGAGCATGGTGACCATGTCGGTCTGATCGGAACCCCTTAAATCAATGGCGAATATACCTTCGCCGACGGCGATGGTGTTTGGAAAGGCCTGACCGCCGTCCCGCCGAAAGGCGGGAGTCTCGACGATCCGGATCTGGTCGAACTGGTAGGGGCCGAAGGCTCTTGCGTAATAGTCGATGGACGCCCGCATCGCCGTCATCATGCTATCGACATTCCAATGATGGCGTGGGTGG
This sequence comes from Allosphingosinicella sp., assembly GCA_035553755.1. Lineage (GTDB taxonomy): Bacteria > Pseudomonadota > Alphaproteobacteria > Sphingomonadales > Sphingomonadaceae > Allosphingosinicella. The sequence goes on from DATMJS010000224.1 coordinate 10,267, forward strand.
AAGTAAATCGTGTGTTCGACGCCCCCATCGGTCTGCCTTCTGACCGCATAGCGGCCCGACTGGATCGCGAAAAAGTTTTTGATAGGTGCATCGGACACGAAGCGCGCGATGCGGCGGCCGCTCTGGACGCGCTCGGAGACTCTCTTGCCCGGCGCGACCGGGATCTGGTCGAGGGCGGTCGAGACGGTGACATCGGCAGTGGTCCAGCTGAGGTCGCCATTAGGCAGCATCTTCGTTGCCACGATGTCGTCGAGCCGCGGAAGCGGCTGGCGTTGCGGCAGGCCGTATTTTCGGCGGGTCGCCGGATCTTCGATCAGGCCGACGTCGCTCATGCCGATCCGCGGCGTCAGTTCGATGCTGTTGAGATCGGTCGCCTCCGGGGAGAGGCCCGCCTCCGTATCGGAGGCGCGGAAGCCGACCTGCTCCCGGCGGGTGCGGAAGGCCAGGGAGCGTGCTTCCCCCGGCTGCATCGGCGAATCCAGCCGGTAGATGCGGTAGCCGAACTCCTCGTCATTCCGTTCCAGCCGCGCCGCCGGCAAGTCGACATCGACGAAATTGAGATCGGGATCCATCAGGCGCACATGGACCTGTTCGATGGGCGAGTCCGACTCGTTGACCAGCCGATAGCGGCCACGCACTTCCGCGCGAATATCCTTAGGGAAGAGCGCTACGTCGAGTTCGACATGCCTCACCAGCGGTTGCGGCAATTGTGCGTAGCGGAAGAAGCGCTTTTCATATTCGGCGTAGTGAAGCTGCGTATCTTCGGAGGTGTCATAGTCGTTCAGGATGACCGTATTGTAGACGATCCAGGATCCGCTCAGGACGAAGAGCGCAGCCGCCGCGGCGGTCACCAGTCCGATCCGGCCGCTCACCCGCTTGGGGATCTGGCGCAGCCGCGGCTTCAGGCGCTGCTCGGTGCCGCGCGGCCAGAGCAGGTGCACTGCAACCAGAAGCAGGGCCGCCATCGCAGCCCAGAACAGGCGGAACCACCAGGCCGCTTTCCAGGAATTGCCGAGGCCGGACATGTCCGACAGAGGGACGGCCGGGACGTTGCCGTAGAGGAAGAGAGGATATTCCAGTCCAAAGGAGGGCCCGAACGTCAGAAGGAGTATGTAGAGAACCATGATGCCCCAGCCGGCATATTTGCTGAGGCTGAGCGCTTGGACGAAAACCGCGAGGACCGCGATCAATAGGGCGTCCACTCCGCTAGGCAGGAGATACCAAAGCAGATAGTCGCCAATCGAGATTTCGACGCCGCCCTTCAGCAGCTGAACGAGAATACCGACCGCCATGCCGACGAGCAGCGTAGCAAACAAAACCAGCGCCAGACCCAGCATCTTCGGAAGCATCAAAGCCCAAGCGGGGAGCGGCGTCGCATCGACGATTTCGTGTATCTTCCGTTCGCGCTCCCGCCACACAAGCTCGCCGCCGTAAAAAGCGGCGATGATGATCAGGATCTTGTCAAAGCTTTCCTCGATGATCGGCACGAATATGAAGGTGAGCGGATAGAGGTCCACGCCCAACACCCCCGAAGCGGTCAACAAACCCGGAAGAGTGAAGGCGAAGGCGATGATGAGAAGGATCAGAAAAACCGGGCTCTTGAGGATGTAGCGGGCTTCCATTCCGGCGCGGGCTACGAACTGCTTGAACGCAGTGCGGCCGTCAAAGCGGGGCTCCGCCAGCCGTAGGAATTGCGTGCTTGCACCAGCCGTAGAAGGCGCCGTCACAGCCTGCTCTCGCCAAAGCTTCCGCCGCTGCCGCCGCGACATACCCCGCTCCGAAAAGCGGAAGAGGCGATAGGTCAGCGCCAGAAGGGCGACCGACACGCCGACCCAGAGCAGCCTGCTCTGCAGCATCAGGTCCGTAACGGGCACCTGGCCGGCGTTGAGCTCCGCCGCCGTATAGTATTTCGAGCTCGCCATATAGGTGGCCATGCCAAAAGGATCGGCGAACACACTGAAACCGAGGAGATGCGGCTGGCTCTTCATGACCGCTTGGGAGAAGAAGTAGAGGACGAGGAGGCCGACCCCGCCGATGAAGGTTCCGGCTGTTGAGCGCGTCGCGGTGGCGAGCGCAAAAAGAATCGCGGAAATGATTAGTGCGTTCGGCAGCGCGAACAGCCCATAACCATAAGCGAAACCGGAGAGGCGGTTGGGCCCGAGCATCTCCTGATTGGCGAAAGGCATCAAAGTGCCGAGCCATGCGCCGAAAGTAGCCGCCGCCATTACCAGTGCGCCGGCGGCGAAGGCGCCGAGGAACCGGCCGAACAGATAATCGAGCTTCGTGATGCGGGTGGAGCGTACGATCGGACCGAAACCGGTCTGATCGTCCCGCACGATGACGTTTGAGACGAAGGCGGCGCCCAGGAACAGGAATAGGACCGACACGAGGAGGTGGGACACGATGACCACGTGCGGGCTGTTGAACAGGACATTCCCGCCGCCCACCGTCAGGATCTTCGCCACGGCCATGTCGGCGAAGGCGCCCAGGAAGAAGAGCGCCGCGGCCGCGCCGAAGAGGGGGCTCTTGATCTGGTAGCGGAATTCAAATGCCGCGATTTTGCCAAGCATGGGGTCGTTCCTCAGGCCGCGCGGCGGGATTGGGCGAGGGTGGCGAAGTAGACGTCTTCCAGGTCGCCTTCGAGGGCGGTGAACCCGTTGCCCGGGTCCGTGTCGGAAAGGACGTGAACCACGGTTCGACCGGCGAAGAGACGGGTCGAAATGAGCTGGTAGCGTTCCTTGTAGCTGTCGAGCTCGGCCCGCTCGATCGCCTTCATCCAGATTCGTCCGCGGGTGCGCTGGATGAGCTCGAGCGGCGCGCCTTCCAGCTGTATCCGGCCGCCGGCCAGCACCGCCATGCGCGGGCACAGATCGGCGACATCCTCGACAATGTGAGTTGAGAGAATGACGAGGACATTCTCGCCAATCTCGGCGAGCAGGTTCAGGAAGCGGTTGCGCTCTTCCGGATCAAGACCGGCAGTCGGCTCGTCCACGATGATCAGTTGAGGGTTGCCGATCAGCGCCTGCGCGATTCCGAAACGCTGCCGCATGCCCCCCGAAAAGCCCGCCAGCGCCTTCTTGCGCACGGACCACAGATTGACCTGATGGAGCAAGGTCTCAACGGTCTGCTTGCGTTCGGCCGCCGTTCCGATCCCCTTCAGCACCGCCATATGATCGAGCATGTCGTATGCGGAGACGCGCGGATAGACGCCGAAATCCTGCGGAAGGTAGCCAAGCGTCCGCCGCAGCCGTTCGGGCTCGGCGATCACGTCGATCTCGCCGAAGCGGATGCTCCCTTCCGTCGGCGTCTGCAGCGTCGCGATCGTCCGCATCAACGTGGATTTGCCGGCGCCGTTTGGGCCCAGGAGCCCGAACATGCCGCCCGGGATCGCCAGCGTCACATGATCGAGAGCGCGTGTGCCATTGCCATAGACATGGCTGACGTCAGTGAGCGCAAGCATTTCGGAATCCTCCAGTGGTTGTAATCAGGCTGTCATACCGTATTAGATATGTAAAGCACCTATCGGGGAGGCGAAGTTCGGCCAGACCTTCTTTGCTCGTGGGGGAGGGCACATCACGCTTCTTTGCTCGCGAGCATGACGAAGTTCGACCTCATGCGCCCCAAGCTATAGGAGTTTGCAGAATGAGCGGGTGAAACCACCAATCGATCGGGCTTCGTCCGACCGTCTGAAGTTCTGTCAGAGCACCTGGTGCCGGTGAACTCGAGACCAGCGCACGTCCGCGACAATTTCCGCTTTTCCGCTCTGCGAGCGAGAAGCGGACGTCCGCTGTCGGCCATTCCGCCGTCGGGTGCCCGGGTGGAAATAATACCAAGCTGTCTGATTTCCGCCACTTCCGGCAATGGCGCACCCGAGAGGATTCGAACCTCTGGCCTCTGCCTTCGGAGGGCAGCGCTCTATCCAGCTGAGCTACGGGTGCAAGGGCGCCGGGACAGAAGAGGGCGCTTAGCAAAGGGCAAGGCAGGGGGCTAGAGGCTTTTAGGTGCCGGGCGGCGGCGTCTTGGGCTCGTAGCGGCAGATGTCGGCGATGACGCAGCGCCAGCATTCGGGCTTCCTCGCCTTGCAGACATAGCGGCCGTGGAGGATGAGGAGGTGGTGCGCGTCGCGCCGGTAGGGCGGCGGCGTCACCTCGTCGAGCTTCCGCTCGACTTCGAGCGGGTTCCGGCCCGGCGCAAGGCCGGTGCGGTTCGAGACGCGGAAGATGTGGGTGTCCACCGCGAAGGTTTCCGCCCCGAAGGCGGTGTTCATCACCACATTGGCCGTTTTGCGCCCGACGCCGGGAAGCTCCTCAAGCGCGTCGCGGTCGGCCGGCACTTCGCCGCCATGTCTGTCGACGAGGATCCGGGAAAGCGCGATGACGTTCCTTGCCTTGGTGTTGAACAGGCCGATCGTCTTGATCGCTTCGCGGAGCCGCTCCTCGCCAAGCTCCAGCATCGCTTGCGGAGTCCGCACCTTCTCGAACAACGGGCGGGTGGCGAGGTTGACTCCGGCATCGGTCGCTTGCGCCGACAGCACCACCGCGACCAGAAGCGTATAGGGGTTCACATATTCGAGCTCGGTCCTGGGCTCCGGCGTACGGTCGGCGAGGCGGCGGTAGATCTCCGCGACTTCGGCTGGGCTCACTTCAGCCCCAGCACGTCGGCCATGCTGTAACGGCCGGCCGGCTTGTCCGTAAGCCAGAGCGCCGCCTCGACCGCTCCGCGCGCGAAGATGGTGCGGCTTTCGGCACGGTGGCCGAGCTCGACCCGCTCTCCGTCGCAGGCGAAGATGAGCTGGTGCTCGCCCGCCACCGATCCGCCGCGAAGCGCCGCAAAGCCGATGGCACCCTCGCGGCGCGGGCCCGTGATGCCGTCGCGCCCGCGGTCGCTTACTTGCGCGAGATCGACCCCGCGCCCGTCGGCGGCCGCCTTGCCGAGCATCAGCGCGGTGCCCGAAGGCGCGTCGACCTTGTGCCGGTGGTGCATCTCGACGATCTCGATATCCCATTCCGGCCCCAGCCGCGCCGCCGTCTCACGCGCCAGATGCACAAGGATGTTGACGCCCACCGACATGTTCGCCGCCTGCAGCACCGCGATCTTTTCAGCCGCTTGGTCGATCAGCCGGTGATGCTGCGGGGTGAGGCCGGTCGTGCCGATCACGATCGGCTTGCCCGCCTCAACCGCTTCTTCGAGATGCCGGCGAAGCCCGTCAGGCGCGGAAAAATCGACGAGCACGTCGCAATCGTCCTCGACGATGTTCACATCGTCCCGCTCGCAGGCGACCTCCGCGATGGCCTGCCCCATCCGGCCGCTCGCCCCGAATAAGCCGATACTCGTCATGTCCCTGTCGTTCCTCGCCTTC
>DATMJS010000225.1:0-3414 GCA_035553755.1 Allosphingosinicella sp.
GCTACCCGATCCATGTCACCGCTGCCAAAGGCGCTGTAGATGTCGCGGATCACGTCCAACCGGTCTTGTGCCACGAGTCGCCCTCCCGTTTGCTTGGTCAACCCTCTCACTGTCGGTGCCTGCAGGCAAGACGGATCGGAAATGGCTTGTGAAGCGAGATGTCCAATCGCTCGAAAGCGGACATTGTTGACACCGGATTGGCTAGCCGAGAACGCCGCGCCGCCGGCCTTGAACGGCATAGACGAGGAGCCCAATGGCAATCGTCCACACGGCCGCATGCAGAGCGATGCCGCCGCCGCTATCGAGATGCGGCGATGTCTCTGGAAGCGCGAGCTGCGAAAGAGTGTTTCCAGCCAATCCGACCAAGGAAACGATGAAGGCCGACGCGGCGTAGCGACTGCGGGCGAGAAGTAGCACGGACCCGATGAGGCCACCCCACACGCCCAGCGCCCAGGTGGCATCAAGCCAATATGGCGCCGTTGCCAGAAACGCTTGTTGCTCAGCCGTCATCTGAGCCATCCAAACCGGGTGCCGCATCTGTGTCATTGTGTAATCCAATGACCCGAAGCCGTTCCATACCACCCCCAGCACCCCGACTACCCACAAATGTGCTGGTCTCCTCGTCGCCTCCATGACCGCCTCCCCCCGCTAGCAGCGTTGTCCTCGAGCCGGAGGGTCGCACTTATGCGGCTTTCGGACAAGCGAGTGCTGAATGCCAAGTCCGCTATGGGTCGAGCGTCAGTCTCGGCGGTATTTTTGGGCTTCTTATTCGCTGAGAATCCGTTCCGCCAGTTCGAGGTCCGCCCGCTTGTCGACGTCGATCGCGGCCTCCGCGAAGGGGAGCCGCACCGGGGTCACCCGCAGCCCTGCCTTGCGGCCTGCGATGCGAAGCGCGCCTTCGAGGCTGATCGTGCGGGTGACCGCCCGGAGCGCCAGCCAGGGACCGAAGAACATCAGCAGCTTCAGAGCCTTCTTGCGGTCCCGCTCGACCTTCGACCAGAGCGCCAGCGCCGCCTGCGACCGCTCGTTCGTGAGCGCAAACAGGTTGGCGCCGCTATAATCGCCGTCGCTGAACCGGATCCAGGTCCGCCGCGTCTCCGGATAGGCGGCTTCGACCACCTTCCGCTCCACCACCGCCAGCGCCGCATCGCCACCGCCGGCGCGACCAAGGAACTCCGTCACCATTTCCGTCGTCAGCAGCGCGTGGTCGGCGGTCACGACCAGCACCGGCCAGGGCGCCGCCTCGCTGCCGGCGACGCGCGCGATGCTGGTGGAAATGCCGTCGCCCGCCTCCGCGGTCGCGATCCTCGGCTCGTCCGCCATCCAGGCCAGCCGCCCCCGCAGCAGCAACGGCGCGTCCTGCGCCAGGACCACGATCCGGCCGATGGCTGGCGAGGCGAGCAATGTGCGCACCACCCTCTCGAGCATCGGCACACCGGCGACCGGGATCAGCGCCTTGGCGGCGACGCCATGGCTCCGGGCGAAATCATTCTCTCCCGGCCGTTGCCCCGCGAGCAAAATCGCTGTCCAATTGTCGCCCGAATTCACTCCTAACCGTCCCCGACTTTGAAGGCGGCACGGGGCACGCCTTTTCTCCTTTAAGCACGGGCGCTGCCTTATGCCGATTGAAAAAGCGATCCTCCTCAGCGCCGGCAAGGGCTCGCGCCTCCATCCGCTCACCAACGACCGGCCCAAATGCCTGATCGAGTTCTCAGGCAAGTCGCTGCTCGAATGGCAGCTCGACACGCTTCGGGCCTGCGGGATCGGGGAGATCGTGATCGTCACCGGCTTTCGCGACGACCTCGTCGACGCGGTGGCGAGCCGGCGCGAAGGCGTCAGGACGCTGTTCAATCCCTTCTATCATGTCGCCGACAATCTCGGCTCGGTCTGGCTCGCCCGCGCCGAATTCGGCACGGACACCTTGCTCCTCAACGGCGATACACTGGTTTCCCGGCCGCTGCTGGGCCGAGTGCTGGAAGCCGCGCGGGCGCCGATCACCGTCACGGTGGACGAGAAGGAGGAGTATGACGCGGACGACATGAAGGTGCTTCGCGAAGGCACGCGCCTACGCCGCATCGGCAAGGCTTTGGAGCCCGGCAATTACAACGCGGAGTCGATCGGCCTGCTCGCCTTTACGGGCGAGGGCGGGCGGCTGTTCATCGAAGAGGTCGAGCGGATGATGCGCACCTCGGAGGGGACGCGCCGCTGGTATCTACGCGCAATCGACGCGCTCGCGGCCCACGTGCCGGTCGAGACCGTCTCGATCAGAGGGGAGGAGTGGCAGGAAGTCGACTTTCCCGAAGACCTCCCCAAGGCCGAAGCGGTTACCGCGCGCTGGGCCAGCGTTCTTTAAGCCAGGCGACCAGCGCCGCGATCTGCCGCTCGTCCAGCGTCACCGCCTCGCCCAGAGCCGGCGTCTTCGGCCATCCGGCATCCGCAACGCGCAGCCCCAGCGCCTCCCGCACGCCGTCGTAGCGCGGGATCACGTGGAAATGGACGTGAGGATCGACCATCATCAGCATCAGGTAATTGATCTTCCGATAGTCGACCGCCACCCGCAGCGCGTGCTCGATATCGGCAATGGCCGAGGAGAGCTCCGCAAAAGCGGGCGCCGGCAGAGCCGCAAAGGCCTCGGCCTCGCTTCTGGCGGCCAGCACCAGGCTGCCGAGCGTCGGCTGCGCAGGCCGCAGCAGCACCAGCCAATGCTCATATTGGGCGATAAGGGTCGCGGGGTATCCGAAGCGCCTGATCGTTTCGTTCATTCGCCTGTCCTCAGGAAAGCCAGGAGGTCACCGCCCCGCCGCGGGCTCGGACGGCGAGCGCCTGGATAAGCTGCACCATGTGCACGAGGAGCGAAAGCACCGTCCATACCGCCACCGCGACAAGGCCCGTGTCCGGCCGCCCCAGCAGCAGCGCTAAGAACAGGATCACCATATTCGGATTGCGGCGCGCGGTGATCAGGCGGAACCGGCTGTCGAAGCGCCGCCAGACATGGATGTGCATCTTGAACAGGCGCAGGAAAATGCCCTCGATCAGCCTTTGCACGACATAGCCGCCGACGATCACGATCATCACCCAGCGGAAGGTGTCCCCGTCGAGCGGCCGCCCGTAGGCCGCCAGCCCCACCCCCCAGGCATACCACCAGAAGGGGGGGTGGACGAGATCGATGCCATGGTCGAATATGTTGCCCCACCAGCTCGAGGTGATGGTGCAGCGGGCGAGCTTTCCGTCGACCGTGTCCAGCACCATGAACGCAAGACCGGCGGCAAGGCCGGTCCAGTACCAGCCATAGTAAAAGAGGATCGTGGCGACGACGCAGAGCGAGGCGCCGAGCGCAGTCACCATATTGGGCGTGGCGCCGATCCGCGCCGCGAGACGCGTCAGCGCCAGCGCCCATTCCGGCCACAGATATTT
>DATMJS010000226.1:0-3594 GCA_035553755.1 Allosphingosinicella sp.
CACGATCCCCTGATAACGCTCGTTGGCGACCGGAAGATCGAAGGTTATGGCCAGATAGCCCTTGCCGAACAGGGCGAAGAGCGAGGGCAGCGACGGCACCTCCGCCAGCCGCTCGCGGTCGAAGCGGACATAGCCCCTGAGCTCGCCCGCGCGGTAGTCGCACACCAGCAGATCGATGATCCCGCTCTCGGTCTGCGCCTGCATGGTCACCTGCCCGCCCGGCTCCTTCAACAACGAGCCGAGCAAAGCGGTCAGCACCAGCGCTTCCGAAAGGATGCGCGCGATTGGCGCCGGATAGTCATGGGCGGAAAGGATCTCGTCCAGCAGCGGGCCGAGGCGCACGATCCGGCCCCGCGCGTGGCGGGCAGGAAGAGTGAAGCCGATCGCTTCGTCGAGATTGGCGGTCAGCACCGCTTCGGATGGTTTTGAAGACATGGCCCGATGTAGGGAACGCGCTCGGGCTTTGCAGTATCCCCGCGGAAATCAGGCCGCCGCTTGCGGCACGTCGTAGCGGCGCGCGGCCTCCGACAGGCGCTCGACGAACTCCACGACATGCGCTTCCTCGATGACCAGCGGCGGCAGCACGCGCAGCACATTGTCGCCGGCGGCGACGGTCAGCAGCCCCTGCTCGCGCAGGTAGCCGACGAAGGCTCGGCTGTCGGTCTTCATCCTGATGCCGAGCATCAGGCCCAGCCCCCGAACGCTTTCGAACAGATGGTCGTGATTGGGAATCATCTGCTCGAGGGCGCCGCGCAGGCGCTCGCCGATGCGGGTGACCTGATCGAGGAATTGGGGCGTGTCGACCACGTCGAGCACGGCCTGGCCCGCCGCCATGGCGAGCGGGTTGCCGCCATAGGTCGAGCCATGCGTGCCGATCACCATTCCCGCAGCGGCTTTCTCGGTCGCAAGGCACGCGCCGAGCGGAAAACCGCCGCCGATGCCCTTGGCGACTGCCATGATGTCGGGTTCGACGCCATAATGCTCGTAGGCGAAGAGCTTGCCGGTGCGGCCGTAGCCGCACTGGACCTCGTCGAAGATCAGCATGAGGTCGTTCTCGTCGCACAATTCGCGCAGGCCCCGGATGAATTCGGGGCTGGCGGGGCGGATGCCGCCCTCGCCCTGGATCGGCTCGAGCAGGAAACCGGCGGTATGCTCGGTCATCGCGGCCATGGCTTCTTCGAGATTGTCGAATTCGACCACCGTGAAGCCCGGAAGCAAAGGCGCGAAGCCGTCGCGCAATTTCTCCTGGTTGGTGGCGCTGATCGTCGCCATGGTCCGGCCGTGAAAGGCGTTGGAGAAGGTGATCAGCACGTTCTTGTGCGGATTGCCGTGATGGTGGTGATAGCGGCGGGCGGTCTTGATCGAGGCTTCGACCGCCTCGGCGCCCGAATTGGTGAAGAAGACGGTGTCGGCGAATGTCCTGTCGACCAGCCGCTGCGCCAGCGCCTCGCCCTGCGGGCTGCCGTAGAGGTTGGAGACATGGATCAGGCTCGCCGCCTGCTCCTGGATCGCCTTCGTCAGATGCGGGTGGCCGTGACCGAGCAGGTTGACCGCGATCCCGCTCGCGAAATCGAGATATTTCTCGCCGCCCTCACCGTAGAGATACACCCCCTCGCCCCGCACCGGCCGCACCGGCGAACGAGGATAAACGGGCATGAGCGGGGTGATGGCCATTGTCGGTTCCCGGGGCTGGATACGAGAAAGGCGGTCCTTTGGGGACCGCCTTCCTGCCTCTAGAGAGGGGACGGGCGCCGCGTCAACGGCGCCACTACGAGCTTAGTCGTCCCAGCGGTCCCGGCGGCGATCGCGGCGATCGTCGCGGCGGTCCTCACGGCCTTCGATGCGTTCGCGCTGGATGCGGGCGCGAAGCTCCTGGAGCCGATGCTGCAGGTCCTGATGCTCGCGATAGCTGAGGCCGTTGCGGGAATAATCGAAGAGACGGCGCTGAATGTTGTCCGCGCGCTCGTGCAGATTCGCCCGCTCGCGGTTCGAGATCAGGCGGCGCTGATACATGTTATCGATGCGCTGATGAGCGCTGGCGATCTGGCGCTCAATGGCGACGGCCTGACCGCGGTTATAATTATAGCCGCTGTTATAATTGCCCCAGTTCTGGGCGGCGGCCGGAGCAGCAGCCGCGACGCTCGGAAGAACGAGAGCGGAAAGGATGATCTTACGCATTACAACTACTCCTCAATCAGGAATGAGGAGTCTCGATTACGACTCTCGCGCTGCCCAAATGCTGAATGGGAGCGTCAGCCGCCGTTAAGCAGCCGTAATCAGTTCTTGAGCTTCCAGCCCTTGGCCAGCAGGCCGTAGCAGAGCGCACCGAGCGCCACGTTGATGACGAGGATCAGCAGCGCGCCTAGCGTCACCGGCGAATCCGCCACTCCGAGGAAGCCGTAGCGGAAGCCAGAGATCACATAGAAGAAGGGATTGGCGTGGCTCACCGCCTGGAAAGCGGGCGCGAGGCTTTCGATCGAATAGAAGGTGCCGGACAGCAGCGACAGCGGCGCGACGACGAAATTGGTCACCGCTGCGGCATGATCGAACTTCTCCGCCCAGATCGAGGTGAGGAGACCGAGGAAACCCAGCATCATGCTGCCGAGGATGCCGAACCAGAGGATCGCCCAGAAATGCCTCGGCGCCACATGGACGTCCGGCCAGAGCAGCATGGCCAGCCACACCGCCAGACCGACCAGGACCGCGCGGGTCACCGAGGCGCCGATCAGGCCCGCCATCAGCTCGCCGGTCGAAAGCGGCGGCATCAGATAATCGACGATGTTACCCTGAATCTTGCCGACCAGCAGCGAGAAGCTCGAATTGGCGAAGGCGTTCTGGAGCATGCCCATCACGATCAGCCCGGGAGCAAGGAAATCGGCGAAGGGAACCCCCATCACGCTGCGCCCGCTTCGGCCCAAAGCGACGGTGAAGATCACCAGGAACAGCAAAGTCGTGATCGCCGGAGCCCAGATAGTCTGCAGCTGCACCTTGAAGAAACGGCGCACCTCCTTCACATAGAGGGTCTTGAGGCCGCCCCAATTGACGCTCCTGAACACAGGCACGCCAGGATCGGCCCTGACCCAATTCGAAGGCTGGTCGTTCATGGCGCCGTCGCCTAGAGGCAGACGCTTTGGGCCGCAAGCCGTGAAGACCGCAAGAGGAAATAGAGATGTCGTGGACCGATGAACGCATCGACCGCCTGAAGGAGCTCTGGACCAAGGGCATGACGGCGAGCCAGATCGCCGACGAACTCGGCGGCGTCTCCCGCAACGCGGTGATCGGCAAGGCGCATCGCCTCGGCCTCCAGTCCCGGCCCTCGCCCGTGAAGCCAAACGAGCCCGCGCCGGTGAAGGCGAAGGGGAAGCCCGCGCCTGCCGCCGACGAGGGGCCTCGTGACGAAGCCGCCGCGGCGCCGAAGCCCGCGCCCGAGGCTGCGCCGAAGCCCGCTGCCGCCGCGCCAGCGCCGCAGCAGCCGCAGCCCCAGCAGCCGAGGATCGTCTCCGTCGGTCCGGGCGGGTTCCTCCGCCAGGGCCCTGGCGACCAGCAGTCGCCGATCCCGCCCGCGCCCCCGCGCCGTCTGGTCCCCGCCAAACC
>DATMJS010000227.1:0-8310 GCA_035553755.1 Allosphingosinicella sp.
CGGCACCGATCTCGGCCTCATCAGGACCAAGGCCGAGCCGCAGGCGGACGGCAGCTACCGCATCACCGGCACCAAGATATTCATTTCGTCGGGCGAGCACGACCTTTCGGAGAACATCATCCACATGGTGCTCGCCAAGACGCCGGGCGCTCCAGACAATGTGAAAGGCATCTCGCTCTTCATCGTTCCTAAGTTCCTCGTCGGAGAGGATGGCTCGGCGGGCGCGCGCAACGGCGTATCCTGCGGCTCGATCGAGCATAAGATGGGTATCCACGGCAATGTGACCTGCGTCCTCAACTATGACGGCGCGACCGGCTGGATGGTCGGCGAAGAGAATAAAGGCCTTGCCGCCATGTTCATCATGATGAACGCGGCCCGCCTCGGGGTCGGCCTTCAGGGCCTGGCGCAGGGCGAGGTCGCCTATCAGAACGCGGTGCAATATGCGCGCGACCGCCGCCAAGGCCGGGCATTGACGGGGCCTGCGGAGCCCGATGAGAAGGCCGACACGCTGTTCGTCCACCCCGACGTGCGCCGCATGCTGATGGAGGCAAAGGCCTATAATGAGGGTGCCCGCGCGCTAGTCCTGTGGGGCGCGCTGCAGGTCGATCTTGCCCGCAAGGCGCAGACCGAGGAGGAGCGGATCGCCGCGGACGACCTCATTTCGCTGCTCACGCCGGTCATCAAAGGCTATCTCACCGACAAAGGCTTCGAAGTCGCGGTCAACGCCCAGCAAGTCTATGGCGGCCACGGCTATATACGCGAATGGGGGATGGAGCAGTTCGTTCGCGATGCGCGCATCGCCCAGATTTACGAAGGCACCAACGGCATCCAGGCGCTTGATCTGGTCGGGCGCAAATTAGCCAGGGACGGCGGCCGCGCCATCCGCGCCTTTTTCGAGATAGTCGGCCATGAAGTGAGCGAGGCCAAGGCGGCGGGCGAAGCAAAGGAGATCGCAGGCGCGCTCGAAAAGGCCAATTCCGAGCTTCAAACGGCGACCATGTGGCTGATGCAGAACGCGATGCAGAACCCGAACAATGCCGGTGCCGCCAGCTACAGCTACATGCACCTGATGGGCATCGTTACGCTCGGCCTGATGTGGCTGCGCATGGCCCGCGCCAGCGGCGCCGTGCTCGCCAACGGCGCCGAAGACCGGAGCTTCCATGAAGCCAAGCTCGTCACCGCCCGCTTCTTTGCCGAGCGCATCATGCCCGAAGCCGGCGCGTTGCGGCGGAAGATAGAGGCGGGCGCGGACAGTTTGATGGCCCTCCCGGCCGAGGCTTTCTGACGCGTTTCAAGTGACGCAAAGCACGCCAGCACGTCAGATAGTGTGGCTGGCGCAGCGTCTACGAAGCAGGCATCCCTGCGCCGAAACGACAAGTGCCCGGACCTTTCGGACCGGGCACCCGCGTGACGATTTCTCGTCAAACCCCCTTTATTGGACTTCGGCCCGCGCGCCACCTTCACCTCGCAGAAGGCGGCGGGGCCGAAGCTCCCCGAACCGAGGCCATTAGCGGTCTTCGTTTCGTGACGGCGACGCTATGCAAAAGCCTCGTGATTGTCATGGCTTAATGGCCGCACCGTGCCAATTAGACGCCACCCTGTGTCGAAACCGCCACAGGACGGCCGCCCTCCACTCGGCACCCATCCCGGTTGCCTTGCGCGAGACCCGCATCTAGGAGGTCGGCAATTCTTCCCGGTCCACGGATTTTTTGCGACCCATCGATGCGCCTTTCCCGTTACTTCCTGCCCGTCACCAAGGAGACGCCCGCCGACGCGCAGATCGTCAGCCATAAGCTGATGCTCCGCGCCGGCCTCATCCGCCAGACCGCGGCCGGCATCTACGCCTGGCTGCCGCTCGGCCTCCGTGTCCTCAAGAAGATCGAGGGAATAGTGCGCGAGGAGCAGGACCGGGCGGGCGCGATCGAGCTTCTGATGCCCACCATACAGTCGGCGGATCTGTGGCGAGAATCGGGCCGCTACGACGCCTATGGGCCGGAGATGCTCCGGATTATCGACCGGCACGGCCGCGAGATGCTCTACGGGCCCACCAACGAGGACATGATCACGGCGCTGTTCCGCGACGCCGTCAAGAGCTATCGCGACCTGCCGCGCACGCTTTACCACATACAGTGGAAGTTCCGTGACGAGGTCCGCCCCCGTTTCGGGGTAATGCGAGGGCGCGAGTTCCTGATGAAAGACGCCTATTCGTTCGATCTCGACGAAGCCGGCGCGCGGCATAGCTACAACCGCATGTTCGTGGCGTACCTGCGTACCTTCGCCCGCATGGGTCTTCGCGCCATACCGATGCAGGCGGATACGGGGCCGATCGGCGGCGACCTCAGCCATGAGTTCATCATTCTCGCCCCCTCGGGCGAGAGCGAGGTTTTCTATCACCGCAACTGGGAAGAGATCCGCTCGGCCGAGAGCCTCGCGGTCAACCCCGATGATGCGGACGCTCTCGGTCAGTTCGTCGCCGGCCTCACTGCCGATTATGCCGCTACCGACGAGAAGCGTGACGAGGCGCGCGAAGCGCAAGCGGGCGACGCATTGCGCCGCTCGCGCGGTATCGAGGTCGGCCACATCTTTTATTTCGACACGCGTTACACCGCGGCCATGGGCATGACCGTGCAGACCCCGGACGGCGGCCAGATCCATCCCAGGATGGGCAGCTACGGCATCGGTGTTTCGCGCCTGATCGGCGCAATCATCGAGGCGAGCCACGACGACAACGGCATCATCTGGCCGGAGGCGGTGGCGCCGTTCAAGGTGGGCCTTATCAATATGCGCGCAGACGAGGCCAACTGCACCAGCGCGGCCGACGACATTTACGGGCAGCTTCAGTCGGCAGGCGTGGAAACGCTCTACGACGATCGTGACGAGCGCGGCGGCGCAAAGTTTGCGACCATGGACGTGGTCGGGCTTCCCTGGCAGCTCATCGTGGGGCCGAAGGGGCTGGAGAAAGGCGTGGTCGAGCTCAAGCGCCGCGCCAGCGGCGAGCGGGAGGACCTCAGCGTCGAAAGCGCGCTGGCGAGGCTGACGGAGGCATGATCCTCTCCCGCTACGAACGGATGATCTCCAAGCGCTATCTCCTGCCGGGCAAGGGCGAGGGGTTCATCTTCCTGGTTGCGGGGATCAGTCTTGTCGCGGTGATGCTCGGCGTCGCCGCCCTCATCATCGTGATGAGCGTCATGAACGGCTTTCGCGCCGAGCTGTTCGACAAGGTGGTGGGATTGAACGGTCATGCCGTCATCCAGGGCTATGGCGGCCGTCTCGAAAACTGGCAGCAGATAGCCGAGCAGGCGCGCCGGACTCCGGGCGTCACCTCCGCCGTGCCATTGATCGAGCAGCCGCTGATGGCGAGCTACCAGGGCCGGGTCGACGGCATCCTGGTTCGCGGGATGCGGCGCGAGGACATCCTCAACAACCCCACCCTTCAGGGCAAGGTGCTGGCAGGCTCGCTAGAAGAGTTGCGGCCGGGCGCGGACAAGGTCGCGATCGGCGCCCAGCTCGCGCAATCGCTCGGCGCCAGCGTCGGCGGCCAGATCAGCCTGATCAGCCCCGAAGGACGCACCACGCCCTTTGGGACTGTGCCCCGGATCGTCTCCTACGAAGTCGCGGCCATATTCGAAGTCGGCGTCTACGATTTCGACAAGGTGTTCGTGCTGATGCCGATCGAGGACGCGCAGACGCTGCTGATGCTGGACGGCACGGTCGGCATGGTCGAGGTCCAGACCGTCGATGCCGATCGCGTCGGCGAGATACTGGCGCCGCTTGCGGCCTCGCTCGCCGGACAGGCGGTGGTCGCCGACTGGCGCTCGACCAACTCGGCCATATTCGAGGCGCTGGCGGTGGAGCGGGTTGCCATGTTCGTGATCCTGTCGCTGATCATCCTCGTCGCCGTGTTCAACATTCTCTCCTCGCTGATAATGCTGGTCCGCGCCAAGACTCGCGACATCGCCATTCTCCGGACGATGGGCGCGTCCCGCCGCGGCCTACTCAAGATCTTCATGACGGTGGGGACGATCATCGGCGGCCTCGGAACGATAGCCGGCCTCATCCTTGGCGCGATTGCGCTCTATTTCCGGCAGCCGGTGGTGAATTTCGTCCAATATATGTCGGGCCAGAACCTGTGGGATCCATCGGTCCGAATCCTTACCGAGCTTCCTTCCAAGACCGATCCGTTCGAAGTGATCGCCGTCACCATGATGGCGCTGGGCTTCAGCTTCCTCGCCACGCTTTACCCCGCCTACAAGGCCGCGAGCACCGATCCGGTGCAGGTGCTGCGCTATGAGTGACGGCGATGTCCTGGTCGTGCGGGACCTGCGCCGCAGCTTCGAGCAGGGCGGAGTTACCATCGAGGTGCTGCGCGGCGTCGATCTCGAAGTGGGAAAGGGCGAGATCGTCGCTCTCCTCGGTCCCTCGGGTTCGGGCAAGTCGACACTGCTGCAGGCGGTCGGGCTCCTTGAAGGAGGCTTTCAAGGCTCGATCAGGATCAACGGCGAGGAGGCCGCTAACCTCGACAATGACGGCCGCACGCGCCTCCGCCGCGATGCATTGGGTTTCGTGTACCAGTTCCACCACCTGCTTCCGGATTTCACCGCCGCCGAGAATGTGGTCCTGCCCCAGCTCATCCACGGCGCCCGGACCGAGGATGCGCGCCGGCGCGCGGAATCGCTGCTCGGCTCGCTCGGGCTCGGCCACCGGCTCACCCATCGTCCCAGCAAGCTTTCCGGCGGCGAGCAGCAGCGCGTCGCCGTCGCCCGTGCGCTCGCCAACCGTCCGGCGCTGGTGCTGGCGGACGAGCCCACCGGCAATCTGGACGAAAAGACTGCCGACGTGGTCCTCGCCGAATTCCTCCGCCTGGTGCGTGAGGAAGGCAGCGCGGCTTTGGTCGCGACACATAATGAACGGCTCGCTGCAAAGATGGACCGAGTTGTGCGTTTGCACGAGGGCGTGCTGGAGTAACCTTGCTATCGCTCCCGCGCCGGGTTCGGATTTGAAGGGCGATTGAGCATGGATAGACGCAGGCTTATCTGGGTGCTGGGAGGGCTGCTGGCGGTGCTCGCCGCGGTGCTTGGCTACACGCTGGCGCAGCCGCCATCGGGAATGCAGAGCCGCGAGCGCAAGGTAGAGACCGCCGCAGTGAAGGGGCAGCCGGTCGATCAGGCCTGCGCATCCATCGCCACCTACGACCGCCTCAAGGGGCTGGTGTTCGAGGAAGCGGCCCGCAGCGGCAACGCCGATCCCGCCAATCTTACCCTGCTCGCCAACAATTCGATCGTCCGGATGGAGAATCCGGTGGTGAAGAGCCGCGACGAAGCGCTCGGTGCGACGGTCTGCACGGGTCGTTTCGTGCTGGAGCTGCCGCCCGGCGCCGAGCGCGCTTTCGGAGGCCAGAAGCGGCTCGTCGCCGACGTCGAATATTCGGCGCAAGCGGCGGCGGACGGCAGTGGACTCGTGTACCGGCTGAGCGGGGCCGAGCCGATCGTCTCCAGACTCGCGGCGTTCAACCTCCAGAATCGGCAGATCGTCCCTTCGGAGCGGACTGAGTTGGCGGAGGCCGATGCCGGTGCCGCGCGGGACCGCGATTCCGATGACGAGCCCGATCCCGCGCCGGCAAAGCAGGCGGCGCCTGCGCCCCGCCCGGCGCCGGTGGCGCAGCCGCGTCCGCAGCCGGCCCCGGCCCCTGCTACGGCAAATCCCAGCTTCAACTGCCGCTACGCCCGCACCCGCGGCGAACGGATGGTGTGCGGTAGCAGCAGCCTCGCCGCGCGCGACCGCGCGATGGCCGCTCTTTATTATTCCTCGATGGAGCAGGCGAACGCGCGGGCGCGGCGCGCGCTTCAGCAAACCCGCAACCGCTTCCTTGCCTATCGCGACCGCTGCCCCACCGAGGCCTGTATCGCGGAAGCCTATGAAGGCCGGATGCGCGAGATCAGGGACATCATGGAGGACCTGAACTAGGCCCCGCTTAAATCTGTGGAAAAGCTCGTCTGGACGGTTCCCAGGTCGGGCCCGACCGCCCATAGTGGGGACATGGCCGCGCCTTACGTCCCTTTGCGCATTTTCTCCTGCTACACGATGCTCGAAGGGGCGATCGAGCCCAAGGCGATTGCCAAGCAGGCCAGGGGACTCGACTTTCCCGCCGCCGCCGTCACCGACCGGAACGGGCTTTATGCCGTCATGCCTTTTACCGACGCCTGCAAGGCCGAAGGTGTGCAGCCGATTGTCGCCACCATGCTCGCCGTCGCGCGTCCCGCAGTCGCGGATGGGAAGACGCCCCCGCTCGATTGGCTCGCGCTCTACGCGCAGAACCAGGCAGGCTATGAAAATCTCTGCGCGCTCGTCTCCGCCGCGCATCTCGAGAGACCAGTCGAGGAGGAAGCTCATGTCGCATTCGAGGCGCTGGAAGGCCGAACTGGCGGGCTGATCGCTCTGACGGCCGGCGGCGAGGGCGCGCTCGCGCGGCTGCTGGCGGAGGAGCAGACGGGGAGGGCCCACGCTTATCTGGACCGCCTTCAGGCGTTGTTCCCGGGGCGGCTCTACATCGAACTCAGCCGGCGCGGCGATCAGGTTGAGAGCCGCGCCGAAGAAGCACTGATCGACCTGGCCTATGCGCGCGACCTGCCGCTGGTGGCGACCAATCCCGCCTGCTTCACCGACGCTCAGTTCCATCAGGCGCATGACGCGATGCTCTGCATTGCCCAGTCAAGTCAGGTCGACCGGGACGATCGAATCAAATCCTCGTCCGAAGCGTGGATCAAGCCGCCCGTCGAGATGCGCAGGCTGTTCGAGGATTTGCCGGAAGCGATCGACAACACCGCCGTAATCGCCCGCCGCTGCGCGTTCGGAGCGCCCAAGCGTAAGCCTATCCTTCCGAACCTAGCGGGCGATATCGACGCCGAAGCTGAACAGCTTCGCCGGGACTCCCGCGCAGGTCTGGAGGCGCGGCTCGCCAACTATAACGATCTTGGGGAGGAAGCGCGCAAAGTCTATTTTGACCGCCTCGACTATGAGGTCGACGTCATCGTCGGAATGGGTTTCCCCGGCTACTTCCTGATCGTCGCCGACTTCATCAAATGGGCGAAGGAAAACGACATTCCGGTGGGGCCGGGCCGCGGATCGGGCGCGGGTTCGGTTGTCGCCTGGGCGCTTACCATCACCGATCTCGACCCGATCAAATTGAACCTGCTGTTCGAGCGCTTTCTGAATCCCGAGCGTGTGTCGATGCCGGACTTCGACATCGACTTTTGCGAAACCAGGCGCGGCGAAGTCATCCGCTACGTTCAGCAGCGTTATGGCGCTGACAAGGTTGCCCAGATTATTACCTTTGGGAAATTGAAAGCTCGTGCGGTGCTCAAGGATACGGGCCGCGTGCTCCAGATGAGCTATGGACAGGTCGACCGGCTCGCCAAGTTCATCCCCAACCATCCGACCGACCCTTGGACGCTGGAGCGGGCGCTGAACGGCGTCTCGGAGCTCGCCGCCGAATATAAGAACGACGCACAGGTCCGCCGCCTGTTCGATCTTGCGATGAAACTTGAAGGCCTGCCGCGGCACAGCTCGACCCACGCCGCCGGCGTCGTCATTGGCGACCGGCGGCTCGACAAGTTGGTGCCGCTGTACAGGGACCCGCGCTCGGACATGCCGGTCACCCAGTTCGACATGAAATATGTCGAGGCGGCGGGCCTCGTTAAGTTCGACTTCCTGGGTCTGAAAACGCTGTCGGTCCTGCAGAGGGCCGTGCAGATGATAGCCGTGTCGGGCGCTACCGTGGACCTCGACGGCCTGCCCTGGGACGACCCCGAAGTCTACAGACTGCTCCAGCGCGGCGAGACGGTGGGCGTGTTCCAGCTGGAATCCGAAGGCATGCGGCGCACGCTCGCGGCGGTGAAGCCGACCAGCTTCGAGGACATCATCGCGCTCGTCTCGCTCTACCGGCCGGGCCCGATGGACAACATTCCGATGTTCGGCGCGCGCAAGAACGGCCGCGAGCCGATCGAATATCCGCACCCGCTGCTCGAGGAGGTGCTGAAGGAGACCTACGGCATCTTCGTCTACCAGGAGCAGGTGATGGAGGCGGCCAAGGTGCTTGCCGGCTACAGCCTCGGCGAAGCGGACCTCCTCCGCCGCGCGATGGGCAAGAAGATCAAGTCCGAGATGGACGCCCAGCGCGAGCGCTTCGTCACCGGCTGCGCCGCCAACAATATCGCCCGGCCCAAGGCGAACGAGCTGTTCGACTTGATCGACAAGTTCGCAGGCTACGGCTTCAACAAGAGCCATGCGGCCGCCTACGCGCTGGTCGCCTAT
>DATMJS010000228.1:0-6564 GCA_035553755.1 Allosphingosinicella sp.
GGCTGACGGAGCAGCGCCGAAAGCGCCGAGGCCGAGCCGGCCCCGCCGAGCTGCGCCGGCAGCGTCACCCGCGCCAGCTCGTCCTGGAAGAAGCCGTTTTCCTGCAGCAAGTTAGCGAAGGCGCGCTGCGAGGAGATCGTCAGCAACCGCCGGATCGCGTCCTCTAAGCCGAAGCCGCCCAGGCTGCCGAGCGGCGTCGAACAGCCGGGCAGCGCCAGCAGCGGCAACACGAAGCCGGCGCCGAGCAGGCTGCGGCGGGAAATCGTTCCATCCATAAAGAGGCGTTCCTTGTTGAGGCGGATTACTTCAACGTGCCCACGTCTCGGCAGTTTCATCCGAAGCGGCTTTGCCCATATGAAGAAGCATGAACCGCGTCCGCGTTCTCCTTCTCAATGCCGCCGTGGGTCCACTCGATTACCGCCTGCCGAACGGAGCCGAGGCGGGGCCCGGCTCGATCGTGCTGGCGCCGCTCGGCCCGAGACAAATGGTGGGCGCGGTATGGGAGCCCGACCGGCTGGAGACGGCGGAGGTGGAGGACAAGAGGCTGCGGCCGCTGCTCCACGTCTACGACCTGCCTCCGCTGGGCGAGCCGCTGCGCCGGCTGATCGACTGGACCGCCGATTACTATCTTGCGCCCATTGCCGCGGTGCTGCGGATGGCGCTTCCCTCGTCGAGTGCGCTCGACGGCGCTCGGACGGTCACCGAATACCGGACGACGGGAATGATCCCCGATCGCCTGACGCCGCAGCGCGCCCAGGCGCTGGAGCGGATCGGCACGCGGCAGGGCCTGATCCGCGAGCTGGCCATCGCCGCCGACGTGTCGGACGGGGTGATCCGCGGGCTGGTGAAGGCCGGCGCGGTCGAGTCGGTCGAAGTGACGGTGGACGATCCTTACCCGGAGCCCGATCCCGATCATTCCCCGCCCCGGCTGGAAGCCGCGCAGTCCGGGGCTGCCGGTGAATTCGCCCAAGCTGTGCGACAAGGCGGCTTCGCGCCCTATCTGCTCGACGGCGTCACCGGTTCGGGCAAGACCGAGGTTTATTTCGAGGCGATCGCCCAGGCGCTGCGGGAGGGCAGGCAGACGCTGGTGCTGCTGCCGGAGATCGCGCTTACCGAGCCTTTCCTCAAGCGCTTCACCGCCCGCTTCGGAGTGGAGCCGATCGCCTGGCATTCGGGCCTTCGCCAGTCACAGCGCCGCCGCGCCTGGCGGGCGATCGCGACCGGCGAAGGAAAGGTCGTGGTCGGGGCGCGCTCGGCCCTTTTCCTCCCCTATCGCAGGCTCGGTCTGATCGTCGTCGACGAGGCGCACGAAGCGAGCTTCAAGCAGGAGGACGGCGTTCAGTACCATGCCCGCGACGTGGCGGTGATGCGTGCCAAGCTCGAGCAGGTGCCGGTCATCCTTGCATCCGCAACGCCCGCCATCGAGACACGGCACATGGCCGAGATCGGCGTTTACAAGGAAGTGAAGCTTCCCGACCGCTACGGCACCGCCGAAATGCCGGACATCGCCGCCCTCGATCTCCTCGCCGACCCTCCTCCACGCGGCCGCTGGCTCGCCCCAACCCTGGTTCGCGAAATGGAGGCCAACCTCGAAGCGGGCGAGCAGACTTTGCTCTTCCTCAACCGGCGCGGCTATGCGCCGCTCACCTTGTGCCGCCATTGCGGACATCGCTTCCAATGCCCCAATTGCACCGCCTGGATGGTCGAGCATCGCCTCGTCAGCCGCCTCGCCTGCCATCATTGCGGCCACATGATGCCACCGCCCGCCGCCTGTCCCGAATGCCGGGAGGAGGACAGCCTCGTCGCCTGCGGCCCAGGCGTCGAGCGTATCGCCGACGAAGTAGCGGCTCTGTTCCCCGAGGCGCGGACCGCCATCGTCACCTCCGACACCATCTGGTCGCCCGCCAAGGCCGCCGAATTCGTGGGCCGCATGGAGCGCGGGGAGATCGACATCGTCGTAGGCACCCAGCTTGTCACCAAGGGCTATCACTTTCCCAACCTGACCCTGGTTGGGGTGGTGGACGCGGACCTCGGCCTTTCGGGGGGCGACCTCCGGGCGGCGGAGCGAAGCTTTCAGCAGATTTGCCAGGTGTCGGGCCGGGCCGGGCGCGGCGAGAAGCCCGGACGCGTTTTCGTCCAGACCCACGATCCCGGCGCGCCCGTAATTTCCGCCCTCGTCAGCGGCGATTCGGAGGGGTTTTACGAGGCGGAGACCGAAGCGCGGCGCGAGGCGGCCATGCCGCCCTTCGGACGTCTCGCCGGAATCATCGTCTCTTCCGAGGATCAGGCCGAAGCCACCGGCACCGCCCGCCTCATCGGCCGCACGGCGCCCAAGGTCGAGAACATGGCTGTGTTTGGGCCGGCACCGGCCCCGATGGCCATGCTCCGGGGAAGGCATCGCCAGCGCCTGCTCGTCCACGCCGCCCGATCGCTGGATGTCCAGGACATCATACGGGAGTGGCTTGGAAAGCTGGAATGGCCGCGGGGCGTACGCGTAGCAGTGGACGTGGACCCTTACAGCTTTCTTTAGCCTGCAAAAACGGCTGCGGCCTGCTCCTTGACGAACGCCATCGCCGCTCGCCAGGGCGCGGGCCCGTAGCTGATCCGGGCGACTCCGAGCCGGGCCATCTCCGCGTTGGTCGGCGTGTTCGGGAGCGAGATGATGTTGACCGGCAACGGCGAAGCCTCGCAAAGCCGGGCTATCAATCCCGCATCGGCCAAGGCGGGCGCGAAAAAGCTGTTTGCTCCCGCATCCGCATAAGCGCGGGCCCGCTCGAGCGCCTGGTCGAGCAGCGCCGGGTCGTCGACGGGCTTCCCGGCCATGCGGGCCTTGATGAAGATGTCCGTGCGGGCGTTGATCCACAATCCCGACGCTGCGGCCGCGGCGATGCGCTCCGCCTGATCCGCAACCGCACGCACAGCATCTCCGCCGATTATCTGGTCTTCCAGGTTGATGCCGATCGCGCCGGTCTCCCACAGCGCCTTGCAGGCGCGGCCGACCTCCGCTGCGGTCTCGCCATAGCCGGCTTCGAAATCGATCGAGACCGGAAGATCGACCGCTTCGACAATGCGCCCTGAGTTGGCGAGCACGAGATCGAGCGGCACCTGCTGCCCGTCCTCCAGCCCCAAAGCGTTGGCAACCGGGTGGCTGCCGGTGGCGATCGCCTTCGCCCCCGCCTCCGCCACCGCGCGAGCACTACCGGGGTCCCATATATTATAGATGATGAGAGGCCTGCCGGGCGTGTGAAGGCTTGCGAACGCGGCGCGCTTCTCTGTCTGCGTGATCATCCTCAACCCTCTTCCTCGCAATGAAAGAGGCCCGCGCCGCAAAATGCGGACGTCCTTCCTGCGCTATATAGCCTCGGCCTAGCGGCTGAGAACGACCAGTTCGGTACGGCGGTCTTCCGCGAGGCTCTGCGCGTCCGCGGTTTCGCCGCCGCTTGCCGTTTCGATGCTGCCGGCCGGAACGCCGTTAGCGACGAGCGCGGCCGCGACCGCCTCCGCGCGCCGTTTGCCGAGATCCTGGTTGGAGGCGGTGTCGCCGCGCGGGTCTGCATAGCCGACCACGCGGAAACGGCCGTTGGGCTGAGCGGCAAGCATCCGGCCGAGTTCGGCCAGCTCCTGCCGATTTTCGCTCCTGATCTCCGCGCTGCCGGTGTCGAAGCGGAGATTTTCGAAGGTAAAAGTCCGCGGAGCGGCGTCCGATGAACGGAAATAGCTTTCGACCTGACCGGCAAGCGCGCCCGCTGTCGCGCCGCCGGCGGCTGCGGCACCGGAAGCGGCCCTGTCTGCCTCGCTGATTTCCCCTTTGGCATTGTCTTCATAATTGGGATCGGTGGCCGCATAGCCGCAGCCGCGAATGCCGAGGAAAATGATCGCGGCGAGCAGCAATGCGCCCAGCAGCCACAGGAACCAGCTCTTCCCAACGCCGCTATGCGCCGGTTCGCGCGCCGCCGGAGCGGCCGCCCGCCGGCTGGGGGGTATCACATGCCCTTCGCCGCTGCCCCAGGTATCGCGGACCAGCGCAGCCTCGCGGTTGAGATGAACATGCTGGTCGACATGCGCGACCCACGTTTTGGGAACCGTACGGTCAGCTCCTCCTTCTACGGGCGGTGTCGGGCGCAGATGTATATGGTCGCCATGGACGCCGGCCACCTCCCCGACCATGCCGCCATCGGACCCCAGCACCTGCATTCCTTCGCGAATGCCCTTCAGATCAGCCATGCCGCATTTCCTCCATAAGATAGGTCGCGCAATGTCCATTTAATGCGATTGTTCCTGCCACCGTTTAGGGGTTGCTCTTTCAGTCCGCTGCACTTAGCCCTTCAAACGGGCTGTCAGGGGGATAAAGTCTATGCTGCGCAAGCTGTTACTGGTTTTCGCGCTGCTGCTGCCGGGGGCAGCGCAGGCGGAATGGAGGGAAGCTTCTTCGGAGCGGTTCCTCGTCTACAGCGAAGGTTCGGAGGCCAATCTTCGGGATTTCACCGAGAAGCTCGAAAAATTCGACTACCTGCTCCGCGTGGTCTCCAACACCAAGGCGCCGCCAAGCCCAATCAAGCTCAAAATATATTTGATGGACAATTTTGCCGGCGTGCAGAAGACTCTTCCCTACGAGGCAGGTGGGATTGCCGGCTATTATTCGGCGAGTTCTCGAGGGCCGATTGCAGTCGGAGTGAGCGGAAGCACGCGCGCAAAGGGCAAGCTCAATCCCCAATCGGTGCTGCTGCACGAATATGCCCACCACTTCATGTTTCAGTATTTTCCCGCCAGCTACCCGTCCTGGTACAGTGAGGGTTTTGCCGAATATTACGGGCAGACGGAGATATTGAAGAAAGACGTGATGGAAGTCGGCCATATCGCCGAGCATCGCTACGGTTCCTTCTACGGCAACCGCTGGCTTCCTCTAAGGAAGATGCTTGCCGCCCGGAGCTACAGCGACGTTCCCGAAATCGACCTTCTTTATGCTCAAGGGTGGCTGTTGGTGCATTATCTCGCCCAGAAGAAGGAACGGGCGGGCCAGCTTGAAAAATATCTCAACCTCATCAACGCAGGGCAGAGCTACGAACAGGCGATGAATGCGGCTTTCGGAGAGGACGCCGCGAAGCTGGACGACGAGCTTCGCACCTACTCGGGAAAGGTGAAACACGACGTCACCGTGCTGCCTTTCAAGACGATCCAGCTAAGGCCCATCACCATTCGGGCGCTATCGCCCGCGGAGAAGGCCCTCATCTGGCAGGAGATCGCGTTGGGACGCGGCATCCTCAAGTCCGAAGCGTCCGGTTTCGCCGCCGACGTGCGCAGGATTGCGGCTCGCTATCCGGACGATCCCTACGCCCTCAGCCTGCTGATCGAGGCCGAGCGTGCTGCAGGCAATAACGCGGCGGCAATGAGCGCCGTCGACCAGCTCCTCGCCATCCGCCCCGACGATACCCGTGCTCTCACCCACAAAGGCCAGTTGCAGATGGCGGCCCTGATGGAGGCCAAATCAGCCGACAAGGCAGCTTGGGAGGCCGCCCGCGCCTATATCATCAAAGCCAACCGGACCAATCCGAACGACGCCTTTGTGCTCGAAGCCTATTATGACAGTTTCGCTGCCCAAGGGGTGCCGGCCCCGCCCGCCGCCCAGAATGCGCTCTTCCGCGCGCATGAGCTGGTGCCTCAGGACGCAGACCTTCGCTACAAGGTCGCGCTCGACTTCGAACGGCGCAACATGATCGAAGACGCCCTGGCCGTAATCAAGCCTTCGGCCTTCCAGCTCCATAACGACGAGCAGGACCCCAAGAAGAAAAAGAAGCAGGAAGAACAAGCCGAAAAATATCGTGAGGTCGGCAAGGAGAAACGGGAAAGCGCGCGCGAGATGTTCGACCGGCTGGAGAAGAAACTCGCAGCCGCCAAAGCGGCATCTCCCGCTGGCGGGTAACGGGAGCTAGGCCGGGACTCAGCCGCCTTCGCGCTCCAGCAGGGCGGCCTTTCTTTCGAGCCCATAGGCGAATCCGCCCAGCGAGCCGTCGCCGCGGCGCGCGCGGTGGCAGGGGATCAGGACGGCAACGTTGTTGGCGCCGCACGCGGAGCCCGCCGCCCGAGCCGCGTTCGGCTTTCCCGCCCGTGCCGCGAGCGCTGTGTAGCTGAGGCTCTCGCCCGCCGGAATGCGCGAGAGCTCGCGCCAAACGGCCTGCTGGAAGGCGGTGCCCCGGACGTCGAGCGGGAGGTCGTGCGGCTTTTCGGGTGCGTTCACGGCCTCGATCGTGCGCTGGAGGAGATCGGCCATTGCCTCCCCTCCCCGCTCGATCGCCGCATTGGGGAAGCGCCGGCGCAAATCCCCTTCATCCTCGTCGAACGAGAGCCGGCAAATGCCCTTGTCCGTCGCCGCGACCAGCATCCGGCCGAGGAAGGTGTCGGCCACCGCCCAGCGGATCGTCTCGCCGCGGCCGCCGTCGCGCCAGGCGGAGGGGGTCATTCCGAGCCGCGCCTTCGCATCCGCATAAAAGCGGCCGGGGCCCGAATAGCCGGCATCGTAGATGGCGTCGGTCACGCGTTCATTCTCCTCCAGGCTCCTGGTCATAT
>DATMJS010000229.1:0-4167 GCA_035553755.1 Allosphingosinicella sp.
CTCCGGCTTCGCGCTTCGAAGGCTCGCGCACGTTCACCGTCTGCAGCCGCGGCGCGGCGTCGACTCCGTAATCCTCAGGCGTTTTGGTCGCGAGCGGCTTCGACTTGGCCTTCATGATGTTCGGCAAGCTCGCGTAGCGCGGCTCGTTGAGCCTGAGGTCGGTGGTGACCACCGCCGGCAACGTCAATTCGACCGTCTCGAGGCCGCCGTCGACCTCACGCGTGACGGTTGTTTTAGCCTCGCCGATCTCGACCTTGGAGGCGAAGGTGCCCTGCGGCCAGCCGAGCAAGGCGGCGAGCATCTGCCCGGTCTGGTTGCTGTCGTCGTCGATCGCCTGCTTGCCGAGGATCACCATTTGCGGACTTTCCTCCTCGGCGATCTTGCGGAGGATCTTCGCGACGCCAAGCGGCTCCACCTCGGCGTCCGTCTGCACCAGGATCGCGCGGTCGGCGCCCATGGCGAGCGCAGTGCGAAGCGTCTCCTGCGCCTTGGCCGGGCCGATCGAAACCGCGACGATCTCGGTCGCGACGCCCTTTTCCTTGAGGCGGATCGCCTCCTCGACCGCGATCTCGTCGAACGGGTTCATGCTCATCTTGACGTTGGCGAGGTCGACGCCCGAGCCGTCGGCCTTCACCCGAGGCTTGACGTTGAAATCGATCACCCGCTTGACCGGGACCAGCAGCTTCATGCTCTTCCTTCCTACCACCCGTTCGCCCTGAGCCTGTCGAAGGGCTGTCTTTTCTAGAACTGCAGGGCTTCGACAAGCTCAGCCCGAACGGAAACTTTGCCTTATGCCGCTTCCTTCACCGCCGCGACGATCTTCTTCGCCGCATCCCCGAGGTCGTTGGCCGGCACGATGGCGAGCCCGCTCTCGGCAAGGATGCGCTTGCCTTCCTCGACGTTGGTCCCCTCGAGGCGGACCACCAGAGGCACCGACAGGTTCACCTCGCGCGCCGCGGCGATGATGCCATCGGCGATGATGTCGCAGCGCATGATCCCGCCGAAGATGTTGACCAGGATGCCCTTCACCGCAGGATCGGACAGGATGATCTTGAACGCTGCGGTCACCTTCTCCTTCGAAGCGCCGCCGCCGACATCGAGGAAGTTGGCCGGAAACGCGCCGTTCAGCTTGATGATGTCCATCGTCGCCATGGCGAGGCCCGCGCCGTTCACCATGCAGCCGATATCGCCGTCCAATTTGATGTAGGCGAGGTCGTATTTCGACGCCTCCAGCTCCATCGGATCCTCTTCGCTCTCGTCGCGCAGTTCGGCGAGATCCGGATGGCGGAACATGGCGTTGGAATCGAAGCCCACCTTGGCGTCGAGCACCAGCAGCTTGCCGTCGTCGGTCACCGCCAGCGGGTTGATCTCGATCTGGCTGGCGTCGGTGCCGATGAAGGCGTCGTAGAGCAGCCGGGCCATCTTCTGCGCCTGCTTGTTGAGGTCGCCCTCCAGCTCGAGCGCATAAGCGACGGCTCGGCCGTGATGCGGCTGGAATCCCTGCGCGGGGTCGATGGTGATGGTGTGGATCTTCTCCGGCGACGAATGCGCCACTTCCTCGATGTCCATGCCGCCCTCGGTCGAAGCGACCATGGCGATCCGGCCGGTCGAGCGATCGACCAGCAAAGCCAGGTAGAATTCCTTCGCGATATCCACGCCGTGGGTGACGTAGAGGCGGTTGACCTGCTTGCCCTCGGGGCCGGTCTGGATCGTGACCAGGGTGTTGCCGAGCATCTCCTCGGCGGCCGCGCGGACCTCCTCCGGCGTCCGCGCCAGCCGCACGCCGCCCTTTGCGTCCGGCCCCAGCTCCCTGAACTTGCCCTTGCCGCGCCCACCGGCATGGATCTGCGCCTTCACCACGTAAAGCGGCCCGGGCAGCTTGTCGGCGGCGGCGACCGCCTCCTCGACGCTCATCGCGGCATGGCCTGCCGGCACCGGCACTCCGAATTTGGCGAGCAGTTCCTTGGCCTGATATTCATGGATGTTCATGGGAGCTGGGAATCCTCAGGGATCGGCAATTGTCGGCGCGCCTAAAGCATAGACTGGAGCCTATTGGAAGCGGGCGGGTTCAAGCTGGATGAGGCAAAGCCCCTTCGACTGGATCAGCCGCGTCGTCATGCTGGTGCTCGCCGGCATGGTGTCGCTGTCCATTATCGGCTCGATCGCCGCCATTCCGTCCGGCAGCATCGAAGGCACTATCGGCATCGACCGCCCGCAGCCGCCGCCGGCGGAGCCGCAAGAGCAAAATGCAGTGGAAGCGCAGCTCCCCGGCCCTCCGCAGCCGGAGCCGGGCGAGGCGCAGGGGAATGCCGTGACCGGCGCCGGGGGCGTCACCGGACTTGCCGCGCCCGCCCCGCCGGAAGAGCCAAAGCCCGAGGACTGGCTCGAGACGATCGCCTATGCGCTGCTTGCGCTGGTCGGCCTTGCCGCGCTTGGCACCCTGTTCCTCTGGCGCGGCGTCCGCGAGCACCGCCGCCTCGCCGAGGCGCTGGAGGCGCTCGCCACGCGGGAAAGGCCCTGAAGGCTATTCCGCTGGGTCGCCGCTCCCGCTATAAGAACAGGCGGTGAACGCGATCTCCGAAATCCCGAGCGTGCGCAAGATCATCCATGTCGACATGGACGCCTTCTTCGCGAGCGTCGAGCAGCGCGACAATCCGGAGCTTCGCGGCAAGCCCATCGCCGTCGGCGGCGGCTCGGCGCGGGGAGTCGTCGCGGCGGCAAGCTACGAAGCGCGGCGGTTCGGCGTCCGCTCGGCCATGGCCTCGGTTACGGCAAGGCGCCGCTGCCCGGACCTCATCTTCGTCACGCCTCGTTTCGACGCTTATCGCGCCGTCTCGAACCAGATCCGCGCCATCTTCGCCGAATATACGCCGAATGTGGAGCCGCTCTCCCTCGACGAAGCCTATCTCGACGTCACCGAGGATTTGAAAGGCATCGGCGTCGCCACCAGGATCGCCGAGGAGATCCGCGCCCGCATCCGCGCCGAAACCGGCCTCACCGCCTCGGCCGGCGTTTCCTACAACAAGTTCCTCGCCAAGCTCGCTTCGGACCAGAACAAGCCGGACGGCCTGTGCGTCGTCACCCCTGCGCGCGGCCCCGCCTTCGTCGCGGACCTCCCGGTCAAGCGCTTCCACGGCGTCGGGCCCAAGACTGCCGAAAAGATGGCGGGGCTAGGGATCGAGACCGGCGCGGACCTCCGCGCCCGGAGCCTCGATTTCCTCGCCGCCCATTTCGGCTCCTCGGCCCGCTATTATCACGACCTCGCCCGTGGCATTTGCCACCGCCAGGTCAAGGCGGACCGCCCCTACAAATCGATCAGCGCCGAAGACACTTTCCTCGAGGATCTCAGCGATGAGGCCGATCTCCTCGGCGAACTCGACAGGATCAGCCGCACCGTCTGGCGGCGCATCGAGGAGAAGGGACTTTTCGGCCGCACCGTCACCCTCAAGGTAAAGTATCGCGACTTCCGGATCGTCACCCGCTCCCGTTCGCTTGACCGGCCGGTCTCCGGACATGCCGAGTTCCTCGAGATCGGTTCGGCGCTGCTGGCGACGATCCTGCCGGCGCCCAAGAGCATCCGCCTGCTCGGCCTCGGCCTCTCCAATCTTACCCAGGGCTTTGCCGAGCCTCCCGCTCGGGAGCTCGAACTTCCGCTCTAGGCAACCTTTGCGCCTCCCGCGCTCTTGAGTCGGGCATGAGCAAGGCCCTGCTCCTTCCCCGCCCGCTCCAGCGCTCGGTAGAGGGCTTTGCGAGCGGCTTCCTCAGCCCCGCCGACGCACCGGCGCCCGACTTCCGCAATCCGCCGGGCGAGCCCGCGCTCGTTCCGCCCGATTCCGTCTCCTGGCGTATCTTCAAGAACCCGCTCACCCTGTTCGTCGGCGGGGTCGCCGCGGTGCTGCTGGAGCTGGCCGAGCCGCGCGTCCGCCACGGCGTCTGGGACCATACCAGCTTCCGCACCGATCCGATCCGGCGGCTCCAGCGCACCGGCCTTGCCGCTATGGTCACTATCTATGGGCCCGCGAGCGCCGCCCGCGCGATGATCGGCAGCGTCAACCGGATGCACAGCATGGTAAGCGGCCGGACCGACGCCGGAGCCGCCTACCGGGCCGACGATCCCGAACTGCTCGACTGGGTGCAGGCCACCGCCGCCTTCGGCTTCCTCGAAGC
>DATMJS010000230.1:0-3644 GCA_035553755.1 Allosphingosinicella sp.
GATCATCGCCTTGATCGGGCCGATCGCGCCAACCCGAAGCTCGCCGAGCGCTACGACTGGCTGAGTCCCGCCATCCTTCGCTTCCTGCGGCGGGTGCTGCGCGAGGCGAAGCAGCACAAGGTGCCGGTCGCGATGTGCGGCGAAATGGGCGGGCGGACGCTTGAAGCGATGGCGCTCATCGGCATCGGCATCCGGCGGCTTTCGATCACGCCGGTCGCGATCGGCCCGATCAAGGCGATGATTCGTTCGCTCGACCGGTCCGCGCTGATGCCGGCCATGGAGGAGATGCTGGCGAAGCCGCCCGAAAACCTGCGCGCTGCCCTTTCCGAATGGGCCGAAAAGAACGCGGTCGTGATCGGCTGAGCGGTGCGCGTTAAGGACGATTTCCGGGGCAAGCGCGGTTGACATTGATTGCCCGCTGCTATGTCATGAACCTGGATAAGGATAAGCCCGTAAGAGCGGGCGGCAGGGGTGCATTGAATGAGTGAAGTGGATCCGGGCAGCGTCTCTTCCATCGGCGATAGGCTGAAGGCGGCGCGCGAGGCGAAAAAGCTCAGCCTGGACGAAGTCGCGAGCAAGACGCGGATCCCGATCAGGCATCTCCAGCATATCGAAAATGAGGAGTGGGACGCGCTTCCTGCCCCAACCTACAGCATCGGTTTCGCCCGCTCCTACGCCAATGCTGTCGGCCTCAACGGCAACGAGATCGGCGCGGAGCTCAGGCAGCAGATCGGCGCCGCGCGGCCTGCTTATGAAGCGCCGCAATCCTATTATGAGCCCGCCGATCCGGCACGGGTGCCGCCGCGCTCGCTCGCGATGATCGCCGGTGCGATCGCGCTGCTGCTCATAGCGGGCTACATCATCTGGCGGAGCCTGACGGTCGACAGCGTCGACCAGGCGCAGGTCCCCGATCCGCAAGAGGCGGTGCCGCAGCCCGCGCCTGCGGCTCAGCCGCAGCAGCAGCCGCAAGGCGTTCCAAGTAACGGGCCGGTGGTGATCGCCGCCACCGACGAGGTGTGGCTCCGCATCTATGAAGGCGGCAGCGGCCGCAGGCTGTTCGAAGGCATCATGCAGGCCGGTCAGCGCTACGAGGTCCCGGCCACGGCCCAGCAGCCCCAGATCCGGACCGGCAGGCCGCAAGTTTTGCGCGTCACGGTCGGCGGCATCGAAGTACCTCCGCTCGGAGCAGCCGAAACCACGATCGACGATGTGAGCCTGCTCCCCGCCGATCTTGCCGCGCGGGCGCAAGGGACGACGGGCCAGCCCGCTGCGCCGGCGCCCGGAGCCGTGGCTCCGCCGTCACAGCTCCAATAAAATGGCTTAATCCGGCAGACAGGTTCGCGCGCCCATGCTATGGAGCTTGGGGAGTAATTGCGGGGATATGTCATGCGTTTTCATCTTCTTGGCCTGATTTTGCTTGTCGGAGCCTCGGGACCTGCGCTGGCGCAGGGCAGACCCGTTGCGACCGTTCAGCCGGAGTTCGGCTCCGTCGCCCAGCCGCAATTCGGTGGCGTTCCGGCCAGCAGCGCCATTGCCGACCTGACCGCCCGCCTCGACGCGCTGGAACGCCAACTCGCGGCGATGACCGGACAGGCCGAGGAAAACGCGCATCGCGTGCGGCAGCTGGAAAGGCAGCTGGAGCAGGCGCGGCGCGAAAACGACGACCGTTTCCAGAGGATTGAAACGAGGGCCTCCTCCCCTGTCGCTGCCGAGGCGCAGCCCCAACCTGCCGCCATTGAACCCAAGGCGCCTGCCAAAGCCTTGGCCGCCGCCGCTGCGCCCGCTTCGGGCGACGCGGCAGAGGACGCCTATCTTGTCGGCTTCCGTCAATGGGAGGGCAAACAGTTCGGCGAGGCGCAGAAGTCGCTCGAAGCAATGGCCAAGAAATATCCCAAGCACCCTCGCGCCAGCTATGCGCTCAACCTTGCCGGCCGCGCCTATCTGGACGAGGGCAAGCCCGCCAGCGCAGCCAAGATCCTCCTTTCCAACTACCAGACAAACCCGAAAGGAGAACGGGCTGCCGACAGCCTCTATTTCCTCGGACAGGCTTTGATGCAGCTGAAGAAGCCCGCCGAAGCCTGCAAGGTTTATGAGGAACTTGCCGAAGTTTATCCGAACATGCGCGACTGGCTGAAACAGCGACTTCCCGCGGCCCGCAAGGAAGCCAAGTGCACCGGCTGAGCTGACGATGCCGCCGCCGGCGGAACCCCGCGCCTGCCAGGTTCGTTACGGGCCTATAACCAGGAGGCGCAGGATGGTAGACGAACGGGATAGGGAACACACCACGGTGGTGCATACGGAAGGGCGTAGGGGCGGCGGCGGCACGATCGCGCTGGCGGTGGTGCTCCTGCTCCTCCTCTTCCTGCTCTTTATTTTCCGTGACGAGATTTTCGGAGCGGCTCAGCAACCCGACAAGATCGACGTCGAAGTCACCGCTACCAACGCCGCCTAGCCCCCGGCGAGGCAGCTTCTTCCGCCCGCGAAAGCCCGCGCACTGGAACGCGGCGAAGCGGTTGGCGTTCGCTCGCTGAGGCCATGGAGGAACGAAGATGGCAGTTGAGGATCCCGAGACGCCCCCCCTCGTCGTCAAGGAGCGGCGGCGGGGAACGGCTCTTACCATTGCAGCGCTTACGCTGCTCGTGCTGGTGGCATTGTTCCTGCTGTTCGGGGACCGCATATTGCCCGCGGACCCGGCGGTCGAAACCGACGTGAAGGTGGAGGTCGATCCCGCAAAAGGGGTCGAGAAAAGCGAATGAACCGCTTCGTACCGCGGCGGAATCGGCGAAACGAGCCGCGCCTTATTGGAATTTCAAGCGTTTAGTACTATATATAACTCGAACTTCGAAAAGGTGACTGTCGTGAAGATCATGATGATGACAGCCGCCGCCATGGCCCTGGCACTAAGCGCGGGGGCTCCGGCCGCGGCGCAGGAAAAAGGTCAGACGGCCAAGACGCCCGCCAACTGGTCCTGGGAAATGAAGAACGGCCAGCGCGTTCCCAAGGCCGGCAACCGCGTAGTCCACGCGGACGGCAGCTGGACCGAAGAGATCCGGCAGGGCAATTGCACGATCACTCGCACCGGACGCGCGGGCGAGGTTCGTGAAGTCCGCAAGTGCGACTGAGGCGCGGTTGAGCCCGTAGCCGGGCCTGCCGCTCTTCAGGCCGATGCCCTCCACAGTCATTCAGGACGCTCGTTACCACGACGATCGGCGCGAGCTGGAGATTCTCTTCACCACCGGCCGCCGCTACCTTTATCATGAAGTCCCCGCCGAAGCCGCCGAACGGTTTCGCGCGGCCTTCAGCAAGGGGCGCCATTTCAACCTCCACATCCGTGACCGTTACCGCTTCACCGAGCTTGCCGGCGTCTATTGAACATCCTCTTCGGTGCGGCATCTGGGAAGGCCCAGCCGCTCGACATGCTGGCAGCTTCGCACCTGCACGTCGCCGCTTGGGGCGACGAACACGGCCCAATTTGTGCCTTCGTCGCAGCGCGCGGTGAAGATCGCCATATTCTCGTAGCTGCCGCTTTCGGCCGAGCTCCGGATGCGGCGGCAGCGCTGCCCCGAATCCTGGATCGCCCGGCGGAGCGTAAGGTCCCGGCCCTGAGTGTCGAGCGCGCGCAGCTTTTCGAGATAGCCGCTGTT
>DATMJS010000231.1:0-2113 GCA_035553755.1 Allosphingosinicella sp.
GTTCGTGAAGTCGGAATGGGCGCGCGATCCGCTGCCCAAGCTCCGCTCCTACGTCGTCGGGTCGCTGCTGTCGGAGGAGGAATGGCAGGCGCTGGAAGAGCAGGCCGAGGCGGCGGTGGAACAAGCGCGCGAGATCGCCGAAGGCCGCGGCGTCTCCGATCCGGAGAAGGTCACCGCCCATGTCTTCTTCGAAGGCGAGATGCAGAAGCTCGGCGGCCAGTGGACCCATGGCTACAAGGCGCCGCCCTCCACCGGCGCGCCGAAGCCTGAAGGGCAGCGGATCAACATGGTGACGGCGATCCGCCGCACCCTCGATCAGGAGCTGGAAGCGAACCCGCGAGTGCTCGCCTTCGGCGAGGATGTGGGGCCGAAAGGCGGCGTCCATGCGGTAACGCTCGGGCTCCAGGAGAAATATGGCGAAAGCCGTGTCTTCGACACCAGCCTCAACGAGGAAGGGATCGTCGGCCGCGCGGTCGGCATGGCGATGGCGGGCCTGATGCCCGTGCCGGAAATCCAGTTCCGCAAATATGCCGAACCCGCGACCGAGCAGATCAACGATTGCGGCACGATGCGCTGGCGCACCGCCAACCGCTTCGCCGCGCCGATGGTTCTTCGGATTCCGGGCGGCTTCTTCAAATGCGGCGACCCCTGGCACAGTCAGACCAACGAGGTGCAGTTCGTCCACAATCCGGGCTGGCTGGTGGCGGTGCCGTCGAACGCCGAAGACGCGGTAGGGCTGCTGCGAGCGGGCCTGCGCGGCAACGATCCCGTCATCTTTTTCGAGCACCGAGCGATGCTCGACGATAGCTGGGCGCGCCGGCCCTGGCCCGGGGACGATTATGTGCTGCCGTTCGGCCGCGCGAAGAAGACGCGCGAGGGCGGCGACATCAGCATCGTCACCTGGGGCGCGATGGTCCCGCGCTGCGAGGAAGCCGCCCAGGGCTATTCGGCCGACGTGATCGACCTGCGCACGCTGGTGCCGTGGGACCGGCAGATGGTGCTGGAAAGCGTTCGCCGCACGCGGCGCTGCCTGATTGTCCATGAGGACCTCCAGACCGGCGGCTTCGGCGCCGAGATCGCGGCGGTGGTGGCGGACGAGGCCTTCCTCGACCTTGACGCTCCGGTCGCGCGGGTGACGATGCCGGACATACCCAGCCCGCATAATCCGGTGCTGCTCAACTGGGCGGTGCCATCGGTCGAGCGCATCCGCGCCAGGATCGAAGAGCTGGTGACCTTCTGATGATCGAGATCGTCGTTCCCGTCGAGCAGGAAGGCACGCAGGCGGTCGTCCGTTCCTGGCTGAAGAAGGTCGGCGACAGGGTCGAGGTCAACGACCCGCTGGTCGAGCTCGAAACCGACAAGGTCGCGGTCGAAGTGCCGGCCCCCGCTGCAGGTATCCTCCGCGAGATACTCCTCCATACCGACGACGAGGCGGTGCCGGGGGCCGTGCTTGGGCGGATTGCGCCGGCAGTTGAGGTTGGTGAGGAACCCGTTCGGGCTGAGCCTGTCGAAGCCCTGCCTTCCACTTCAGCCGAGAAGGAAGGACAGCCCCCTTCGACGCCGCCTGCGGCGTCGCTCAGGACAGGCTTCGACAGGCTCAGGGCGAACGGTGCAGGCAATTCAAACAGAGCCTTCAGCGCTCTAGACAGTGTCCTCGGCCTGGCCTTCCTTCCCGCCACCGCTGGCGCGCGTTCACCCGCGCGGGGCGGCGGCGCGTTCGGTTGCCGACCGTGTTCACCTCCCGTTCTCCTTGCGCGCCTTCTCCACCAACTCGTCCAATCCAGCCGCGATGCCTTTGAGGCTCAGCGTCTGGACCTTGCGCAGCACCGGCACGATCAGACCCTTTTCGCCGAGCGCGGTGCCGACCCCGATATTGATGTCGTCGTAGATTTCGAGCCGGTCCGAATGCCAGCGGCTGTTGATAGCGGGCGCGACCTTCATCGCCTCGGCCGCGGCGGCGACGAGATAGGCGGTGTAGGTGAGCTTCACGCCCTTCCTCGCCCAGGCCGCCTTGTGGCGTTCGCGGTGCGCCATGATGGCGCTGAAATCGGCCTCGAAGACGGCGGTGACGTGCGGGGCCTGCGTCACCGAACTCAGCATGTTCTCGGCAATC
>DATMJS010000232.1:0-6325 GCA_035553755.1 Allosphingosinicella sp.
CGAAGTCGAAACCGGGCCGATGTGCCCGCCCGCTTCCATGCCCTCGATCACCAGAGCGTCGACGCCGGATCGGATGAGCTTCTTCGCCAGCGCCAGCGCCGGGGCGAAGCAGACGAGCTTGGCGCCGGTCGCTTTGATCCGATCGAGCGCGCCGGGCGGGGGGAGCCCCCCTGCCAGCACGATATGGCCGACGCCGTGGCGACCGCAGACGTCGATCAACTCGCCCAATTGGGGGTGCATGGTGATGAGGTTGACGCCGAACGGCCGGTCGGTCCGCTTCCTGGTCTCGGCTATCTCGGCGTCTAGCAGTTCGGGCGTCATCGCACCGCAGGCGATCACGCCGAAGCCGCCGGCATTGGAAATGGCCGAAACCAGGTGGCGCTCGGAAATCCAGCTCATCGCGCCGCCCATTATCGCGACTTCGCAGCCGAGGAAGTCAGCTCCGCGCTGCATCAGCCGGCGCAGCCGATCATGGCCGACGCTTGCGCCTGGGCTTGCTTCGGCCGCGGCTACGTTGACTTCGCTGGTCATCCCTCATCCTCCGCGTCGAGCCCATAGGCAGTATGCAGGACGCGCACGGCGAGTTCCGTATATTCCTCGGGAATCAGCACCGACACCTTGATCTCCGAGGTGGTGATGGCGAGGATGTTGATGCCCCGGCCGGCGAGCGCCTGGAACATCTGCGCGGCAATGCCGGCGTTGGAACGCATGCCGACGCCCACCGCGCTTATCTTGACGATGTTCGTGTCGGTGAGGATCTCCTCGAAGCCGATGGCGTCCTTGACCTTCTCCAGCGTATCGACGCTGTGCGCTAGGGAAGCGGTGGGAACGGTGAAAGTGAGGTCGCTCTTCTCTCCCGCCCGCGGAACCGACTGGACGATCATGTCGACGTTGACGTTCGCCTCGGCAAGCGGAGCGAAGATGGCGGCCACCGCGCCCGGCCGGTCGGGGAGGCCGGTGAGAGTCACCCGCGCCTCGTTCTTGTCATAGGCGATGCCGGTGATGAGTTGGCGTTCCATGGTGGAATCCTCAATTTTATCGTCGCCGACGACCATCGTCCCCGGCTTGTCTTCGAAGGATGAAAGGACCTGGACGGGGATGTTCTCGCGCATGGCGAGCCCGACCGAGCGGGTCTGCAGCACCTTGGCGCCCACGCTCGCCAGCTCCAGCATCTCCTCATAAGTGATGACGGGAATTTTGCGCGCGCGCGGGACGATGCGCGGATCGGTGGTGTAGACGCCGTCGACATCGGTGTAGATGTCGCAGCGGTCGGCCTTCATCGCGACGGCCAGCGCGACCGCCGAGGTATCCGATCCACCGCGGCCCAGCGTGGCGAGATCCCCCTCCTCGCTTACCCCCTGGAAGCCAGGGATTACCGCTATTCCGCCTTCGTTGAACACGCGCTCCAGGACGCCCGCGTCGATGCCCTCGATCAGGGCGGCCGCGTGGCCCGTAGTCCGGATCGGGAGCTGCCAGCCCATATAGCTTTTAGCGTTGAGCCCCATGCCCTGGAGCGTGATGGCGAGGAGACCGCTCGTCACCTGCTCGCCGCTCGCCACCACCACGTCATATTCGCGCGGGTCGTAGAGCGAGGCGGCTTCGCGGCAAAGGTGGATCAGCCGGTCGGTTTCGCCCGCCATGGCCGACACCACCACGGCAACCTGATTGCCCCGCTCCGCCTCCCGCTTCACGAGATTGGCGACATGGCGGATGCGCTCGATGCCCGCCATCGAAGTGCCGCCGAATTTCATAACGATGCGGGCCATGGAACTCGCTTGTGACTTCGGGTGTAAACCGTGGGAAAAAGGGCGCGGTCCTGATAGGGAGCTGACATGCCACATGCAAGCGACCCCACGGCCACCATCGACCCTCGCGAAGCCGCTCATTTCGGACGAATGGCGGCCGACTGGTGGGACCCCAAAGGCTCCTCGGCGATGCTGCACAAGCTCAATCCGGTGCGGCTGCGCTACATACGCGACCAGATCGACCGCCACTGGGGCGCAGACGAATGCGACCGGCGGCCGCTGAGGGGCAAGCGGGCGGCTGACGTCGGTTGCGGCGCGGGCCTGCTCGCCGAGCCGCTGGCGCGTCTGGGCGCGGAGGTCACCGGCGTCGATGCCGCGCAGGAGAACATCGCCGCGGCGCGCATCCATGCGGAGGAACAAGGGCTTGAGATCGATTACCGCACCGGCGGGGTCGAAACGCTGACCGGACCCTACGACCTCGTCACCTCGCTTGAGGTTATCGAACATGTGCGGGACCCGCGCGGCTTCGTCTGGGGCCTGGCTCGAGCGATGACCGACGACGGGCTCCTGATCCTCTCCACCCCCAACCGCACCTCGACGTCGCGCCTGCTCATGATCACGCTCGCCGAAGGCCTGGGCCGCATCCCTAAGGGCACGCACGACTGGCAGAAGTTCCTGACGCCGGAAGAGCTTTGCGCCCTGCTGCGTGACGCGGGGCTGGAGATCGTCGATTGCACCGGCCTTGCCTTCACCCTCACCGGCGGCTTCGCGCTCAGCGACAACAAGTCGCTAGATTATTTCGTTACGGCAAAGAAGTCGCTCTAGGCTCACTGGATGGTGATCACACCGTCCACCGCGCGCCATTCGGCAGGACGGATGAGGTGCTGGTGGGCAATGCGGACGGAATGGATGGTGGCCTCGATCTCCCGGCGCCAATGGTCGAGGAAGTCGTGCAGCACCGGAAAGCGCGGCGCCACGTCATATTCCTGCCAGACGAAGAGTTGGATGAGGTTCGGATGGTCGGGCATGTAATAGCCGATCTCGGCTGTCATCAGCCCATAGCCCTGAAGCTGCATGAGGAAATCGCGGCTGGTGTTCATCGAGCCGCCTCCCGCTTCTGACATTCGTGGGATTGCCTCACGAAGTGCCTCCTTTCTCCTTGCTCCTCTCCGGCAACCGTTACGGCCGCATGATAAGATAAAACACCGCTGAACGGAATCCCGTTCCGGC
Source organism: Allosphingosinicella sp. (assembly GCA_035553755.1). Taxonomy (GTDB): domain Bacteria; phylum Pseudomonadota; class Alphaproteobacteria; order Sphingomonadales; family Sphingomonadaceae; genus Allosphingosinicella. Next base: position 2,976 of record DATMJS010000232.1, read on the forward strand.
GCATCGAGAGGTCAGAAGAAATCGACCTTGTCGTAATGCGCGGGCGGGGCGATCACTTCCATCCGCTCGCCGAGGAGGCTGCGGAAGCTGGGGCGGGATTTCATCACCGCATACCAGTCGGTGGTCTGCTTGTGGCTGCGCCAGTCGATGCCGCCCAGATAATCGGCGACCGAAAGGTGGGCGGCGGCGGTAAGGTCGGCGAGGCTCAGGGCGGGCCCCGCCAGCCAGCGGCGGTGGTCGAGCAGATAGTCCATATAATCGAGATGGGCGTTGGCCGAGGTCATCGCCTCCCTCAGCACGCGCGTATCGGGCGTCTCGCGGCTGACCAGGCGCTTGCGCATCCGTTCGCTCATCAGCGGCTTCACGACCTCGCGGTAAAGCCCTTCGTCGAACCAGGCGACGAGCCGGCGCACTTCCGCGCGGTTCAGCGCGCTGCCCTGAATCATCGGGGACTTCTCGACCGTTTCCTCGAAATATTCGCAGATCGCGCCCGAATCGATAAGGACGATGCCTTTGGATTCCTCGACCAGCACCGGCGTCTGGCCGGCCGGGTTGAGGTCCATGAACTCGTCGCGGCTTTCCCACGGGGATTCCCGCACGAGCTCGTGCGCGACGCCTTTTTCTCCCAGCATCAGCCGGACCTTGCGCGAGAAGGGGCAGAGGGGGAACTGGTAGAGGTGCCACATGCGGGTGGCAGCATTAACGCGCGGATGCGCCGCGTCCACCGCGAAGCGGCGGCTTATCCACGTCTTTTTTGAGGGCCGAAGCCCTTAATTGCGGCGGCGGTCGCCCTGGCGCGGATCGCCCCGGCCATAATCGTGCGGCGGCGGGGTGCGGACGGCCTCCTCGACCCGGCGCTCGACATCTTCGAGCGTCTGCCGGAGGACCGGCGTCATCACCGCCATCTGCTCGGCCAGCACGCCCACGGCGACGCCGGCTACGGCGAGCTGGTCCCGCATGCGTTCGCGGAAATAGGGATCGTCCTTGGCGGCATGATCGCCGAGCGTCTCCTCGCGCTCGCGGCGGCTCAACCTGCGGCCCTCAATGGCTTCCCGCAGCGGACCGACAGGCATGTCGAGGATAGCGTCCATGGCGCGTCCCGCAGCCGCTCCCACCGCCTCCACCTCGCGCGGATCGGGGATCGAGCGGACGATTTCCTCGTCGCGGGGATCCATAGGCGCGGTACGGGCGGGCGCATCGGGCCGCGCCGGCGGAGCCGGCTGCTGCGCGGCAGCCGATGCGGCGAGGGCGGTGACGCCCGCGGCGGCAATCATAATTTTACGCAAAACAAGCCTCCTGTCAGACATTTGGCGATAACAGCAAAACGCGTCGGACGCGACTCGGTTGCGGTATTCTGGCCCGCCGGCCTGAGTCCCGGCTGAACGCCTAGCGCGCCAGCAGCCAGATGAGAGCCACCGTGCCCGCGACAATGCGGTACCATGCGAAGGGGGCGAAGCCGTGCCGGCCGACGATTCCCACGAACCAGCGGATCACCGCGATGGCGACCACGAAGGAGACGACGAAGCCGACCGCGATCAGCCCCCAATCGATGCCGGCCGCGGCGATCTCCTCATGGTGCTTGGCAATGGAGAGAGTGGTCGCGCCGAGCATCGTCGGCACAGCGAGGAAGAAGCTGAACTCGGCCGCGGTGCGGCGCTCGATGCCGAGCGACAACGCCCCCATGATCGTTGCGCCCGAACGGCTGACGCCGGGCACCATCGAAAGGCATTGGATGAGGCCGATGCCAAGCGCGCGTTTCAAAGGAATCGCGGCCACGCCCGGCGCGATGCTGGCAGGTTTAACCAGCCGCTCGATAATTAAAATCGCGATGCCGCCAAGGATCAGGGCCACGGCGACGACCACTGCATTGCCGAGCAGCGCCTCGATATTATCTATCAGCACGAGGCCGAGCACCGCCGACGGCAGAAAGGCGACAGCGAGGTTGAGCGCGAAGCGCCACGCCGCCGCCTCACGGCCGAACAGGCCGGTCGCGACCGTCCAGAAGGTGCGCCAGTAAAGCACGATCACAGCCAGGATCGCCCCGAGCTGTATGATGACGTTGAACGTCGCCCACTCCTCGGCGCGATAGCCGAGCAGCTCGGAAGCAAGGATCAGGTGCCCGGTCGAGGAAACCGGCAGGAACTCGGTCAATCCTTCGACGATGCCGAGCAGGATGGCGGTGATGATCAGCGGCACGAAAGGGCTCTCTCAGTAGGGCTGCTTGGCGGCAAAGCGGCCATGGCGGCGATAGGCGATCAGCCAGCCTTCCGAGACCGCCGCCAGCGGGGTCGGAGAGATGCCGAATTCCTTGAGCCCCGGCGCGCGTTCCCCCACCACATTGTCCCGCTGCAGCATCAGCCACTGATCCCAGGTGATCGGCGCGCCGGGCAGCCAGCCGGTCAGCCGGGCGATCGCGGCTCCCACCGCGTCCGGGACGTCGATCAGCGTGCGGTTGCGGCCGGTGGCGGCGCATATCCATTCGTTGATCTCGCGCATGCTCATCACCTGCGGCCCGCCAAGCTCATAATCCTTGCCGCCATGATGCTCGGAATCGAGCGCGGCCGCGGCGACGGCGCGGCCGACATCGGCGGCATAGACCGGCTGGAATTTCGTCCGGCCGCGGAACACCGGCAGCACCGGCAGCAGACGGGCGAGGCCGGCAAACCGGTTCACGAAATTGTCCTCGCGGCCGAACACCAAGGAGGGCCGCATTATCGTGGCGTTGGGGAAGGCGGACCGGACCGCCTCCTCGCCTTCGCCCTTGCTGCGGCCATAGGCGCTGGGGCTCTCGGGATCGGCCCCGATTGCCGAAATATGGACCAGCGAGCGAGCGCCGGCCGCCGCCGCGGCTTCGGCAACGTTGCGGGCGCCTTCGACATGGATTTCCTGGAAACGGCCCTTGAGGATGCCGACAAGGTTCACCACCGCGTCGCTGCCCTTCACCGCGGCCGCTACCTGCGCTGGATCCCGGATGTCGGCGGCGACGAACTGGGTCTGCCCCAGGCCCCCGAGCGGTTTCAGGAAAAAGGCGTCGCGCGGGTTGCGCTCGGCGATGCGCACCCGCGCGCCGGTCTTGTAGATCGCCTGCGCCACATAGCGGCCGACGAAGCCGCCTCCTCCAAACAGGGTGACCAGCCGGTCTATCTTCTGCACCATATAATCTGCCTTGAAAGTCGCGGCCCCCATGCCCGCTCGCCTGTCCGTTGACAAGCGCTGGCGGGCCCCCTAACTCGCGCGGCCTACCTGTTGTTTTGTTCTCTGGGCCCAGATGGCGGAATTGGTAGACGCACCAGCTTCAGGTGCTGGCGCTCGCAAGGGCGTGGAGGTTCGAGTCCTCTTCTGGGCACCAT
>DATMJS010000233.1:0-5594 GCA_035553755.1 Allosphingosinicella sp.
CGAAGCGACGAACAGGTCGGCCGTGCCGTCATTGTTGACGAGGGCGAAGGAGAGCGCGACCGGAGTATGCTCGACGTCCTCGCCCCGCACGTTGAAGGTCCAGGCGATCGAATCGAGCGCGGAGAGCACCGCCGAGTCCGCCTTCTGCTCCTGCAGCCAGTCGGCCATTTCCTGGCGCTTGGCCGCGGAGGACTTGCCGGCATAGCTGTCCGGGTGGACCGCGAGCCGCGCCTTGCTGGGTTCGGGCTTGTCCTGCCAGACGGCATCGACCGGGTTGCGGCGGACCGCGACCAGCTCCGCGCCCCTTTCGGCAAGCGCCTCGCGCGCCTTCACCACCCATTCCCTGGTATGGAGCCACGGATCATAGCCGATCCGCGCTCCTTCGCCGGCATGCTCCTTCAGCCAGGCAGCGATGCTCGTCTCCGGCACCGACTGGTAGCTCCAGTGCTTGCCGTCCACCTGCGATCGGACCTGCAGCGTATAGCGCCCATCAGTGAAGATTGCCGCTTCCTCGGGCAACACCACCGCCGCGCCCGCCGACCCCTGAAAACCGGTCAGCCAGGCGAGCCGCTGCGCATAGCTCCCCACATATTCGCTCATATGCTCGTCGGTGAGCGGCACGACGAAACCGTCGAGCCGGTCGGACTTCAACTGCTCGCGGAGGGCCTGGAGGCGGGCTTCATAGGTGGACATGGCGGGTTCCCAGTGACATCAATCGCGGCACAGATAAGCCGAATAGCCGGCGCTCGCCAGCGCTTGAACGACCGGAGGTTCCCACCACATGCGATCCGCCCTTATCAGCCTGCTCCTCCTCATGGCGGTTCCGGCCGCCGCGCAAGACCAGAAAGCCGCCATGACCGACCAGAAGACCCTGAAGCCTCCAGTCGCCGAAAAGCGTCCCTACAGCTACACGCGCCACGGCTACACCGTCGAAGACCCTTATTTCTGGCTGAAGGACCCAGGCTATCCGAAGGTCGAAGACGAGGATGTGCTCGCCTACCTTAAGGCGGAGAACGCCTATTTCGAACAGCAGATGAAGCCGTATGCGGCGCTGGTCGACACCTTGTTCGAGGAAATGAAGGGCCGCATCAAGGAGGACGAATCGAGCGTCCCCTTCCGCGAAGGCGAATGGCTCTACTGGTGGGCGTTCAAGCCCGGCGCGCAATATCGCACCTGGTACCGGAAGCCGGTGGCCGGTGGCCCCGACGAGATCGTGTTCGACGAGGCTGCCGAAGCCGAAGGCAAGGAATATTTCCGGCTCGGCGCGATCGAGGTGAGCCCCGACGGGAGGCTTGCCGCGACGCTCGTCGACGACAGCGGCTCGGAGCGTTTCGACCTTAGGATCCGCGATCTTGCGACCGGCAAGGACATCGAGACCGTGACCGAGGTCGGGATCGGCACCCCGGTCTGGACCAGCGACAGCAGGGGCGTGGTCTTCACCGAAGTGAACGACAAGTGGCGCAGCTACCGCGCGCGGCTGCACCGGCTCGGCCAGCCGCTCGACCGCGACGTGACGCTCTACGAGGAGAAGGAAGATATCGGCTTTTCCGTCGGCGTCTCGAAATCGCAGGACAAGAGCCTCATCTTCATCGGCACCGGCGACAATGCCACCAGCGAGGTTCGCTTCGTGCCCGCCGATAATCCCACCGCCGCGCCGGTGCTGATCTCGCCGCGCAAGAAGGACCGTCAATATTCGGTGGACGCGGCGCACGGGAAGCTCTGGATCCTCACCAACGACGATCACGTCAATTTCCGAATCGCCGAGGCCGACCCGAAGAAGCCGGGCCAATGGAAGACGGTGGTGCCGGGCTCCGACCGCGTTTACCTCCGCGGCCTTTCCTCCTTCCGCGACCATCTGGCGCTCACCGAGCGGGTGGACGGGCTCGATCAGCTGATCCTCCGTACCTATGACGGCAAGGAGGAGCGCATCCCCTTCGCCGAGGCGAGCTACAGCGCCTCGTTCGGCACCAATCCAGAGTTCGCGCCCCAAGCCTATCGGGTGAGCTATTCCTCGATGGTCACGCCCGCCACGGTCTATGACTATCACCCCGCCGAGGACCGGCTCGAGACGCTGAAGGTCCAGGAAATCCCGTCGGGCTACGATCCCTCGCGCTATGCGACCGAACGGCTGATGCTTCCGACCCGCGACGGCAAGCAGGTGCCGGTCTCGGTGGTCTACAAGAAAGGCTTCAAGAAGGACGGAAGCGGCAAGCTCTTCCTCTACGCCTATGGCGCCTATGGCTATGCGATTCCGCCAAGCTTCTCGACCGGGCGCATCAGCCTCCTCGACCGCGGCTACGCCTATGCGATCGCCCATATCCGCGGCGGCGACGATCTCGGCTATGGCTGGTTCCTCGACGGCAAGCTCACCAAGCGCACCAACACGTTCAACGATTTCGTGGACGCCGCCAAAGGCATGATCGCCGCCGGCTTCGCGAGGCCCGGCAACATCGCCATCCAGGGGGGATCGGCGGGCGGCGAGCTGATGGGGGTGGTCGCCAACACGAACCCCGAGCTGTGGAGGGCGGTGGTGGCGGACGTGCCCTTCGTCGACGTGCTCAACACCATGCAGGACGAAAGCCTGCCGCTCACTCCGGGCGAATGGCCCGAATGGGGCAATCCGATCACCGACAAGGCCGCGTTCGAATATATCCGAAGCTACAGCCCCTACGACAACGTCAAGGCGCAGGCCTACCCGCCGATGCTGATCACCGGCGGCCTCAACGACCCGCGGGTCACTTATTGGGAACCCGCCAAATGGGCGGCCCTGCTCCGCGAGAAGAAGACCGACGACAATGTCCTCCTCCTCAAGATCAACATGGGGGCGGGCCATGGCGGCAAGTCGGGACGGTGGGATCGCCTGCGCGAGAGTGCGGAGGCCTATGCCTTCGTGCTCAGCCAGATGGGTGGGGCGGAGTGATTCCGTTCGAGCGGCGGATCACCGCTCGGGACGAGGACATTGACGAGCTCGGCCACGTCAACAACGCGGCCTGGGTGAGGTGGATTCAGGACGTCGCCACGGAGCACTGGTACGCCGCCGCTCCGCCGGAGCATCGCGACGCCTATATCTGGGTCGTGACCCGGCACGAGATCGATTATCTGCGCAGCGTCGGCCCGGGCGAGACGGTGACGGCGCGCACCTGGGTTCCGGAGCCGCCGCGCGGCGCCCGCTTCGACCGGCACATGGAGTTCGTCGGCGAGGACGGCAAGCCGCGGGTACGAGCCAAGACCACCTGGGCGATGATCGACAAGTCGAGCGGCCGGGTGCTGCGGGTGCCGCCTGAAGTGGCGAAGCCCTTTCTCCCTTAGGTGCGGAGCTGCGCGCCGAGCTTAGCCGCGGCGGCGACGATGCGGTCCGAAAGGACCTTGAGATCATCATCGGTGAAGCTCTTCTCGCCGGGCTGGAGAGTTACCTCGACCGCCAGCGACTTCCGCCCTTCCGGTACGCCTGCGCCCGTGAACACGTCGAAAAGGCTGACGTCGACGATCGCCGTCTTGTCGGCGCTCCGAACCGCCCGGAGCAGCCGATCGGCCGGGGTATCGAGGGGGAGCAGGAAGGCGAAGTCGCGCTTCACCGCCTGCAGCGCGGGCGGCGCATAGGCGCTGCGCATGCGGCCCGTGCTCCCCCGTTTCTGCGGGAGCGCGTCGAGGAAAATCTCGGCCGCAATCACCGGGCCGTCGAGATCGAAAGTCTTGAGGACCGCGGGATGAAGCTCGCCGAACTCCGCAAGCGCGTTCTTCGGCCCCAGCGCCAGCCGGCCCGAACGGCCGGGGTGATAGACGCCGGAGGCGCCGCTCAGCACTTGCAGGTTCTCCGCGGGAGCGCCCGCGGCGGCGAGGATCGCCAGCGCTTCCGCCTTGGCGTCATAGGCGTCGAAGCTTTGCGCTTTGCCGCTGCGCCAGTGACGGGCTGAGCGATTTCCGGCCAGCACGACGCCAAGGGTGGGGCGCTCTCCCTCGGCGAGATAGCGCCGCCCGACCTCGAACAGCCTCACGCTGTCTGCGCCCCGCGCGATGTTGCGCGCGGCGGCGGCGAGCAGGCCGGGAAGGAGCGAGGGCCGCATCGCCTTCATCTCCTCGCTGATCGGGTTGGCGAGCACCCAGGCGCTTCCGCCGAACGGTGCGGCCTCCTCCTCGGAGATGAAGCTCCAGGTCACCGCTTCGTTGAGACCGCGCGCAGCCGCCGCCCGCCGCACCCGCCGCTCGATCATCTGCTCGGGGGTGGCGGTGGGCCGGGCGACGCCGGGAGCGCGCGGCAGCGGGGTCGAGGGAACGGCGTCCAGCCCCTCGATCCGCACCACTTCCTCGACGATGTCGGCGCTGCCGTCGATGTCGCGGCGCCATGACGGCACTTCGATCCGCCAGGGATCGCCTTCGCTGACCGCGAAGCCGAGCCGCTCAAGTATATCCTTCTGCCGGGTCTCGGCCACGTCCACACCCGCCAATTCCTTGGTCCGCCGGGGCCGATAGCCGACGGCCTTTTCGGCTACCGGCGGGCTGCCCGCCCGAACCACCTCCGACGCTTCGCCGCCGGCAAGCTCCAAGGCGAGCCGCGTCGCCAGCGCGATGCCGGTGTCGAGGAACGCAGGATCGACCCCGCGCTCGAAGCGCGTCCGCGCGTCCGAGGTCAGCGCCAGCTTCTGCCCGGTCCGCGCGATCCGCTCCGGATCGAAATAGGCGCATTCGATCAGGATATCCGTGGTGGCTTCGGTCACGCTCGAATGCTCGCCGCCCATGATTCCGCCGATATCGTGCACCTCCGCCTCGTCGGCGATCACGGTCATGCTGCTGTCGAGCCGATAGCTCTTGCCGTTCAGCGCCAGCACTTCCTCGCCGTCGCGGGCGCGGCGGGCGGAGACCGCGCCTTTGAGCTTGGCAAGGTCGTAGACGTGGAGCGGGCGGCCATAACCCAGCATCACGTAATTAGTCATGTCGACCAGCGCGCTGATCGGCCGCTGGCCGACCGCCTTCAGCCGCTGCTGCAGCCAGGCGGGCGAGGGGCCGTTCTTCACCCCCCGAATGAGGCGGCCGTAAAAGGCGGGGCAGCCTTCGAGATCCTCGATGCGGATCTCCACCGGGCAGGGGAAGGAGCCGGCAACGTCCCTCGCCTCGATCGGCTTGAGGGTTCCGAGGCCTGCGGCGGCGAGGTCGCGGGCAATGCCGTAAACACCCATCGCATCCTGGCGGTTTGGCGTCACCGCCACCTCGATCACCGGGTCGTCCAGCCCCGCCCACGGAGCAAAAGCCGCGCCTACCGGCGCTTCCTCGGGCAGCTCGATGATCCCGTCATGCTCGTCGCCAAGCTCGAGTTCGCGGACCGAGCACATCATGCCGCGGCTCTCGACGCCTCGGATCGCGGCTACCTTGAGCGTAAGGTCGCTGCCGGGAACGTAGGCGCCGGGCGCTCCGAATACGCCCTTGAGTCCCGCCCGCGCGTTTGGCGCGCCGCAGACGACCTGGACCGGCTCGCCCGCCCCCGTGTCGACCGTCAGCACTTGCAATTTATCGGCCTGCGGGTGACGTTCTGCCGTCAGCACCTGCGCGATGGTGAAGGGAGCGAGCTTGTCCGCCGCATTTTCGACGCCCTCGACCTC
>DATMJS010000234.1:0-3391 GCA_035553755.1 Allosphingosinicella sp.
GTCCGGAGCGAATCCCCCAATTCGGCGGGCAAAGGCCGAAGCGAGGGCGGAGCGCTTCGCGCTTTGGCTTTGGCGACCTTAACCATGCCTTGCTTGAACGAGACGCGATCGACTGCGGGATAGCCGAAGAAGCGATTCACCCGCTCGATGATGATAGGGGCGACATGCTGCATCATCGGTGCGTGCGCGCCTTCGACAACCAGGTTGAGGATGCCGCCCGAGCGCTTGCCTGCCGGAAAGCGGATGGATTCCGGAGCCGAGACGCTGGCGTAGCGCTGGCCGACGATCTCGCTCCAGCGGCTGACGATCGAGGATTGGACGAAGCCGAAGCGGCGGAAGGCGGCCCGACCGGCGTCCGGCAGCAGATCCGAGACGGCGCGCACGCGGCGCGAGCGCTGGGGCTCTTCGGCCGCCTTGGCCTTCTTTTTGCTCCCGCCCGTCTCGCCGGATTTCGCCATGATGAAGAGCATGGCATAGCGGCGCCATGGCAGTCGATGCTTCAAATGCCCTTCTGGCCTGGTATTTTGTGGATAAGCGTCAGCTTCCCTGGCGTGCAGAGCCGGGCGCCGAGGCCGATCCCTATCGCGTCTGGCTATCCGAGATCATGCTCCAGCAGACGACGGTTGCTGCGGTCCGGCCTTATTTCGAGAAGTTCGTGCACCGGTGGCCGACTGTAGGCGCGCTTGCGGCGGCTGAGGATGCCGAGGTGATGAGCGCCTGGGCCGGCCTCGGCTATTATGCCCGGGCGAGAAACCTGCTTGCCTGCGCGCGGGCCGTCTCGGCGGCGGGCGGAGCCTTTCCCAGCGAAGAGGCAGAACTCCGGAAGCTCCCTGGGATCGGCCGCTACACGGCCGCAGCAATCGCCGCGATCGCCTTCGGCAAGCGCGCGGTGGTGGTGGATTCGAACGTGGAGCGGGTGGTCTCGAGGCTCTTTGCAGTCAAGGAGCCGCTCCCGGCTGCGCGCGAGGAGATCTACAGGCTGGCGGACCAGATCACTCCGAACGGGCGGAGCGGCGATTTCGCGCAGGCGATGATGGATCTGGGCTCGACCATCTGCACTCCGCGCGACCCGGAATGTGGGCGCTGCCCCCTGGCCTGTACCTGCGCTGCGCGGGAAGAAGGATCGCCGGGCAGATATCCGCTGAAGATCGCAAAGAAGCAGCGGCCCCAGCGGGAGGGCACCGCCTATTGGCTGCAGCATGAGGGGCATGTGCTGCTCGTCCGCCGCCCGTCGAAGGGACTGCTTGGAGGCATGCTCGCCTTGCCCAGCGGGTTCTGGTCGGGAGCCGTGGCTGCCGGCGAAGGCGCGCCCGCTCCACTCGCCTGGACGGATGCCGGAGCGGTCGATCATGTCTTCACCCATTTCGCGCTGAAGATGCGGCTGTTTTGCGCCGAAAGCGGAACGCGCGATGTGGAAGGCCAGTGGTGGCCTATCGAGCGGATTGCCGACGCCGGGCTCCCGACCTTGTTCGCAAAGCTGGCGGCGCGCGGGACCGCGTGGAGCAACGCCGCGTGAACTCGTCCGAGCCGCTTGCCCGGCGCGCCGCTCGCCCTTAAAGGCGGGGCCGATTTCAAGATAAACGTGCGCCGTCCGGCTGCGCGTCTTCGGAGGTTCGATACGAGATGGACGATCGGTTCAACACCATTGCTGGCTGGGTCCTGGGCGCGGGAATCGTGGCCCTCGGCGCCTCGATCGTGACCGGCGAGGTCTTCAAGGCCGAGCGGCCCGAGAAGATGGGCTACCCGATCGAAGGCGTGGTTCTGGAAGGCGAAGAGGGCGGCGGCGAGGCCGAGCAGCCGATCGCCGCCTATCTCGCTAACGCCGACCCGGCCGCGGGCGAGCAGGTGTTCAAGAAGTGCGCAGCCTGCCACACGATCAACCAGGGCGGCGCCAACGGCCTCGGCCCCAACCTCTACGGCGTCATGGGGCGGGCCATTGCAGGAACCCCCGGTTTCGCCTTCTCGCCCGACCTCAAGGCGAAGGGCGGCACCTGGACCTGGGAGAATATGAGCGAGTGGCTGAAATCGCCCAAGACCTTCGTGCCGGGCACCAAGATGACCTTTGCAGGCCTCGGAAAGCCTGAGGACCGCGCCAATCTGATGGCCTATATGAACGCGCAGGGGAGTAACATCCCGCTCCCGCCGCCGCCTGCTGCCACCGGCGATCCCGCGCAAGCGGCCGCCGAAGCTGCCGGTCAGCCGGCGGCGGCCGAAAAGGGTGAGAAGGAGCCCGTTCTGACCGAAGGTCAGGCGGCCAAGCAGCCGGTCGGCCGGGTCGGCGGCGAAGGCGCTCCCGCAGTCGCCGGCCGCGAGGGGCAGGCGAAGACCAAGGGCGAATAGTCTAGCCCGAGGCGGGGCAGAATTGACCGCGCTTCGCTCCGCGTTGGCGAGCCGATACGCACTGTGGCTGCTGCTCTCGCTGCCCGCATTCTATTTCCTCGCCAGCTATTTCCGCGGCGGCATCTGGCCGGGCGACATGCTTCACCCGACGGGCGAGATGTCGGCGCGCCTGATCGTCTTCGCGCTTGCGCTGACGCCGCTCTCGATGCTGCTGAGCCGCCCGCGCTGGATCCAGTGGCTGATCGCCCGCCGCCGGGCCTTCGGGGTCGCAGCCTTCGGCTACGCTTTCCTTCACCTCCTTTTCTACATCGCCGACATGGAGACGGTCGAGAATATGCTGGCGGAGATCGGGGCGCTCGGCATCTGGACCGGCTGGGCCGCCTTCGCGCTGATGCTGCCGCTCGCACTTACCAGCAACCAGGCCTCGATGCGGGCCCTCAAGAGCGGATGGAAGAAGCTGCAGCGGCTCGCTTATCCGGCGGCGCTCGCGACGCTCGTCCACTGGATGTACGTTCACGACAACAAGGCGGCGGCCCTGCTGCACTTTCTGCCCCTCGCTGCGCTCGAGCTTTACCGGATCGGCCGTCTCCTTCGCGGCCGTTCATTGCGCGGCCAGATTTGAGCATCTATTCGCGCATCAAATTCAATGGGAGGAAACCACATGAAATATCTGCCTTACCTCGTCGTTGCCGCGGGCGCCGCGCTAGCCGTCGCCTCGCCCGCTTCGGCGACCGGGAAGATGACCTGCAATGCCGGGCCGCAATCCAAGTGGAAGAGCCAGGCGGCGCTCAAGCAGACGCTCGTCAAGCAGGGCTGGGAGGTCCGCAAGTCGAAGGTCGACGGCGGCTGCTACGAAGTCTACGGCACGGACCCCCAGGGCAACCGGGTCGAGGCCTATTTCAATCCGGTGACGTTCGAGAAGCTGCTCGTTTCGCGCCGCGGCGAAATCCTTTTCCGCAAGAAGTGATCGGTTGATGCTGCCCGTCTGCGGCCCTAAGGCTGCGGGCGGGCCACGCCGTCCCAACGCGGCGCGCGCTCTCTGGAAGGAGAG
>DATMJS010000235.1:0-4939 GCA_035553755.1 Allosphingosinicella sp.
CTCCAGTACAGCGCCGACGAGGTAGCCTTCGCCTCGAAGGTGTTCGGCGTATTCATGACCATTGCCGGAATCGCTATCGGCGGCGTCCTCTTCGTAACGCTCGGCCGCATGCCAACCCTGATCCTGGGAGCGATCGTGGCGGCGGCCACGAATCTTCTCTACGCCGATCTCGCCGCGGGCGCGCCCTATATCGACGCCTTTGCGAACCTGTTCGGCCTCAACAATCTTGGCGTCGATCCGCGCATGGTCCGGCTGATGGTGGCGATATCGGGCGAGAATATCGCCGGGGGCCTCGCGGGGGCCGCCTATGTCGCCTATCTATCGTCGATCGCGAGCAAGACCTACAGCGCCGTTCAATATGCCTTGCTTTCGTCGCTGACCTTGCTGGTCGGCTCGCTCGGCCGCGGCGCCCTCGGCGAAATGATCGAAACGGACGGCTATGTCGCGGTTTTCTTTTTCACGGCGGCGCTCGGCGGTATCGCCGTCGTTTTCTGCATAATCGAATGGATCCGCGCCGCCCATCAGGCGCGGCGCGAGAAGGCAGCGCCGGAGCTTGTGCCGCCGAGCGACGCGGCCAAGGTGACCGAGGGGGACACGGCCGCCTAGACCGGCGGCTGATCGTTCTTCCTCAACACCTCGCCCGCCAAATAGAGCGAGCCCAGGATCAGCACGATCGGCGGATGCGCACGATCGGCGTGGCGCGCAATCCAGCCGAGCGCGTCCTCCACGTCTTTGGCCGCCATGGCGGTGAGTCCAACATCATGCGCTTCGGCCGAGAGCGCCGCCGGCGGATGATGCGGATGACCCGGTACAGGGATAGCGTGCAGAGTGATCGCGCGGTTGCGGAACGGCTTGAGCACCCCTTTGGCGTCCTTGTTCTCCAACAGGCCGAAGATGATATGGAATGGCCGCTCGGCCGGAACATAGGCGCGGAAGAAGTCGGCGACGGCGCGCGCGGCGGCGGGATTGTGGCCGCCGTCCAGCCACAGCTCCGATCCGGGGGGGAGGAGGTCGTGCAGCGGCCCCTTCGAAAGGCGCTGGAGGCGCGCCGGCCATTCGGCCCAGCCCATCGCCGCCTTGAGCGCGGATTCGCGCACCGTGACCGCGCTTTGATGCCGGATCATAGCGACCGCCAGTGCGGCGTTCATCGCCTGATGCGCACCGTGGAGGCGGGGAAGGGGGAGGTCGAGCTTGCCCTGCTCGTCGCGATAATGGAGCTGCTGCCGATAAGCGGCCGCGTCCCATTTGCCGCCGCGCGGCAGCCACTCCGCCCCCGCGGCTGCTGCTGCTTCGCCGATCCGGTTGGCCAGCCGGTCGGGATAATGGTGCGTGACCAGCGGCACCCCCGCCTTGGCAATGCCTGCTTTTTCGGCGGCGATGCCTTCGAGCGTCCTGCCGAGGAAGAGTTGGTGGTCGAGCCCGAGCTGGGCGATGCCGCAGACCGCGGGCGAGGGAATGACGTTGGTGGCATCGAGCCTGCCGCCGAGCCCCACCTCGACTATGACCGCGTCGGCGGGCTCGCGCGAGAAGGCGAGGAACGCCGCAGCCGTGGTGACTTCGAAGAAGCTCGCCTCAATCCCGTCACCCGTGTCCAGCACCTCCGCAAGCAGCGCCGCGAGTAGTTTATCGGCAATCAGTGTGCCGCCGAGCCGTATGCGCTCGTTGAAGCGGACGAGGTGCGGGCTCGTATAAACGTGAACGGTGAGGCCCGCCGCTTCCAGCGCGGCGCGGAGGAAGGCGCAGGTCGAGCCCTTGCCGTTGGTCCCGGCGACGTGGAAGACCGGCGGCAGCCTACGTTCGGGATTGCCGAGCCGCGACAGGAGCGCGGCAATCCGCTCCAGCCCCAATATATCCCCGCCCGGCGATAGGCGCGCGAGGCGATCGAGCTGGCGCTGGACGAGGGGATGGTCCGAAACGGCGTGATCGGGCATCAGGTCAAGCCAGCGCGAACTGGCGTGTCAGGACGACAAATCACTGCGGGTCTCCACGAGACCCCAGCCTTCGCTGGGGTGACGCGAATGCACTCAGGCCACTTCCCGGCGCGGGGTCAGATAGCCGATCAGCTGGGCCAGCCGCTGACGGAGCTCGCGGCGCGGCACGACCATGTCGACCATGCCGTGATCGAGCAGATATTCGGCGCGCTGGAAACCGTCCGGGAGCTTCTCCCTGATGGTCGATTCGATCACCCGCTGACCGGCAAAGCCGATCAGCGCGCCCGGCTCTGCGAGATGGACGTCGCCCAACATCGCATAGGAGGCGGTGACCCCGCCGGTGGTCGGATCGGTGAGGACGACGATATAGGGGAGGCCCGCCTCCTTAAGCTCCTGTATGGCGACGGTGGTCTTGGGCATCTGCATCAGCGACAATATGCCCTCCTGCATGCGCGCGCCGCCAGCGGCGGTGAAGATCACATAGGGGCAGCGATCCTCGATCGCGGCGCGGACGCCGACCAGGAAAGCGGCGCCGACTCCGAGCCCCATCGACCCGCCCATGAAGGCGAAGTCCTGAACGCCCACTATTGCGCGCCTGCCTTCGATGGCGCCTCTGGCGTTGATCAGGGCGTCGGGTTCGCCGGTCTTCTGGCGGGCCGCCTTGATGCGGTCGGTGTAGCGCTTGGAATCGCGGAACTTCAGCGGATCCTCGCGCACCTGCGGCGGCGGCAGCAGGGCGAAGCCGGGGTCGAATATCTGCTCGAACCGCTGCCGCGGGCCGATCCGGCCGTGATGGCCGCAACGCGGACAGACCGAAAGATTCTCCTCCCATTCCTTGGTGAAGATCATCGCGTCGCACTCGCGGCACTTGTGCCAGAGATTATCGGGCGTCTCGCGCTTGGGAAGGAAGGGGATGCTTTGGCGGACCCGGGTGAGCCAGCTCATGGGGAGTCTCCTTGGGTAGGCCGCCCGATACAGGCCGCCCGGCTTCTTTGTCTAGAGCGTCGCCTCGATGGCGCGCGCGACCTTGTCGGGATCTCTGGCCTGGGTGATCGGCCGGCCGACGACGAGAACCGAAGCCCCGCTGTCGAGCGCTTCCCGAGGCGTGACCACTCGCTTCTGATCGCCGCTCCCGCTGTTCGAGGGACGGACGCCGGGGACGACGAAGAAGCCGCCCGGCCACAATTTCTTCGCGGCCGCGACTTCGCTCCCCGAGCATACCACTCCGTCGAGCCCCGCCTCGCGCGCCAGCGCCGTCAGCCGCTCGACCTGGGGATGGGGATCGGAATCGATGCCGACCGAGCGGAGATCGCTCCCGTCGAGACTGGTGAGCACAGTCACAGCGACGACCCTGGTGCCGGTAGGCGCGGCCGCCTTCGCGTCCTCCATCATCGCCCGCCCGCCGGCGGCATGGACGGTGAGGATAGCGGGCTCCAGCGGGCGAAGCGCCTGGATCGCCTTGCCGACCGTGTTCGGGATGTCGTGGAACTTGAGGTCGAGGAAGATGGGAAGCTCGAGCTCGGCCATTTCCCGGATGCCGTGGCGGCCGTTGGCGGAGAAGAATTCGAGACCGAGCTTGATCCCGCCGACATGGTTGCGGACGCGGGCGGCCACGGTCTTCGCCCGGTCGAGATCGGGCGTGTCGAGGGCGACGAAGATCGGGCTCTTCGTCACGGCGCAGCGGTTGGCGCAGGGTCGCTGACGACGGGTTCGGGGGCCGGATGCGCCGCGGGCGCCGGCGAGCTGTGGACGAGGAGGGTCTGCCGTTCCAGCGCCTCGATGCGGCGGCGCATGGTCCAGACGCGCGCGCGATGCAGGATCAGCATCGGCAGGAAGCCGAGGAGGAATGCGCCCAGGATCAGTGCGGGGAGCTTCACATCGGCTTCGAGCCCGCCCCAGAGGGTGAGCGTCACCGGGGTCCAGTTGAAGATGGCGAATACGACCAGCGCCACCGCGAGCGCGACCCAGAACAGCGTTTTCAGAAACTGCATGCCATCGCCTCCAACGCTTCTGCTTACGTGCTTAGGAAGGGGGACGCCAGTCTGGCAAGACGCACGTCAGCCGACTTCCTTCTCGAGCTCGTCGAACAAGGGTTGGATGAGCGCGAGCCGCGGCCGCTCCTCGGCGAGGATGGCGCGGAAGGCGTCGCGCTTCAATCCGGCGACCGCACCCGCCGGGAGGTGCTTTCCTTCGGGAAGGGTCGATACGACGATGTCGATCAGCCGGTCGGCGCCGTGCAGCCGGCCCCACAAATAGTCGTTTTCCCGATAGGCGCGGCTGAAAAAGGCGCCGAAGCTGTTGAACTGGATACCTTTAAGCGTCGCGGCGGCCCCGCCTTCGCGGATCGCCGTCGCGTCGTCCGGCGAGATGCGGTCGACCTTGATGGGATCGAATTCGTCGAGACCTTCGCCCTGCAGCAGCGGCAAGGTGGCAATGTCGTAAAAGGGAAAGCCGAGATAGGTGAGGATCAGCGCCCGCCGCTCGAGCTTGGGGAACAGTCCGAGCAGCTCGGTCAACCGCTCGTCCGCCTCCTCGTCGATCGCCTTGAGACCAAACAGGTCGGCGAGCGCGACGAGCGCCGCTTCCGGATCTTCCTCGACATCTTTCAGCCTTTGCTCCGTTTGCGGCTCCAGTTGCTCCGCTTCGACGGCGGTGCGATATCGGTTGATGAGGTCGTAGATCGCCTGGCGCGCCGGTTCGGCGACTTCGCGCGGCGCCCCGCTTTGCTCGTCGAGTTCGACCAGGCGCCGGGCGAGGAAGCGCAGGCGCCGGGTGCGGTAGTTAACATCGAAGGTCCGGAAGAAGTCGACGACATCGGGCTTCGCTCCCGCTGCGGTCATCGCATCGTCGGCGTTGATCCCGCGCTTCCGCACCGCCGACCACAAAGCCTGCCTGATCCGCTCCCGGCGCGGCCGCTCGCCGCGTCCGCCAAGGCGGTAGAGGTGGTGGGCGAGGTCCTCGACGACGGCCGAAAGCTTGAGGTGGCCGTAAGCGGCATAAGCGTAACC
>DATMJS010000236.1:0-4973 GCA_035553755.1 Allosphingosinicella sp.
GAGGCTCTATCTCGCGGATCCGCGCGACCGGATGAGCGCCTCGACCGCGGTACGAATGCTAGCCGATCTCGACGCCGGCAAGCTCCTCTCGCCCGATATGACCAGAAAGATGATGGCCATTTTGAAGGGCACCACATCCGGCCCGGGACGGCTGAAGGCCGGCATTCCGGAGGGCGCGACCCTTTATCACAAGACCGGGACGGGAGCGACCGTGGAGGGCGTCAACGGCGCCACCAACGACATTGGTATCATCGAGCTTGCCGACGGACGAAAACTTGCCGTGGCGGCGTTCGTCGCCGGCTCCCAATTGCCTCAGGAGCAGCGCGAAGCGGTGATCGCGAAAGTCGCGCGGATTGCCACGGGAGCGCTTGCCGCCCCCGCCGGCGTTCCCTAATCGTTCGCCCGTGACTCAAGCCGTTTCAGCCCCTCCCGAGCCCGGCTACCTCCGCGGCCTCAACGCGCCCCAGCGCGAGGCGGTGCTGACGACGGAAGGCCCGGTGCTGGTGCTGGCCGGCGCTGGGACGGGCAAGACGGCGGCGCTGACGGCGCGGCTCGCGCACCTTATCGCCACCCGCCGCGCCTGGCCTTCCGAGCTCCTAGCGGTCACCTTCACCAACAAGGCCGCGCGCGAGATGAAGGAGCGGGTCGGACGCATCGTCAGCGAGGCGGTGGAGGGCATGCCCTGGCTCGGCACCTTCCACGCGGTCGGCGCGAAGATGCTGCGCCGCCACGCCGAGCTGGTCAGCCTCCAGTCCAACTTCACCATCCTCGACACGGACGACCAGCTCCGCCTGCTGAAGCAGCTGATCGCCGCCGCCGGGATCGACGAGAAACGCTGGCCCGCTCGCGCTCTCGCCGGATTGATCGATCGCTGGAAGAACCGGGGCTGGGCGCCGCCCCAAGTCGATGCCGGCGAAAGCGAAGCCTATGCCAACGGCAAGGGAGCCGCGCTCTACGCCGCCTATCAGGAACGCCTCAAAACCCTCAACGCCTGCGACTTCGGCGACCTCCTCCTCCACATGCTGGTGATCCTGCGCACTCACCGCGACGTGCTCGAACATTACCAGCAGCGCTTCAAATATATCCTGGTCGACGAATATCAGGACACGAACCAGGCCCAGTATCTCTGGCTCCGCCTGCTCGCGCAGGAGCGCAGGAACATCTGCTGCGTCGGCGACGACGATCAGTCGATCTATTCCTGGCGCGGCGCCGAGGTCGCCAACATCCTCCGCTTCGAGCAGGATTTCCCCGGCGCGAAGATCATCCGGCTCGAGCAGAATTACCGCTCGACCCCGCACATCCTCGCCGCCGCGAGCGGAGTCATCGCCCATAATGGCGGCCGTCTCGGCAAGACCCTCTGGACGGAGGAGGACGAGGGCGAGAAGGTCAGCGTCATCGGCGTCTGGGACGGCCCCGAGGAAGCGCGTCGCGTCGGCGAGGAGATCGAGAGCCTTCAGCCCCGCGGCGGCCGCCTCGACGACATCGCCATTCTCGTCCGCGCCCAGTTCCAGACCCGCGAGTTCGAAGACCGCTTCATCGCCATCGGCCTTCCCTACCGGATCGTCGGCGGCTTCCGCTTCTACGAACGCGCCGAGATACGCGACGCGCTCGCTTACCTCCGAGTCATCGCCCAGCCCGCCGACGACCTTGCCTTCGAGCGGATCGTCAACACCCCCAAGCGCGGCCTCGGCGACAAGGCGGTGGCGAAGGTCCACGCCTTCGCGCGCGCAGCCGGAGTTTCCATGTTCTCGGCCGCAGCCCAGATCCTCGACACGGACGAGCTGGCGGGCGCCGCCCGCAAGTCGCTCTCCACCCTGGTCGGCGACTTCGCCCGCTGGCGCTCGCGCCTTGACGAGCTGCCCCACCCCGAACTCGCGCGCCTGGTGCTCGACGAGAGCGGCTACACCGCCATGCTCCAGGCCGACCGCTCGGCCGAAAGCGCCGGCCGCCTCGAGAACCTCGCCGAGCTTACCCGCGCGATGGAGGAATATGAGAATCTCGGCGCCTTCCTGGAGCATGTCTCGCTGGTGATGGAGAATGACGCGGAGCGCGACGCGGAGAAGGTCACGATTATGACCATCCACGCCGCCAAGGGGCTCGAATTCGGCACCGTCTTCCTCGCCGGCTGGGAGGAAGGCGTCTTCCCCTCGCAGCGCGCGCTCGACGAGGGCGGCATGGCGAGCCTCGAGGAAGAGCGCCGCCTCGCCTATGTCGCGATCACCCGGGCGCGGCGCAAATGCTTCATCATGCACGCCGCCAACCGCCGCATCTACGGCCAGTGGACCTCCTCCATCCCCTCCCGCTTCGTCGCCGAGCTGCCCGACGCCCATACCGACCGGCAAACCACCATGAGCGGCGGCGAAAGCCTCTGGCGCGCCAACTGGTCCGAACGCGCCGATCCCTTCGCCGACCTGCAGCGCGGCAGCGGCCGCGGCCCCGGCTGGAAGCGCGCGATGCAAAATCCCTCTCCCTTCAGGGGAGAGGGCGACTCGCCCCGGGCCGGACCCGGGGTGAGCGGGGTGAGGGCAAGCGGCGCCTACACCCGCCCCCCGATCGAAGCCCGCGCCAGCGCCGTCAGCCTGGGCAATCCCGGCCGAACCGACATTTCAATCGGTCAGCGCGTCTTCCACTCCAAATTCGGCTACGGCTCGGTCGCCGAAATTGAAGGGAACAAGCTTGAGATCGACTTCGAGCATGCCGGCCGGAAGCGTGTGCTGGACAGTTTTGTGAGCGTCGCGTGATAGTGCCCGCACTGCGCTGCAATATCTGCATCCGCCGCTGACGATCTTGCATTTGCCACCGCGCCGGCGGCTCCCCACCTGTGGCCATTCACGATCCCAATTCAGGTAATCCTCATGCTCAGTCTGGTCGCTCTCGCGCTTCAAACCGTGTCGGGTCGCCTCCGCGTCGACAGCCTTGGCGTTCCGATCCTCTAGTTCCTCCTGCCGGTCGCCGCAGGGCGGTTGAAGCCTCCTCTCAACCCGCCTACTTGCCCGTCTCATGACCGCCGCGTCGCCCTTCCATTATCGCGACTATCGCGCATTCTGGCTGGCGCGGCTCGCCAGCACCGTCGCGAGCACCATGCTGGTCGTGGTGATCGGCATCCACGTCTACGATATCGCCCGCGAAACCATGAGTATCCAGCGGGCCTCCTTCTGGCTCGGCATGGTGGGGCTCGCGCAGTTCCTGCCTTTGTTCCTCCTCACTCTCGTCGCCGGCTATGTCGCGGACCGGATCGACCGGCGCTGGATCGTGCGCGCGAGCCTCGCGCTCGAACTGGCAAGCGCGGCCGCGCTTGCGGCTCTGGTGTGGTTCGAGGCCATGTCGCTGGGACCCTTGTTCGCGGTGGCGGTTGCGCTCGGCATCGGCCGCGCTTTCGCCGGGCCCGCTTTATCCTCCTTCGCTCCCAACCTCGTTCCCGCCGAACTCCTGCCGAGCGCGATCGCCCTGAATTCGATCGCCTGGCAGGCGGGCGCGGTCGCCGGGCCCCTGCTGGGCGGGGCCGCTTATGCGATCGGCACCGCGCTGCCCTACGAAGCTTCGGCTCTGCTGTTCGCGGTCGCCCTCGGGGCGATGCTGATCATCCGGCCGATCCCGCTCGGCAATGCCGGCGCCTCCCATCCGCTGCGGGCGGTGATCGAGGGTCTCGCTTACGTGCGCGACAACAAGATCGTGCTCGGCGCGATCACGCTCGATCTCTTCGCCGTGCTGCTGGGCGGAGCGACGGCGATGCTGCCCGTCTACGCCCGCGATATCCTCCACGTCGGCTCCGAAGGCTTGGGCGCGCTCCGCGCCGCGCCTGCCGTGGGCGCTGCCCTCACCGCCCTCATCCTCGCCCGCCGTCCGCTGAAGCGCCATGTCGGCATGAAGATGTTCGCCTGCGTCGCCATCTTCGGCCTTGCAACGATGGTGTTCGGCGAAAGCCGCGTGCTCTGGCTTTCGCTCGCCAGCCTGTTCGTTCTGGGCGCGGCCGACATGATCAGCGTCTATGTGCGCTCCTCCCTCATCCAGCTTCACACGCCGGACGCAATGCGCGGCCGAGTATCGGCTGTCTCCGGCCTGTTCATCTCCGCCTCGAACGAACTCGGCGAATTCCGCGCCGGCATTGCGGGTTCGGTCTTCGGGCCCGTGGTCGCGGTGGTGGGCGGCGGAGCGCTGGCGGTGGCGGTCACCGGCATCTGCGCCTGGGCCTTTCCCAGCCTCCGCCGCGCCGACCGCTTCGTCGCGCCCGATGCGCGCGTGCTGGCCGAGGGTCAGAAGTCGAACAAGAGCCTCCCCGACGTGCAAGCCCCTGCGATGGCCGCAGGACTGGATCTCAAAGCCGAGAAAGGACAGCCATGAAAGCCGCCAACATTCTGGAGACGATCGGCAACACGCCGCACATTCGCATCAACCGCTTGTTCGGGAACGCCGAGATCTGGGTGAAGTCCGAGCGCAGCAACCCCGGCGCATCGATCAAGGACCGCATCGCGCTTGCCATGGTCGAGGATGCCGAGCGCTCGGGCGCTCTGAAGCCGGGCGGCACCATCATCGAGCCGACCAGCGGCAATACCGGGATCGGACTTGCCATGGTCGCGGCGGTGAAGGGCTACAAGCTCGTCCTTGTCATGCCCGAAAGCATGAGCCTTGAGCGCCGCCGGCTGATGCTGGCCTACGGTGCCAGCTTCGACCTGACTCCTCGGGAAAAGGGCATGAAGGGCGCGATCGAACGGGCGAAGGAGCTGATCGCCGAAACCCTTGGAAGCTGGATGCCGCAGCAGTTCGAAAACCCCGCGAATGTCGACGTGCACCTGCGCACCACCGTCCGCGAGATCCTGGACGATTTTCGCGACAATCCGCTTGACGCGATCATCACCGGCGTCGGCACCGGCGGCCACATCACCGCTTGCGCGAAGGCGCTGAAGCAGGAATGGCCGAACCTCAAGGTGTTTGCGGTCGAACCGACCTTGTCTCCCGTCCTTTCGGGAGGCCAG
>DATMJS010000237.1:0-3678 GCA_035553755.1 Allosphingosinicella sp.
ATTCGATCTCGTCGCCGGTCGAATGCTCCGCGTCCGCAATCTCGAACATTTCGACTTTACCGGCTACGATATGGCTTTGTTCGCCTGCGGCTCCGACGCCTCCCGGATCTATGCTCCCAAGGCAGCGGCGGCGGGCTGCACCGTCATCGACAACAGCTCGCTCCACCGGATGGACCCGGACGTTCCGCTGATCGTGCCCGAAGTGAACGCGCACGCGATCGACGGCTACCGGGCAAAGAACATCATCGCGAACCCGAATTGCTCGACCGCCCAGCTGGTGGTCGCGCTGAAGCCGCTTCACGATTATGCGCGGATCAAGCGCGTTGTGGTCGCCACCTACCAGTCCGTCTCCGGCGCCGGGAAAGCCGGCATGGACGAATTGTTCGAGCAGAGCCGCAACATCTTTATCGGCGATCCGGCGGAGCCGAAGAAGTTCACCAAGCAGATCGCCTTCAACATCATCCCGCACATCGACAGCTTCCTCGACGACGGCTCGACCAAGGAGGAATGGAAGATGGTCGTCGAGACCAAGAAGATCCTGGACCCCAAGATCAAGGTGACCGCGACCTGCGTTCGCGTCCCCGTCTTCGTCGGCCATTCCGAAGCGGTCAACATCGAGTTCGAGGAGGAGATCAGCGCGAAAAAGGCGCAGTCCATCCTCCGCGAGGCGCCGGGCGTGATGCTGGTCGATAAGCGCGAGGACGGCGGCTATGTGACGCCGGTCGAATGCGTTGGCGAATATGCGACCTACGTCAGCCGCGTCCGCGAGGACCCGACCGTCGACAACGGCCTCTCGCTCTGGTGCGTGTCGGACAATCTCCGCAAGGGCGCGGCGCTCAACGCCGTGCAGATCGCCGAGCTGCTCGGGCGCCGCCATTTGCAGAAGGCGGCCTAATAAAAGGGGGAAAGGGATGGCAGAGATGACCGGCGGCTGCGCCTGCGGGCGTATCCGCTTCACGGCCGACATCGAGAATGACGACGCCTATCTCTGCCATTGCCGCATGTGCCAGCGCGCCACCGGCAGCGTCTCGATCGCCTTCAAGAACCTCCGCAAGGACTCCGTGCGCTGGGAGCGGGAGCCGGACTGGTACCAAAGTTCCCCGATCGCGCGGCGGCCTTATTGCCGGGAATGCGGCACCTCGCTCGGCTTCGAATATCCGGACAGCGAAAATATGGACCTCACCGTCGCCGCCTTCGACGATCCGGACCGGTTCCAGCCCGCATTCCATTTCGGCGTCGAGACCATGCACCGCGCCTGGATCGACACTGATGGCCTTCCGGAATATCGCATCACCGACAACCCGCGCACCGTGGAGCGCTGGGAAAAGGCGGTCGGCAAGGTGCCGGAATGACGTAATGATAAGGGAGGCATTGCTAGGAGCGCAGGAACGCGGGAATCCAGCCAAGCTTGGGAACCTGCTTTGGGTTGCTTCGCTTCGCTCGCAATGACTTCCGTCTCGACCCGTCGCTTCACAGCGCCCGACGGCGCCGATCTCGCCTGGCACGAGCTGGGCGAGGGGAGGCCGGTCGTGCTGCTCCACGGCCTTTTCTCCAATGCCCACACCAACTGGATCAAGTTCGGCCATGCTGCCGAGATTGCCGGGCGCGGCTTCCGGGTGATCATGCCGGACCTTCGCGCCCACGGGCACAGCGCAGCGCCGCACGATCCGGAAAGCTATCCGTCGGACATACTCGTCAGCGATACCGAAGCTCTGATCGGCCATCTGGAGCTTCGGGAGTTCGATCTCGGCGGCTTTTCGCTCGGCGCCCGGACCGTTGCCGCCATGCTCATGGGCGGCGTTCGCCCCCGCCGCGCCGTGCTGGCGGGGATGGGGCTGGAAGGACTGGCGGACTGGGCCCGCCGCCGGGACTTTTTCACCACCGCGATCGATCGGCGGGCCGAGGTCGGCCACGGCGACCCGCATTGGCTTGCGGTCCAGTTCATGAAGACGATGAAGATCGATCCGGACGCCGCCCGGCTGCTGCTTGCCAGCCCGACCGATCTCGATCCGGCGAAGCTCGGCTCGATCGATGTGCCGACGCTCGTCGTCTGCGGCAGCGAAGACCAAGACAATGGCTCAGCCGAGGCGCTGGCGCAGGCGATCCCCGGCGCCCGCTTCGAAGAGGTGCCGGGAACCCATATGAGTTCGGTGACTAAATCGGAGCTCGGCCGGACAATCAGCGACTTTCTAGCCACTTGACCGGCGGCCTTGCGGGCGAGCATTAGCGGCTGATCAACGAGAAAAGCCGAGGATGCCTTCCCATATGAAAGCCGCTCTCTCCACCGTTTCCGCTCTCACTCTTGCCGCTCTGCTCGCCGGCTGCGCGACGGCCTCCGCCGACACTGTCGCCGTGACTGACAGCGCCGCCCCGGCCCAGACGACCGCCCAGGCCTCTGCTTCAGCCGCTCCGACCGTCGCCGAAGCGCAGGCCTTCGTCGCTCGCGCCGAGCAGGAGTTGTCCGAACTGTCTGTGCTGAGCGCCCGCGCGCAATGGGTGAACTCTACCTACATCACCGAGGATACGGATGCGCTTGCCACCCATTTCGGCACGCTCGGCACGGAACTCGGGGTCCGCCTTGCCAACGAGGCGGCCCGTTACGCGACGGTGCCCGGCCTCGATTACGACACCAAGCGCAAGCTCGACATCCTGCGCAGCGGCCTCGTCCTCCCGGCACCGACAACCCCCGGAGCTGCTGCCGAGCTCAACACCATCTCCACGCGGCTCCAGTCGACCTACGGCAAGGGCCGCGGCACGATGGCCGGCGAGACGCTCACCGGCAACGAGATCGAGGCGCGGATGGGCACCGTCCGCAACCCCGCCCACCTTCGGGAGATGTGGACCAGCTGGAACAACAATGTCGGCGCGCCCATGCGGCCCGATTACATCCGGCTCGTCGAGATCGCCAACCAGGGAGCGAAGGAGCTCGGCTTCCGCGACACCGGCGCGATGTGGCGCTCCCGCTATGACATGCCGCCCGATGAGTTTGCGGCGCTCACAGAGCGGCTGTGGCAGCAGGTCCAGCCCCTTTACGAGGAGCTCCACTGCTTCACCCGCGCCGGCCTCAACCGCCATTATGGCGACCAGGTTCAGCCCGCGACCGGGCCGATACGGGCGGATCTGCTCGGCAACCTCTGGGCCCAGGAGTGGGGCAACGTCTACGAGATCGTGGCGCCGAAGAGTTCGGGGGCGGCGCCCTACGACCTCACCCAGCTGCTGGTGCGGAACAAATACACGCCGGAAAAGATCGTCCGGACGGGTGAAGCCTTCTTCAGCTCGCTGGGCTTCGCGCCGCTCCCGCAAACCTTCTGGGAACGCTCGATGATCACCCAGCCGCGTGATCGGGAGGTGATCTGCCACGCTTCCGCCTGGGACGTGGACAATGAGGAGGATCTGCGCATCAAGATGTGCACCCGGGTGAATGCGGACGATTTCGTCACGGTGCATCACGAGCTTGGCCACAACTACTATCAGCGCGCCTACAACAAGCAGCCCTTCCTTTATCGCGACAGCGCGAACGACGGCTTTCACGAGGCGATCGGGGACATGATTGCGCTTAGCGTCACGCCGGAATATCTCGTCCAGATCGGCTTGCTCGAAAAGAACAGGCTGCCGACCGCCGAGCAGGACCGGGCGCTTCTCCTCCGCCAGGCGCTCGAGAAGATCTCATTCCTGCCG
>DATMJS010000238.1:0-9846 GCA_035553755.1 Allosphingosinicella sp.
GCCGCCGCCATCTGGCGGGCGCGCTCCCCGGCCCGGCGGGCAATAAAGTCGGCCCTCACCCGATCGCGAATCTGCGCGAGCGGCGGGGGCGCGGCGGGAATGACTCGCGCGACGTCGAGCAATGCGAAGCGCTGCCCTTCGGCGATGGTCTCCACCACGGGGTCTTCATCCTCGGTCATCTGGAAGCCGGGTTTCAGCAGCGGCGCGACTTCGGGCGGAATCTGGCCGCCCGCTCCGGTAGCGGTGACCGGCGGCGTCTCTTGTACGGACAGGCCGTTGGCTCGCGCCACTTCCTCGAACGTCCGGCCGTCGCTTATCCCCTCCTCGATCCGGGCGATGAGGTCGGAGAGCGCCTGCTGCGCCTTCTGGGTTCCCAAGGCCTGGGCGATCTCGCCACGCACCGCTTCGAGCGGACGCGCGGGCGTCCGGTTGATCGCGTCGACGCGGACCACGTGCCAGCCGAGTTCGGACTGGATGGGCGCGATCGTCGCCCCTTGTGCAGCCGAGAAGGCGGCATTGGCGACCGCGGGTGAGCTGATGCCGGCGAACTGCGCGCGCGTCTGGTTCGCCTGGCGGATGTCGCCCGCGGCGAAGCCCGCTTCGGCCGCGGCCTGGGCGAAGCTGGTGCCGCGCTGGAGCTTGGCGGCGAATTGCTGCGCGGCCTGCTGCGTTGGAAGCACAACCTGACTGAGGTCGCGCCTTTCCTGGGCAGCGTAGCGCCCGGCGTTCGCGCGATAATAATTCTGGATCTCGGCTTCGGTCGGCGTGGCGGCGTTCGCTACCTGCTCGCTACCGAACAGAGCGTAGCGCAGCACCCGGCGCTCGGGGATGGTGTAGCGGCCCCTATTCTGGTTGTAGAAGGTGGCGATCTCCGCTTCTGTCGGTTCGGGGCCCTGCGGCATCGCGCTGGCGGGGACCAGCCCAACCGAACCGGTGCGCCGCTCGAGCAGCAAAGAGGCATATTGGAGCGCGACGCCCTGCGGCACCCGAGCCGCCTCCGCCACCGGCCCCAGCAGTTGACGGGTGATCAGCGACAGCTCGATTTCCTCGCGGAGTTTCTGCTCGCTGATCCCCTCGCGCTGCAGCGCCTGCTGGAATGCCGCCTGATCGAACTGGCCGGTGAGGTTCTGGAAGGCGGGAATGCTGGCGATCTCGCCATCGATCATGCGCTTGGAAGCGGCAAGGCCGATGTCGCGGCCGAAAGAGAGCAAAGCTTTGGCCGATATCAGCTGGTTGACGATCTGCTCAAGGATGCCGCCGCGCAGGAAACTGGCCATGTCGAGCTCGGGCTGCTGCTCTCGGGCGCGGGTGAGCTGCCGGTTTACCTGGTCGGTCACTTCCTGCGCGGTCACTTCCTCGCCGCCCGCTTCGGCGACCGTACCGCCGCCGGGCCCGCCAAGCCCTCCGATCCCGCTGCCGCCGGTGCCGAAGCCGGTGATGACCATGGCGAACAGGGCGAGACCCAGGAAGGCCAGCATGACCTTTGCGGTAGCGCCGCGGCGGAAGAAGGAGAACATGGGGCAACGATCCAGACAATGAGGCGGTTGGGCGCCCTCATAGAAAGCCCCGGAGGTCGCGGCAAGCTTGGCTAGCCTCGTCCGGCTTGCTAGGCGCGGCCACTCATACAAAGGGGAGAAGAGGGTGCGCCGCAAGCTGATCGCCGGCAACTGGAAGATGAACGGCTCGTTGGAAGCCTTGGGCGAGGTCGAGGCGATCGCCGCCGCGGCTGCGGCCAATCCGAATGTCGATGTCGCGCTCTGCCCGCCCTTCACCCTGATCGCGCCCGCCGCCGCCCGAGCGCCCGGCTTCGCCATCGGCGCGCAGGACTGCCACCACAAGGCCAGCGGCGCCCATACCGGCAACGTCTCGGTGCCTATGCTTCGGGAGGCGGGTGCGAGCCTCGTCATCGTCGGCCATTCGGAGCGCCGCGCCGACCAGGGCGAGAGTGACGAGCTGGTCCGGATGAAGGCCGAAGCCGCGCTCGCCGCCGGCCTGCTCACGATCGTCTGTGTCGGCGAGAGCGAGGCCGAGCGTGAGGCGGGCGAGCATGTCGCGGTGGTGACGCGCCAGCTCCAGGGCTCGCTCCCGGAGCAGGCGGGGGAGGGCGAGCTGGTGGTCGCCTACGAGCCGATCTGGGCAATCGGCACCGGCAGGACCGCCACCCCCCGGGACGTCGCCGAAATGCACGCGGCGATCCGCGGCCATGTCGGGGAGGGCGTCCGCATCCTCTACGGCGGCTCGGTCAATGCCGGCAACGCCGCCGAGCTCTTCGCTACCGCCAATGTCGACGGCGCCCTTGTCGGCGGCGCCAGCCTCACCGCCGCACAATTCGTTCCGATCATAGAAGCGGCGGCGGCAAGCGGTTGAACCTCGCCGCCCAATAGACTAGATCGCCCGCATCAATTCACTTAGGGACCCCATCAAAGTCCCACCCTGGGATATTTCATGTTCACCTTCCTCCTCATCGTCCAGACGATCGTCGCCGCCTCGCTCGTGATCGTCATCCTGATGCAGCGCTCGGAAGGCGGCGGGCTTGGCGTCGGCGGCAATTCGTCCGGGCTGATGTCCGCGCGCGGGGCGGCCGACTTCCTGACTCGCGCGACAGCGGTGCTCGCCACCTTGTTCGTGATCCTGTCGATCGCGCTCGCCGGCCTTGCCGCGGTCGACCGCGCGCCCGCGAACATCGACACCTCGCTTGCCAAGGGCGCCCCCGGCGCGCCCGCGACCGCCCCGGGCCAGGTCCCGCTGACCACCCCCGGCGCGATCCCCGGCATCACTCCGGCCGCGCCTGCGCCCCAGGACGGCACACCGGTCACCAACAGCATCGCCCCGCAAATGCCCACTCCGGTTCCGGAAGCGAACGGCCAGGTGCCGCTGGCTCAATAATCCCCAGAAAAAACCCGGTCGAAGTACCACTTCGACCGGATTGGCCTTGCGCCCCCTCGCCTAATCCCCTTAAGCCTCAACTCCCATGGCGCGGTTCATTTTCATCACCGGCGGCGTGGTCTCATCGCTTGGCAAAGGCCTGATGGCCGCTTCGCTCGCCGCGCTCCTCCAGGCACGCGGCTTCACGGTCCGAATCCGCAAGCTCGATCCATATCTGAACGTCGATCCGGGCACCATGTCGCCTTATCAGCATGGCGAGGTCTACGTCACCGACGATGGCGCCGAGACCGATCTCGATCTCGGTCATTACGAGCGCTTCACAGGCGTCGCCGCGCGCCAGTCGGACAATGTCACCACGGGCCGCATTTATGCGAACATCATCGCCAAGGAGCGGCGCGGCGACTATCTCGGCGCGACCGTCCAGGTGATCCCGCACGTCACCAACGCGATCAAGGAATTCGCCACCGCCAAAACCGAAGGCCATGATTTCATCATCTGCGAGATAGGCGGCACCGTCGGCGACATTGAAAGCCTTCCCTTCATCGAGGCGATCCGCCAGCTTCGCAACGACCTCGGCACCGATGAGCAGGGCCGGAAGCGCACCGTCTCGATCCACACCACCTTGGTCCCCTACATAGCCGCCGCGGGCGAACTCAAGACCAAGCCCACACAGCATTCGGTACGCGACCTCACCTCCCTCGGCATTCAGCCCGACCTCCTCCTCTGCCGCGTCGACCGGCCGCTCCCCGACGGCGAGCGCGCCAAGATCGCGCAATTCTGCAACGTTCGGAAGGAAGCGGTCATTCCGGCCTTGGATGCCAAGAGCATCTATTCGGTCCCGCTCCAATATCATGGCGAAGGCCTGGACGCCGAGGTGCTGCGCGCCTTCGGAATAGAGGGCGCGCCCGATCCGGATCTCTCCCGCTGGGACGACATCATCGACCGGCTCGAAAACCCGGAAGGTGAAGTGACGGTCGGAGTGGTCGGCAAATATGTAGGCCTCCAGGACGCCTATAAGAGCCTCACCGAGGCGCTGGTCCACGGCGGCATTGCCAACCGCGTCAAGGTCAACATCAAGTGGCTCGACGCCGAATTGTTCGAGGACGGCGCCGCTGAGGTCGCGCCGCAGCTCGAACCGATGCACGCCATCCTTGTGCCCGGCGGTTTCGGTGAGCGGGGCAGCGAGGGCAAGATCGCGTCCGTCCAGTTTGCGCGCGAGCGCGGAGTTCCCTTCTTCGGCATCTGCCTCGGCATGCAGATGGCCTGCATCGAAGGCGCGCGGAACACTGCGGGCATAGAGGGTGCCTCCTCGACCGAATTCGGCGACTGCGCCGAGCCTGTGGTCGGCCTGATCACCGAATGGATGAGCCCCGAGGGGCTGCAGCAGCGCCGCGAGGCGAACGGCGACATGGGCGGTACGATGCGCCTCGGCGCCTATGAAGCAAAGCTCGGCGGCAATTCGATCGTCCGCACCATCTATGGCACCGACACGATCAGCGAACGCCACCGCCACCGCTACGAAGTCAACATCCACTACAGGGGGGCGCTGGAGAAAGGCGGCCTCATCTTCTCAGGCATGAGCCCGGACGGCGCGCTTCCCGAGATCGTCGAGCGGCCGGATCATCCCTGGTTCGTTGGCGTGCAGTTCCATCCGGAGCTGAAGTCGAAGCCGTTCGAGCCGCATCCCTTGTTCGCCAGCTTCATCGAGGCGGCGGTGAAGCAGTCGCGGCTCGTTTAGTCCGCCTGCGGCGGCGAAGCGGCCTCAAAGTTGGCGTCGCGCTGCAAACCCTCCAGTACCACCGGATCGG
Organism: Allosphingosinicella sp.; assembly: GCA_035553755.1. Classification (GTDB taxonomy): domain Bacteria; phylum Pseudomonadota; class Alphaproteobacteria; order Sphingomonadales; family Sphingomonadaceae; genus Allosphingosinicella. The sequence continues at coordinate 4,695 of DATMJS010000238.1, forward strand.
ATAGCGACCCACAGATGGGGCCGGTAGTGGGAACCTCTTGACCAGCATCTGCTTTGCTGCTCTACATACATAGTACAGTAATACAGATGCGGCGGGGACCTGATCGATAGTGGAACGCCTACGTCTCTCCATTGCCGATCAGGAGGAGGCCTGCTGTTCGACCGTGGATCTCGTCCCCACAATCGCCATTCAGCAAAATCTCACCAATCGCTCATGCCGCTCACCCGGAGAGCGGCAAAAGAGGCTCGGGGTTCGCGGTCCCTCACCGTCCACGGCTCGGCGACGCCGGCTTTTTTCGAAGGTAGTCACAAGTATGCATAGCAGGTCATTCCACCTCCACAGCTCTATTCTTGCCGTTGCAGTCTCGCTGGCGGCGCCCGGCTTGGCGCAGGCGCAGACCGCACCGGCCCCGCCCGCACCTCCGCGCGAGGGCGCGCAGGCCAGGCCGACAACCTCTGAGGAAGTGGTGGTCACAGGCACGCGTGCCGAGGTCATCGCCTCCCCGGACCGCGTAAGCTTCAATGTCGCGAACGACCTGCAGGTCCAGACTGGCACATTGGCCGACGCGTTGCGGGCAGTCCCCGGCGTGGAAGTCGACCTTCAGGGCCGCGTCAGCCTCCGCGGCGATCCGGGCGTGGAGATCCTGATCGACGGGCGTCCGTCCGCCATGCTGCGCGGGGAATCGCGCGGAGACGCCATATTGTCGATGCCGGCGAGCCGGGTCGAGCGCGTCGAGGTGATCACCAACCCCTCCGCGGCGATGAGCCCCGAAGGCTCGGGTGGGGTCATCAACCTCGTCACCAGGCAGGTGCGCAAGGACACACGCACCGGCTCAATTCGCGCGACCGTGGGCGGTGAGGGCCGAGGCGCGCTCAACCTGAGCGGCGCCCAATCCACTGGCCCGCTGACGCTGACCGGCGACCTCGGCTACCGCCGCTTCACCACCGACGCGAGCGCCACGCAGCTGCGTGAGCGCCTCAATCCCGCAACCGGAGCCTTCGCGTCGAGCCGCCAGGAATCCGACATCGACAACACAATGTCGGCGCGCACCGGCCGGATCGCGGCCGATTACGACCTCGACAAGAAGAACCGGCTCAGCACCGAGTTCAATTATCGCGAAGGCCGCGGCGACGTCGAGCGGGAGGACATCTTCACCAGCCAGAATGCCGCCTCTTCCTTCGAGCGCGATTCCGAGATCGATCTCCTTCAGCGCGGCCTCAGCGGGCGCGCCTCCTGGCGCCGCACCCTGCCCGGGAAGCAGCATGAGTTTGTCGCCGATCTAGAGGTCGAGAGCGGCCGCCTTGATCGTCAGGTCGAGGCGGTCACCAGGTTCGCGGCCGCTCAGCCGGCCTATGAGCGCATCAGCAACTCGGGCGACCGCGGCGACTACAACCTCAAGTTCGACTATAAGAAGCCGGTAGGGGAGGAGGGTTCGCTGAACCTTGGCTACCAAGGCAATCTCAGCCGCGCGGAATTCGACTATCTCGGCGCTCGCGGCGCGAGCCTCGATGCGCTGCTTCCGGTCCCCGGCCTCACCAACGAGTTCGACTACGACCAGCTGATCCACGCCTTCTACGGCACCTACAGGTTCGACATGGGCAAGCTCGACACCCAAGCCGGCCTCCGCCTCGAACAGGTGGAGACCGAGCTTGACCAGCTCACCGAAGCGGTCCGTATCGAACGCGACTATTTCCGCGTCTATCCGACGCTTCACCTCGGCTACGAGCTGACGAAGGAGGATCAGCTGCGCGGCAGCTACAGCCGTCGCATTCAGCGCCCCTCGCCGCAGGACCTCAACCCCTACACCTTCTATATCGACCCCCTGAACGTCCGCCGCGGCAATCCTGCGCTGCGGCCGGAGGTCACCGATTCCTTCGAGCTCGCCTGGCAGCACCGCAAGGCCGGCACCTTCTATTCGATGACCGGCTTCTACCGTCGCTCGACGGGCGGCGTGACCGACATCATCAGCGATCTTGGCGGCGGCGTTTTCCTCACCACCCGCGCCAACCTTGCCACCGCCGTTCGAACGGGCATCGAGCTGATCGCCAACGGCAAGCTCAGCAAGACGCTCAGCTACAATGCGTCCAGCACCTTCCTCTGGCAGGAGATCGACCCACGCATCGGCGGCGTCTCGGCACCCCGCTCCGGCACCACCGGGACGATCCGGTCCAACCTCAGCTGGCAACCGACGCCTAAAGACTTCTTTCAGCTGAACGCCGTCTATGCGGGCAAGCAGCTGCTGCCGCAGGGCTATCGCAAGTCGAGCGGCATCATGAACCTCGGCTACCGCCGCAAGGTCAATGACCGGCTGAGCCTCCTCCTTACCGGCCAGAACGTGCTGGACAGCGCCCGCCAAGTCGCGGTCTTCGAGACGCCGACGCTCCGCGACCGCTTCACCCAACGCGGAGCGGGGCGGATCGTCCTCTTCGGCCTCACCTACAATATCGGCGGCCCGAGCGGGCGCCAGAGACAGGAGCCTGCCTTCGACTTCCAGCAGGGTGGTGGCGAAACCCCGCAATGATTGTTCTGGTGGTGGCGGGCCGCTGCGCCCTCCTTCGGCTTACCGTGCGGGCGCTCTCAATTCAACGCGAACTGCCCCGCTTCGGTGTCAGGCTCCGCCTTGAGGTGGTTGCGGCGGCGATGCGGAATGGCCGTCCTCCTGCGCCGCTTCACCCCATCCAGGGCGGGTTCGGAATATCCTCCGTCGCCTGGTGCAGGTATCTTGCCCACCGCTCCGACAGATCGTCGAAATAGGGGTCATTCTCCTCGATGCGGCGGGTGAGGACCGGCGCCTTGCGGTCGGTCGGCATAACCATCAGGTCGAGCGGCCGGGCAACGCCCAGGTTGGAGCGCATCGCGCTGTCGAACGAGAGGAAGCCGAACTTCACTGCCTCGTGCAACGGCGTCGCGTATGTGAGGCCGCGGTCGAGGATCGGCTTGCCATATTTGGTTTCGCCGATCTGGAGGAAGGGGACCTCGGGCGTGCATTCGATGAAGTTGCCGGCATTGTAGATGAGGAACAGCATCGGCGGACCGTCGCCGATTCGCCCGCCCAGCAGCAGCGAGACCCAGCTTTCGATGTTGATCTTGCGGAGCGCCGCGCCGACGGTTTCGTTGGCGATCTGCACCGCCTCGCCGATCAGCTGGGCGGCTCGGAACATGGTGGTGGCGCCGTGGAGCGTGCGCGCCAGCTCGCCGCCGCCGAGCTCGCCCGCTTCAGCCGCGGGGAGACCCTCCTGAACGAGGCCGATCACCGACTGGCTCATCGACAGGCTGCCCGCCGTGCAGGCGAAAATCTGCCGGCCGGGCTCGTCGGCCAGCGTGTGGAGCTTCTTGAACGAGGAAAAATTGTCGACGCCGGCATTGGTGCGCGTGTCGGCAATCATGATCAGGCCCGCTTCAAGCCGCATGCCGAGGCAGTAGGTCATCGCATCTTCGCCTAGGCGGGAACCCGCCCCGGAGTCGACCCCTCAAATCGCGCCGAAGGGGAACGGCGGGAGCCGCAAGGGCGTTATTAATCTGTGTCAGTTTCGGCACCGCCAGAGAGGAGCCAGGAAGATGGCAAATCAGCAAAATCAGGACCCCAGCCGTCAGCAACAGCAACAGCAACAGCAACAGCAGCAAGGCGGCCAAGACCGTCAGCAGCAGGGCGACCAGCAGCGGCAGGACCGGGACCGTCAGCAGCAACAGCAGCAGGGCGGCCAGGGCCAATCCGGCCAGCAGGACCGTCAGCAACAGCAAGGCGGCCAGGGCGGCCAGTTCGATCAGCAGGAGCAGCAGGGCGGTCAATCCGGTCAGCAGCAGGGCGGCCAGAACCGCCAGCAGAACGATCGCGGCAGCGAACAGCGCTGAGCCGTTTGGAGAGCATCCTGCGGGGCCGCCTCACAGGGGCGGCCTCCCTTTCGGGGGTCTCAGGCAAATAGGATTCCAAAAATAGTCTGACAGCGGTGCGCCACGAGTCGTCGCGGCGAGCTCTTTCAGATTACCGGATTCGGGTTCAGTCCAGGCCCAGCAGCCATCGGTCGAGCGGGACGGCGCGTATCCTTGCGCCCGGAAGCGTCAGGTTGAGCCGAGCGCGGTTCTTCATGATCCAGTTGAGACAGCTCAGCTGACTGTCAAACGCTTCGAACTCCTCCCGGCTCGCCCGAAGCGTGCGGCTGTCGACCATGAACCTGGCGCCCCGGCGGCAGCCCGGAACGCCGGGCCAGTCCCGCTCCGGCGAAACCACCGTCGGCACCCAGTAGGTCCGGGTGGAATCCAGGCGATCGACGTCGCGCAGGCGCATGGCCATCCTCCTCCGCCTACGCCGCGGCCGGCCAGCCGCGGCGGTCAAATCATGCGGCCTCCTCCGGAGCGTGGCAGCGGGGATCGGCGAGGTCGAAACGGTCGGCGTTCATCACCTTGGTCCAAGCCATGACGAAGTCCTGGACGAACTTCTCGCCGGCATCGTCGGAAGCATAGACTTCGGAAATCGCGCGCAGCTGCGAATTCGAGCCGAAGACAAGGTCGGTGCGCGTCGCCGTCCACTTCTGCTCGTCCGTCCTGCGGCAGGTGCCGACGAAGACTTCGTCCGCATGGTCGTCCACCTGTTTCCAGGCCGTTCCCATGTCGAGCAGGTTGCGGAAGAAGTCGTTGGTGAGCTGCCCCGGCCGATCGGTGAAGACGCCGTGGGGTGAGCCGCCATGATTGGCGCCAAGCACCCGCAGGCCGCCGACCAGCACCGTCATCTCCGGAGCGCTGAGCTGCATCAGCTGCGCGCGGTCGACCAGCAGTTCCTCGGTCGGAACGTTGAACTCGACCTGGAGATAGTTGCGGAAGCCGTCGGCCTTGGGCTCCAGCACCGCGAAGCCCTCGACGTCGGTCTGCTCCTGCGAGGCGTCTCCGCGCCCCGAGGCGAAAGGCACTTCGATGTCGTACCCGGCAGCCCTTGCCGCCTGCTCGACCCCCACCGAGCCGCCGAGCACGATCAGGTCGGCCATGCTGACCCTGCCGCCGAAATCGGCCTGAATGCCCTCATAGACGCTGAGCACCCTGGCAAGCTCGGCGGGCTCGTTCACCTCCCAATTGCGCTGCGGCTCCAAGCGGATGCGCCCGCCGTTGGCGCCGCCGCGCTTGTCCGACCCGCGATAGGTCGCGGCCGAGGCCCATGCGG
>DATMJS010000239.1:0-2715 GCA_035553755.1 Allosphingosinicella sp.
CGCTGGGCGAGCGCGAGATCGCTGTCATAGCTGACGCCCACCGGGATATGAACGCGAACGTTCGAGGTCGAATAGGACCAGTTCTCGACCTCCTGGGTCATTAAATTTTCATTGGGGATCAAATGCTCCTTGCCGTCGCCCAACGTCTGGCTGCGCGAGTTCGGCGAAAGCTCGGTCGACCATGACATATTGGTCTGGATCAAGGATCCGGAGGCGGGGGTCGGCAACGTGCAATCCGAAATCCTCAACCGCCTGTGGGTGCTGTTCAAGGAAAACGGAATCAAAATCCCGTTCCCGCAGCGCGACATCCGGATCAAGGAGTGGCCCGCGCAGCCGGGCCACCCTGGGCCGCCGCCCGAAGCCTAGAGGCGCAGCAGCCGGGCCATCTGCACGAGCGCGCGGTCGAGTTCGTCGGCAAGAACCGCCGCGGCGGCACTGGGCGGGCGGTGCGGATCCTGGGCACAGGCGAGGGCGTCCATGCCGGCCGCTGACCAGCCGGAGACTTCCGCCGCCATCGTATCGAAGCGCCGCTGAGTCACCGGACTGGCATGGCCGTAGGCACCGCTCACCCGTGCGCTTTCGTCGAGCGTGGTCTCGTCGCCGTTTGACCGTCCGGCGATCCGCTCGACCAGGCCCAGCACGTGACGGAGCCGGGCATAATGGCGGCCGGCATCGACAAGGGCCGATTCGGCGAAAGCGTGCTGCGGATTGCTCATCCGGCCAGGCTAAGAGGCCGGCCGCTAAGGAATTGCTAACGAAAGACCCTTCGCTCGCGCAAAAGGGGGTTAAGCTTATTGGGGAGTGGAGACCCGCGCTTCCTGGCCGTCGCCTTCGGGCACGGCGAGGATGGTCTGGGTGACCTGGCCCTTGTCGACCACGGTCGTCCCCGGATCGCCGGCGACCGAGCGGGCGCCCTGGGCGGCGCGATCGCGCTCGGCCTGGCCCAGAACCTGCTGCTCGGAGGTGCTGCGCGGGGCGGGGCCGCCGAACAGGGCCTCGATCGCCTGGGCGCGGCTGTCGGTGCCGATCGGCACCGGCTGGCCCGGGCGCGGCGGAGTCAGCGCGAAATCGGGGGGCACGACCAGCGGCGCGCCGCGGCTGACGGCGAATTCGTCGGGGCGCTCGCGGCCGAAGATGCCGCCGCCGCTCGCGCAGCCCGCGAGCAAAGCCGCGGACGATGCCGCCAGAATGAGGGTCGCGATACGCATGTTCATACTTCCTTGTCTGGGTTCCCGGGCTTGCCCGGAGCCTTGTTGTCGCGCGTCAGGAGCGCCCGCACGACCAATAGCAATACGCCGATGGTAATCGCTGCGTCGCCGACATTGAAGACCAAAAATGGCCGCCATTCCCCGAAATGGAGATCGGCGAAGTCTGCGACATAGCCGTAGCGGATGCGATCGACAATGTTTCCGAGCGCGCCGCCGAGCACGAGCGAGAGCGCGATCGCATCGCCGCGGTTCTTCTCCCGCCACAGCCAGATGAGGACGCCGATCGCGATCGCCGCTGTCATGGCGACCAGCAGCCAGCGCCCGGTGTCGGTGCTGGCGGTGAGAAAGCCCATCGAGACGCCGTAATTCTCGACCCAGCGCAGATCGAAGATGGGGAGGAGGTCGATGACCAGACGCTCGCGGAGGTCCAGTATCGAGATCACCACCCATTTGCTGAGCTGGTCGAGCGCGAAGACGAACGCGGCGATGCCGAAGGCGAGGGTGCGGTGGTTTCGCTCTCCGATGCGTTCGCGGGGCAAGGCGGACGCGTTCTCAGCCATTCAGCACCTCGTCGCAGCGGGCGCAGAGCGCGCCGTCTTCCTTGACCTCCGGAAGGAGCCGCCAGCAGCGCCCGCATTTCTCATGTTCCGTCCTTTCGACCGACACCCGGTCGTGCTCGCCCTCCTCCGCCGTGAGGCCGGAGACGATGCACAGCTCGTTGAAGTCCACCGACCGCACCGCCGCCATCAGCTCCGGCTGAGCGAGCGTCAGCCCCACCTCGGCCTCCAGGCTCGAGCGCACGATCTTGTCGCGGCGCATCGGCTCGATCGCTTCGGTGACCCGGGTGCGGAGCGCGCGGAGCAAGTCCCATTTGTCGCCCAGCGGCGGATCGCGCCAGGCGGGGTCGATCTCCGGCCATTCCAATAGATGCACCGAGGCTCCGTCCGGATAGCGGCTCGCCCACACTTCCTCGACGGTGAAGCAGAGGATCGGCGACAGCCAGCGGACCAGCGCGTGAAAGGTCAAGTCGAGGACGGTGCGGTAGGCGCGGCGTTTCAACGAACCCTGCGGCAGGCTGGGGCCTATATCGCAATAGAGCACGTCCTTGCGGATATCGAAGAAGAAGGCGGAAAGGTCGTCATTGGCGAAGGTGGTGAGCAGCCGCGTGTAGCGGTTGAACTCATAGCCTTCGGCCGCCGCTTTCAGCTCGGCGTCGAGTTCGGCAAGCCGGTGGAGCACCCAGCGTTCGAGCTCCGGCATATCGCCGGGGGCGACCCGCTCCTTCTCGCTGAAGTCGGCGAGTGCGCCGAGCAGGTAGCGGAAGGTGTTGCGGACTTTGCGGTAGGCGTCCGACGTGCCGGCGAGTACTTCCTTGCCGATCCGGACATCCTCGAAATAGTCGGTCGAGGCGACCCAGAGGCGGAGGATGTCGGCGCCATTGTCGCGGATGATCGCAAGCGGATCGACAACATTGCCGATCGACTTCGACATCTTGCGCCCATTCTGG
>DATMJS010000240.1:0-2208 GCA_035553755.1 Allosphingosinicella sp.
GACCGGCTCCGGATCGGGCGGGATCGGAACGTCGTAAACCTCGGTCTTGGTCTTCTTGGTGAGATCGACGATGTTCATCTTCGACATGGCGAGGGCGGTGATCGCCGCGCTGTGAAGCAGGATGACGATGGTGAGGCTGGACGGGCTCACCCGCCGCCGCTCGAGAAAACCGCCTTCGGCCATGGCAACTCTCCTTGCTGCTTCGCGCCGGCTTTTCCGGCTGCATGAGGTACGTTACATCATTACATAATGATATACTATACCCTTTGTTCCTCAGCTGCTGAGGGAAGGGGCTGGGCTCAGCCCGCGGCGGCGCGCAACCGGCTGACGGCTTCCGCCCGGCCTATGAGCGGGAGGAGAGCGGCCATTTCGGGTCCGCTGGCGCGCCCGGTGAGGGCGAGGCGGAGCGGCAGGAACAGCGCCTTGCCCGAGCGGCCGGTGGCTTCCTTCAGCCGAGCGGTGAGCTCGGCCCAGGGAGCGCGGCTCCACTCGACCGCCCCGGCGACCTCCGCCGCCGCACGGAGGAACTCCCGGTCTTCGCTCGCCGCCTCATGCTCGATATGGCCGTGGAGGATCTCCCACCAGTCCGCCGCCGCCGCCACCGTCTTGAGGTTCGGGCGGATCGCCGCCCAGTCCTCTGGCCCCATTCCCTCCGGCAGCCGGTCCGCCACGGCTTCGTAAGACAGCTGGTGGACGATGCGCGCGTTGAGGCTCGCCAGCTCCTCCAGGTCGAAGCGGGCGGGAGCGCGGCCGAAGCATTCGAAATGGAAACCCTCGATCAGCGGCTCCGGCCCCGTGACGGGCTCGACCGGCTGGCTGGTGCCGATGCGGGCGAGCTTGGCGAGCAAGGCGATGGGCTCGATCCCGGCTTCCTTCATCGCCTCGACTCCGAGCGAGCCGAGCCGCTTCGACAATTTGCCCTCGGACCCGGTCAGCAGCGCGGCATGGGCAAATGCTGGAACGGGCGCTCCCAGCGCTTCGAACATCTGGATCTGGAGGCCCGTATTGGTGACGTGGTCCTCGCCCCGCACGACATGGGTGATGTTCATGTCGATATCGTCGACGGCGCTCGGCAGCATGTAGAGCCAGCTCCCGTCCTCGCGGCGGATGACGGGATCGGAAAGGAGGTGCGGGTCGAAATTCTGCTCGCCCCTGATGCCGTCATACCAGTGGATCGGCTTGTCATGGTCGAGCTTGAACCGCCAGTGCGGCCGCCGCCCCTCGGCCTCGAGCTGCGCCCGGTTCTCGTCGGTCAGCGCCAGCGCAGCTCGGTCGTAGACCGGCGGCATGCCGCGGGAAAGCTGCACCTTACGCTTGAGGTCGAGCTCCTGAGCGGTCTCGTAGGCGGGGTAGGCGCGGCCCATCGCGTGCAGCTTCGCGAGCGCCGCTTCATAAAGGTGGAACCGCTCCGACTGGCGATATTCCTCGTCCGGCGTCATGCCGAGCCAGGCGAGATCCTCGCGGATCGCCTGCGCATATTCCTCGCTCGACCGCTCGGCGTCGGTGTCGTCGAGGCGGAGGATGAACCTGCCGCCGCACTTCCTTGCCCACAGCCAGTTGTGGAGCGCCGTCCTGATATTGCCCACGTGAAGGCGGCCGGTGGGCGAGGGAGCGAAGCGGGTGACAGCGTTCATGGGCGCAGCGTCTAGGCTGGCTCGGCCCCTGCGGCAACGCCCTTGCCTTCCCCTCCTCGCCGCTTATGAGAGCGAGGGCGAATGCGGGAACCAATCTCATGAAATTGATGTCGGGCAACTCGAACCTTCCGCTGGTGAGGGACATTGCGCGCTATCTGGAGCTGCCGATCACCGAAGCCGCGGTTCGCCGCTTCGCCGACGAGGAAGTGTTCGTCGAAATCCAGGAGAATGTCCGCGGCGAGGACGTGTTCGTCGTCCAGTCGACCGCCTATCCGGCCAACGACAATCTGATGGAGCTCCTGATCTGCATCGACGCGCTGAGGCGCTCGTCGGCCCGGCGGATCACGGCGGTCATCCCCTATTTCGGCTATGCCCGGCAGGATCGGAAGCCGGGTCCGCGCACCCCGATCTCGGCGAAGCTGGTGGCGAACCTCATCACCGTCGCCGGGGCGAACCGGGTGCTGTCGATCGACCTTCATGCCGGCCAGATCCAGGGCTTCTTCGACATCCCGCTCGACAACCTGTTCACCGCGCCGACCTTCGTGCGCGACATGCGCGAGCGCTTCAACAGCGC
>DATMJS010000241.1:0-5506 GCA_035553755.1 Allosphingosinicella sp.
CGACCTTGCCTGGGTGGGATCGAACGCGGGAGCGGACACGGCTGCCTCCTGTTGCTGGGACGCCTGCGCTATTACGGCGCTAGAGGCGAGGGCGAGGGCGATTATCGTTGCAACCTGCTTCGGCACGGGTTCATCTCCACAAAGCACGACCTTGGGGAAGCTATATGCCTTGGCGACGGCGGCTTTTGTGCGAATTTAGGAAGACTTCCGCACTGATTTCGTGCGGAAAGAGCGATCATGGTGCATTATATGAGTAAAACACTGGATAGGTTCGACATCGCGCTTCTGAACCTCCTACAATCCAACAACGTCGCCACTGCGGAAATGCTCGCCCGCGAAGTGCCGCTCTCTCCTTCCGCGATCACCCGCCGGCTGCGCCGGCTGCGCGAGGAGGGGATGATCGCCGCCGATATTGCCATCCTGTCGCCCCGTCTTGTCGAGAACCGGCTACGGGCGGTGATCCACATCCAGGCGCACGAGCATGCGGAAGAGAAGGGTATAGCGTCGCTACGGGCTAAGCTGGCCGAAGCGCCGGAGGTTCAGTTGCTGCTCAATATTAGCGGCCCGTTCGACCTGCTGCTGCTGGTGGTGACGCGCAACATGGCCGCGTTCAATGACTTTGCGGACAGCTTCCTCGCGGCGGATCCAACGGTCCGTCGGTATGAGACGAGCTTCGTCAAGAAGGAGGTGAAGAACCGGCCTGCGGTCCGGCTCGATGAGAGGGATCTAGCCCGCTGAGCGCCACCGTTGCATTTTTGCCAGTCCGTCGCGCATTTCGGCACGGGAGCGGATCGAAATCCGGCACTCCCCGCCAGGCCGCGCGTTCTAGCGCCCGGTCCACCCCTTTCGGACTGATGTCCAGCGCAGCGATGCGCCGCATCGGCCGCGCCGCCTCGCGATCGGCGCGGCCAAGGGGGGTCAGCTCCTTTTTGAAGCGATCCAGTCGTCGATCTTGCTCTCGAGCACGGTCAGAGGCAGCGAGCCCGTCATCAGCACCTGGGCGTGGAATTCGCGCGGGTCAAAGGCAGCGCCGAGCTCGGTCTTCGCCTTCGCCTTCAGCCGCTGGATGGTGAGCGCGCCGATTTTGTAGGCGAGTGCCTGGCTGGGAATGGCAATGTAGCGCTCCACCTCGGCGGTAGCGTCGGTTTTGCCCATGCCTGAGTTGGAGAGCATGTACTCGATCGCCTGATCGCGGGTCCAGCCCTTGGCATGGATGCCGGTGTCCACCACCAGCCGCATAGCGCGCAGCATCTCGTCGTCGAGATGGCCGAAACGCTGATAAGGGTCGGTGAACAGGCCCAGCTCCGGCCCGAGCGTCTCGGCGTAGAGCGCCCAGCCTTCCACGAACGCGGTGTTGCCGCCGAAGCGCATGAAGGCGGGCAGCGCCTCGTTCTCCTGAGCGAGGCTGATCTGGAAATGATGCCCCGGCGAGCCTTCGTGTAGGTAGAGCGTCTCCATGCCGAAGGTGGTCCGCGACGGCAGATCGTAGGCGTTGTAGTAGAAGACGCCTGGGCGCGTTCCGTCGGGCGTACCCTGCTGATAGGAGCCGCCGGCGGCGGTCTTTTCGCGAAAAGGCTCGACCGCGCGGATTTCGAGCGGGCTCTTGGGGATTGTCGAGAACTGCTCCTTGATCCGCGCATCGACCCTTTTGCCGATCGCATAATAGCCGTCGCGCAGCGCCTCGCGCGAAGCGGGCTTGAACTTGGGATCGGTGCGGAGATGGTCGAAGAATTGCTGCAACGTGCCCTTGAAGCCGACCTCGTTCTTGATCGCTTCCATCTGTCCGCGAATTCGCGCCACTTCGCCCAAGCCGAGCGAGTGGACCTCGTCCGCCTTCAGCGGCAGCGTGGTCGTGCTCTCGATCAGCCGATCGTAGAGCGTCGCTCCTCCCATCATGTGGACAAGGCCGACGCCGTCGCGGGCGCGGGGCAGATATTCCGACTGCAGGAAGTCCCGCAGCCGCGCGTACATCGGATATATGTCCTCGCGGACTGAAGTGAGATAGGCGGCGCGGAGCCGCGTCTTGTCAGCCTCGGGAAAAGCGGCGGGGAATTTGCGCGTGGGCGCGAAGAAGGGCGATTCCTCGGGCTTTTCGGCCAGTTGCAGGTTGAGCTGCTCGATGACGTTCCGGATGGTGAGCTTCGTGTCGACCACACCCGAGGCGATACCCTGGCGGAAGCGGCCGATCGCGCGGTCGTGATAGATCACATAGTCGCGGTGCCGCTTCAGGTTGTTCTCATAATCCTCAACCGTCTTGAACGGAGCAGCCCCTTCGCCGGAGGCGAAGGTGGGATAGAAGGTATGGAAGCCGCTGAAGTGGTTGACGGGGCGGACCACCGTCAGCGCCAGGAGACCGGGCGTGTAGCCCTTCAGCGTATCCTCGGTCTGGAACTTGAAGACGTCGTAGGCGATGCGGTCGGTGGAATTGAGCCGCGAGCGGTCGATACGCGCGAGGGCGGCAAGGTCCGCCTCAGCCGCCGCTTTCTCCGCGGCATAATATTCGTCGCTGATGAAGTCGCCGAGCCGGTCGGCATAGCGCATGTCGCCGCGGAAGATGGCGCTGACCGGATTGCGCCGGAGGCTCGCCTCGTCGCTTGCGCGGAACAATTGCGCGAGCTTTTCACCCTCGCTTGGCTGCTGCGCGGCAGGAGCGGGTGCCCCGATTGCCAAGCTTTCGGAAGCCGGAGTGGCGGCGCAGGCGGACAGGAGGAAGGCTGCAGCGGAGGCTGCGAGCAAAGCTTTCATCGAAGTCATGGACGGGCTTTCCGGCTGAGAAACTGTGTTGCCTCTGTAAAACGCTGCTCCGGTGCTGGCAAGCAGGTGAAGCGTTGCTCAGGCGTGGGTCCAGGGTCGCTCGCGATACCATTTAGTGATCACATATTTGACGCCCGCTTCGACCGGCATGCCCTGGTGCAGCGAGAAGGTGTTGGGCTCGCCATATTTGTTTAGATTGTTCCAGGCGAGCAGGTTGCCGGCACGCGGCGTGACCTTGAGGTTGACGCGCGGGAAGGCGGTCTGGCCGCCGGCCTCGGGTTCGTTGAGGAACATCATCGCGGTCCAGGTGCGCTGGCCGCCGGTCCGCTCCATGTCGGCCCAATAAGGCTGGTCGGTATAGAAGAAATCGTGATGTGCCTTGAACTGCTGGCCGACCGCGTAGCGCTGCCCCTGGATAGTCTCGCCATGAGACGGATCGATGCCCATCAGCTGCGTGATCTTCGCTTCTATCGAAACGACGAGCGGGTCGAGCGGACTGAGATTGCCGCTCTCGCTGGTTCGGTAATCGGGATCGGGATAGTGGCCGAGGACCCCGGAGGGCTGACGCACGATGTCGATACGGTCGATCAGCTGATCGCACTCGCCGCGGGTAAGGAAGTCGCGGACGACGAAGATTTCGAGGTTCGGGCTGGGGAGCTTCAGCGCACCCGGCGCTTTCTGGAGGCGGTTGCTTACCCATGAGCCGATTTCTTGACGGTACATTGGACGCTGTCTCCTAAATCCTCGATGGCGCGGCTGCGGCTATCACATGGTCAACTTTCTTCCACATGCGCACACCTGGGTCGCCCTGCCGGATTTTCATGCTGCTTCAGCTTTGCCCGTCTTTACAAGCAAAAAGCCCGGAGCGCCGCTGGCGCCCCGGGCCGTTTCAGCTGCTACCAGAAGAAGTTGTAGATCACGTCGATGACCTCGCCGGTGTAGAGGTCGACGAGCAGCACGTCGTCATAATAGCGGACCCAGCGCGTGCCGGCATAAGCCGGCGGCAGCCGGTACTGCCAGGGATCGTTGATCCAGTAGCGGCTCGAATAGAAGGGTGAGCCGATCCGGAGGCCGATTGAAAAGCGGCTGTATCCGTAATTGCGGAAGGGCGAATAATAGCGGCCGACGCTGAACAGGCTGCGGTTCGCGTAGCGCCAGCGCTGCCAGTCGTAGCGCCGGTCCTGCCGCCAAGCGCGGTTCCACCGGCGGCTTTCGGCCCGGTCCTCGCGCCGATCCCGGCGCCAGTCCTGGCGAACGTCGCGACGTTCGTCGCGGCGATCCGCGCGATCTTCACGCCGATCGTTGCGGGTGTCGCGCCGGTCCTCGCGGCGGTCTTCCCGTTCGCGGCGGTTTTCCTGCTGCACCCGGTCGCGCACGAACTCGCCAAACCCTTCGGAGCGGCGCTCACTCGCCTCGGCGGGCCGTTCCCGGCGCCGCTCGACGCGCTGTTCCTGGCGCTCCGCTCCCGATTCGGAGCGCTGTTCCTGGCGTTCCTGGCGGCGCTCCTGTCGATCGTCGCGATCCTGGGCGCGCCGGGCCTGCCGGACCAGTCCGCCTTCCTCGCTCTCCTGGGCCGCGGCGGCGACCGGCGTGACCATCGTCGCCCCCATCAAAATAGCGATCAATGCTCTGCGCATTTGGTAAAACTCCTCGTTACTCGCCGCCGGCACTACGCCGCCGACATGGACGAACTGTGCGTCACGCAGGATGAGCCGTTGCTGAACTGAAATGAGGAGAAGGGGTCATTCGCGTCCCTCATCAGGACGGGCTCCTCGGAGAGACGGCACCTCGCGCGCGGCGTCGGTCGGGTCGACGCCGGGGGGCGGGGCGGCGGCGATCTGCTCCTGCCCGCTCTTCACGCGCCCCGCCCGCCTCACCGCCTCCTTGATTCGCGGATAGGTGCCGCAGCGGCAGATATTGGTGATGGCGGCGTCGATCTCCGCGTCGGTCGGGTTGGGGTTGCGGTCGATGAGCGCGGCCGCCGCCATGATCATTCCCGACTGGCAATAGCCGCATTGCGGTACGGATTCCGCCACCCAGGCCTGCTGCACCGGATGCGAGCGGTCGCGCGACAGCGCCTCGATGGTTGTTACGAAGCTCCCCTCGACCTCGGCGACCGTCACCGTGCAGCTGCGCACGGCCTTGCCGTCGATATGAACCGTGCAGGCCCCGCATTCGCCGGTGCCGCAGCCATATTTGGTGCCGGTAAGGTTGGACGCGTCCCTGAGCGCCCAGAGGAGGGGGGTCCGGGGATCGATCCGATATTCGACGGGCTGCCCGTTGACGGTGAAACGCATGGACCCACTTTAGGGCCGACTAGCTGCCCTGGAAACGCCTTCCTGAGCCGCTTCTGCTTGAAACCGCGGGGCATCGCTGCTATCGGCGCCCGCAACGGCGCGGGAACCGTCTCGCGGCGAACCAATTTTATTGCTGTTAACAACTTTGTGAGAGGCAGCCCGGACGGGTCTGCCGCTAACCCTTTTGGACCGGAGAGTGACGACCGCTTATGCAAATCATCGTTCGCGATAACAATGTCGACCAGGCGCTGCGCGCGCTCAAGAAGAAGCTCCAGCGCGAAGGCGTCTACCGCGAGATGAAGCTGCGCCGTCATTACGAGAAGCCGTCTGAAAAGCGCGCCCGCCGAAGTGCGTCGAAGCGACCCCGCTTTAACGGACGCCGTCGCGCTCCATCCGCTTGCGCTCGAGCTTGCGGGCGCGGCGGATCGCGGCGGCACGATCGCGGGCGCGCTTTT
>DATMJS010000242.1:0-10610 GCA_035553755.1 Allosphingosinicella sp.
GGGTGGCGAAGAAGCCCGGCGGCTCGCTTTCGCCGGCCGAGGAGAGCCGGACGCTGGGGATGCCGGGCTTGGGATCGATATAGACGAAGCGCCGGTCGACCTCGCGCCGCGCCGGGCGATTGCGAAGCGCGTCGATGGCCGGTCGGAAGGGAGCGTTGGCGAGCACCGAGCCGTCAATCAGTACCGCCGCGTCAGGATCGCCGATCGCGGCGTGGCGCGGAAGCGCCCGCTTCAGGAAACTTTCTCGCTCTGGCCACCGGCGCCGGCGCGTCTTCAGCACCTCGTCCAGCTCGACCACTCGAAAGGGCGGAAAGGCACCGGGGAAGCTGGCGGTGGCGCGGGCGGCGAAGGCAAGCTCGGGCGCCTCGGCGAGACGCCGCTCGGCTCCGCCCGGATCGCGGAAGGAGACGATCAGGCGATGCTCGGTCTCCATCACTTCCGCGGGGGAATTGAGCCGCAGCCGCTGCGGATAACCATGAAAATCGGTGACTGTTACGAACAGGTCGAGCGGCTGGTAATGCGGGAGGAGGGGTGGGCCGGAGGGCGCCGCTGCCATCGCATCGAGTGCATCAATGAGAAGGTTGGTGAACAAAGCCCCTCCGAACGGCGGATCGAACCAGCGCGCGCGCACGAAATTGGCAAGCTTCGTCCTGATTTCACCGCGATGTTCCGCCTCGACTGTCTGATCGAGCGAGCGGCTGTGGCGAGCGGAATAGGCCCAGGCGATCGGCACCGCCGCCGCTTTGGCGAAGCGCGAGACGGCGCTCACCTCCGGGTCGATGAGGACGTCGACATCGGCTTTTTCGAGCCACAGCTCGGTCAGCGGATCGAGCGAGCGGCCGTTGGATATGGCGTCGGCAAGGAAGATCGCATTGATCCCGCCCGCGCTTGCCCCGGCAAGGATATCGACCAGCACCCGAAGCTCGAGCCCGCATTCGTCCGCAATCGCGCGGAGCAGGCGCTGATAGATGCCCTGGCTGCCGTTAGCGGCCGCGCCGCCGCCGCTGTGGAAGGCTTGGCTGGCACTCGCCATGCGCCAGATTTCCTTCGTAATTCCATGCATATAAACGGCAAGGCTAATCCCTCCATAGCAGATCAGCGCCAGCCGCAGTTCCTTCTCCCGCATGGGATGAGCGTGGCAGATAAGGCGATGAAAAGTAAGTTCCTTTGCCAATCAGGGTTAATCCGGCCTTTCATCGCGGGATCGAAACGACTCAACGATTGGGAACTGACTCCGCCGATCGTTGCGGATAACCGCCCCGTAACGACAACAGGGCGAGTTTCCCCATATGAAAATCAACCGGACGCACCGTCGCGGTGCGACGTCCGTTCTTGCGCTTGCTATGGCGGCATTGCTGCCGGGGCCGGTCCAGGGCGAAGTCGCAACGGCCCAGATCCAGCCGGACCAGCAGCTGGTCCAGCCCGTGCAAGCTGAGCCCGTTCCCGCGCCGATGGTACCGGTGATCGAGGAAGCCAAGCCTGGCAAAGCCGAAGCGGACAACAAGACCCTCGAAGATTCGACCGTGATCGGCGAAGGCGTCGCCAGCTATTATGGAGCGGAGCTCGCCGGCAACCGCACCGCCAGCGGCGAGCGCTTCAATCCCAATGCCCTCACCGCGGCCCACCGCACGCTGCCGATGGGCACGAAGCTAAAGGTCACCAACAAGGCGAACGGGAAGAGCGTGGTCGTTCGCATCAACGACCGCGGCCCCTTCTCGAAAGGACGGATCCTCGATGTTTCCCGTGCGGCGGCGGAGCGCATTTCGATGGTGCGCGCGGGCACGGCGCGGGTGGTGCTGGCGCGGATAAGATAAGCTTCTCCCGTTTCACCCCCTTCCGGGCAAAAGCGGTTTGACACTGTGGGCCGGCGGCTTATTGCCGGCTCACCACCGCATCAGCCCCAGTGTAGGAGGGGTCGCTGACCAGACGCTTGCTCGTGCTCTTCGGAGCACTGTTGTTGCTTTTGCTCGCTGTCTGGGCCGCGACGCATGTGAGGTTCACCTCGGGCGGCGGGCAAGCGGCCGCCGAGGACCGGCAGGCCGCCCGCCGCGCCGCCATCGAGCAGGCCAAGCGGAACGCCCCCCGTACGATCGACTATCGACGGCTCGACAGCCGCCTGCAGGCGCTGATGGCCGATAACGCGATGGTTGGTCTTGCCGTCGGCATTGTCGAGAATGGCGAGATCACCTTCCTCAAAGGCTATGGCGAAACGGTGGCTGGCAGCGGCGACCTCGTCACCTCCGACACCGTCTTTCGCTGGGCCTCCGTTTCCAAGGGCGTCGCCGGCGACATGGTGGCGAAGCTGGCGGAGGAGGGTAAGCTGTCGCTGTCGGATCCGATCGCCAAATATTCGGCTTCGCTGCGGCTGCCCGGCGGCATGGAGCATCGCGCGACCGTCGCCGACGTGCTTGCGCACACGCTGGGCATCTTCGCCCATGCGCACGATTCCAAGCTTGAAGACGGAATGGACCCGCGGCTGTTGCGGGGCGAGCTGGCGGCGCTCAACCTGATCTGCCCGCCCGGCCAGTGCCACAGCTATCAGAATGTCGCTTATGACGCGGCAAGCGACGTCGTCGAGCGGGTGACGGGGAAGCCCTATCAACAAGCAGTCGTCGAGCAGCTGTTCCGGCCGCTCGGAATGAATTCGGCTACGCTGACGCGCGAGGGGCTGATGAGCGCGCCAAGCTGGGCACGGCCTCATCGCGGCGGCAAGAATTCGAAGCCCGTTGAAGTGACCCAGCCATATTACAGCGTTCCGGCCGCGGGCGGGGTCAACAGCTCGATCAAGGATCTCGCCGTCTGGATGCAGGCGCAGATGGGGCTGGATCCAATGATCCTTTCGCCAAAGGTGCTGGCGACGGTCCAGGCTCCGCGCGTCAAGACGCCTTCCGAGCTCCGGCGCATGCGCAATTTTCGCGAGCGCCTGGCGAGTTCCAGCTACGGGCTCGGCTGGCGCAGCTACGATTATGCCGGGCACACTATCGTCGGCCATCGCGGCGGAGTGACGGGATACCGCTCGCTCATCATGTTCGATCCGGCCCGGAAGAGTGGGGTGGTCGCCCTTTGGAATGCGTCCACCAACAAACCGAGCGGCTTAGAATTCGAGGTGATGGACATGATCCTGCAGCTGCCGCCGCGCGACTGGATGAAGCTCGACGGCAACGCGCCAGCGCCCGAGCCCGTCTCCGAAAAGGAAGAGGACGCTCCGGTTACCGACGTCGGGCCTTAGGAGGAGAGGCTTTCCGGGCAGCACAAAGACGAACAATGTGCTGCCCCGCTCATAGCCGAGAGTACGCGGAGCGAAGCCCTCAAACAGTCCTGATTCGGGCCCAAATCGGCAGGTGGTCCGAAGCCTTGCGAGCGGTGGAGCTGTGGTGGGCGCCGCTTTCGACCACTTCCAAATGCCCGTTCACCATGATGCGGTCGAGCTGTGCGATCGGGCGGCGGGCGTGGAAGCTTCGGCCGCAATCGGCGAAGCGGTGATGGTGGGCGAAATCCCGGAGGCACCCGCCCGAGGCGCTCCATTCGTTAAGGTCCCCCATCAGCACCGTCGGCGGATTCCCGTGGCGATGGGCAAGGTGGTTGAGGATCGCATTCGCCTGCCTCCGCCGCCATAAGCCGGAAAGGTCGAGATGCATGCCAACGATGCGGAGCTCCTGCCCTTTTACGCGGAGATCGGCGAGGATGGCGCCGCGCGGCTCCAGCGAGGGGAGGTGAAGCACGTCGTGGGCGACGATCTCGACATCCTTCTTCACCAGCATCGCGTTGCCGTGAAAGCCGATGCTTTCGATGCGGGTGTCGAAATCGACCGGCTTATAATCGCTGTGATGCTCGATCATGTGGAGCGGCAGCGCGCTTATCCGGGCGCCGAAACGCCGGTCGGCTTCCTGCAGCGCGATCACGTCGGCGCCGATCTCATTCAGCACCTCGAGCGTGCGCTCGGGCCGGCGCCGCCGGTCGGTGCCGATCGCCTTGCGCATATTGTAGCTGGCGACGAGGATCATCGCGGTCCCCAGTGACGGGCTTTCCGCGACGGCGCAACCGGCCGATGCAGCTAGTGGCCTTTCCGGTCGCTAAGCTTGCCGAGCTGGTGGTCGAGCGCTCGGGCCGCTTTCTTGGTCGCCCCGAGAATGGCCCGGTCGACCGTCGATCCATGATCGGCCACCGCGACCGGCTGCACGCCGTTCACTCTCGCTTCCAGCGTGCAGCGCAGGTCGGCCGCGCCGCCGCGCGGGCCGTTTACGTCCGAAACATGGATTTCGATGTCGGTGATGCGGTCCTCGAAGCGGGCGAGCCTTTGGCGAATCTGTTCCTCCAGCTTGGTGTCGCGATCATTGTCGCTGGTGACTTGGTTGTCGGTGTGGATCTGGATGAACAAGACTCGCCTCCAAGTTGCTGTGGGACGTTCCGAACAATGCGGGGAAAGCAAAGGCGTTCCCTTAAATCTGCTGGCCCGGGCCCGCGGCGGGCGCTAACTCTTCGTTGATGGCGAAGCCGCGCAAAAGATATGTCTGCCAGGCCTGCGGGGCGGTGAGCAGCCGCTGGCAGGGCCAGTGCGGCGACTGCTCCGAATGGAACAGCCTGGTCGAGGATGCGGGCGGGGTGGTAACGCCTTTTTCGGCGCGCCACGACCTGCGCTCGGGCGGGCGCGCGGTCGAGCTGGTGGGGCTCGACAGCGACATCGCTCTGCCGGAGCGGATGAGCAGCGGCATCAGGGAGTTCGACCGCGCGGTGGGCGGCGGTTTCGTCTCCGGATCGGCGACCCTGATCGGCGGCGATCCGGGCATCGGCAAATCCACCCTGCTGCTGCAGGCGGCGGCCCATATCGCGTCGCGGGGCCTGCCGGTCGCCTATATTTCGGGCGAGGAAGCGGCGGACCAGGTGCGCCTGCGCGCGCGCCGGCTGGGATTAGGGGGAGCGCCGGTGAAGCTCGCCGCCGCCACCTCCGTGCGCGACATCCTCACCACCCTCGGCGACGGCGCGCCGCCCGCTCTGTTGGTGATCGATTCGATCCAGACCATGCATTCGGACTTGATCGAAGGCGCGCCGGGGACGGTGAGCCAGGTCCGCGCCTCCGCTCAGGAACTGATCCGCTACGCCAAGGAGACGGGCACCGCTTTGGTGCTGGTCGGCCACGTCACCAAGGACGGCTCGATCGCGGGCCCGCGCGTGCTCGAGCACATGGTCGATACGGTGCTTTCGTTCGAAGGCGAGCGCAGCCACCAATACCGCATTCTCCGGGCCGCCAAGAACCGCTTCGGCGGCACCGACGAGATCGGCGTCTTCGCCATGGAGGAAGAGGGGCTGAGCGAGGTGTCGAACCCTTCCGCCCTGTTCCTGACGCACCGCGGCGAAGCGGTGTCGGGCGCGACTGTCTTTCCGGCGCTCGAAGGCACGCGCCCCGTGCTCGTCGAAATCCAGGCGCTGACGGTGCGGCTCGCCAGTGGTGCCACGCCGCGTCGGGCGGTGGTGGGATGGGATTCGGGGCGGCTCGCCATGATCCTCGCCGTGCTGGAAGCGCGCTGCGGGCTCAGCTTCTCGACTGCCGAAGTCTATCTGAATATCGCGGGCGGCTACCGCGTCAGCGATCCGGCCGCCGACATGGCAGTGGCGGCTGCTTTGGTCTCGGCGCTGTCCGAGCGCCCCGTGCCGGCCGAGACGGTCGCGTTCGGCGAGGTTTCGCTGTCCGGCGAGATCCGGCCCGTCGCGCACGGCGCGCTGCGCCTCAAGGAAGCGGCCAAGCTCGGCTTCGAACGTGCGCTGGTGCCCGCCTCTCTTGCGGGCGAGAAGGGCGGGGTCGTGCTCACCGGCTTCCGTACCTTGGGCGAGCTCGTTGACCATCTGCTGAGCCGCTCGTAGCGAAGGCCGATGGGTCTGACCGCGCTCGACATCATCGTCCTCTTGCTCGTTGGCGGCGGGCTCGTGCTGGGGTTCCTGCGCGGCTTTGTGCACGAGGTGCTGGCGTTGCTCGCCTGGGTGGCGGCGATCGTCGCGCTCAAATTCTTCCACGACCCCGCGACCCAATTCCTGCTCGGCCCCGTGGGAAGCTATCCGGGCGCGGCGGTGCTCGCCTTCGCGCTCCTCTTTGGCGTGGTCTTCATTCTGGGCAAGCTGATCGCCCGGCGGATGGGCAATGCGACCAGGAAATCGGTGGTCGGCCCGGTCGACCGCGTGCTTGGAGCGGGCTTCGGCACCCTGAAAGGCCTGATCGCTGCGACTCTCCTCTACCTCGCGGCCAACCTCTTTTACGACACCGTCTATGGCCGCGCCGCCCCACGCCCCGAATGGATGGCGAATTCGCGCACCTATCCTCTGCTCCACGCCAGCGGCCTCGCGGTCGTCGATTTCGTCGAGACCCGGCGCGGCCGCGCTCCGCAGCCGGAAGAGGCGCAGGACTGACGATGGAAATCAGGCTTCACGATACGATGGCTCGGGACAAGCGTGTGTTCGAGCCCACGGACCCCGCCCGCGTCACCCTGTATGTCTGCGGCCCGACCGTCTACAATCGCGCGCATATCGGCAATGCGCGGCCCGCCGTCGTGTTCGACGTCCTCGCGCGTCTGCTGCGGCACGTCTACGGCGAAGACAGCCTCGTTTATGCCCGCAACGTCACCGACGTGGACGACAAGATCATCGAGGCGGCCGCTGCGGAGGGTGTCGAGCCTTCTTCCGTCACCGAGCGCTACGAACGCCATTATCTGGCGGACATGGGCGCCCTCGGCGTGCAGCCGCCGACCCTCGCCCCGCGCGCCACCGAGAATGTCGAGGAAATGATCGCCCTCATCGCCGCGCTGATAAAGCGCGGCAATGCCTATGAGGCGGATGGGCATGTGCTGTTCCACGTTCCCTCGGATCCCGAATACGGAGCGCTCGGACGGCGCGACCGCGACGCGATGATCGCAGGCGCCCGGGTCGAGGTCGCCTCCTACAAGAAGGACCCGGCCGATTTCGTGCTGTGGAAGCCCTCGGCGCCCGAAGTGATCGGCTGGGACAGCCCCTGGGGCCGCGGTCGTCCCGGTTGGCACATCGAATGTTCGGCTATGATCGAGCGCCATCTCGGGCGCACCATCGACATCCATGGCGGCGGGCTCGACCTCATCTTCCCCCACCACGAAAATGAGATCGCCCAGAGCCGTTGCGCTCATGATGGCGCGCCGCTCGCCCGCTACTGGCTCCACAACGGCTTCCTCTCGATGGCCGGCAGCGAGAAGATGTCGAAGAGCCTCGGCAATGTGGTGACGGTCGCCGACATGCTTGGGCGTGGCCATCAGGGCGAGACGCTTCGCTTAGCCCTGCTCTCGGCGCATTACCGTCAGCCGCTCGAATGGTCGGAAGCGCTGGTGGCGCAGTCGAAGGCGACGCTCGACCGGCTCTATCGAGCCGCCGGCGAGGCGGCGGCGGGCGGGGCCGATGGCAGCGTGGTCGAGGCGCTCTCCGACGACCTCAACACTCCGCTCGCCTTGTCGCGCCTGTCCGCGATCGACGACCCGGCCACGCTCAAGGCAAGCGCCGCGCTGATGGGGCTCCTTACCAAAAGCCCCTCCGCCTGGTTCCAGGGCGAAGGCGATGCCCGCATCGACGGGCTGGTCGAGGCGCGCACGCAGGCCAAGCGCGAGCGTGACTTCGCAGAGGCCGACCGCATCCGCACCGAGCTGGCGGGCGAGGGGATAGTCTTGGAGGACGGCCCTGACGGCACCACCTGGCGGCGGGCTTAGCCGTAATTAAGAGGAGCTCGCATCACGGGACATAGCCCGGCCGGTGGCGCTCGCCGCATGCCGCCTCTATATCGCTCCCGTGACCACGGCCCTTTATAGTCGCGACGTGCTGCGCCTCGCAGCGTCGATCCCGCACCACGTCCGGCTTGATCGGCCGCAGGCGACTGTCGAGAAGCGCTCGCCCGTCTGCGGCAGCCGCATTACCGTCGATGTCGTGGTGGACGGGGAGGGGAGGATCGCCGCGCTCGGCCAGGAGGTCCGCGCCTGCGCGCTCGGTCAGGCGTCGGCCGCGTTGATGGGTGCGCACGCTCTCGGCCGCAATCCCGCGGAGCTCACGGCCGCACGCGACGCCTTGTCCGCCTTCCTCGCGGGCACACGCAATGATCCCGGCCACTGGCCCGGACTCGAGCTCTTCCGCGACGCCCGGCCATTCCACGCGCGCCATCCTTCGATCCTGCTCGCTTTCGAAGCGGTGGCCGAGGCCGCCTGCGCCGCGGTAGAGAGGGCACGTCACTGATGCAGGAGGCGGGGGCCGAGGCCGCGACCATCGTCCTTCGCGATGGCGTCATCATTCTCGGCGCCGCCTTGCTTTTCGTCACCATCTTCCGCCGGCTCGGTCTCGGGGCTACGCTCGGTTATCTCCTCGCCGGAGCGCTGCTCGGACCTTCGGGAATGGCGCTGGTCGGGCGGGCCGAGGCGATCCTCCCGATCGCTGATCTGGGCATCGTCATGCTGCTCTTCCTCGTTGGGTTGGAGCTCCATCCGAACCGGCTGTGGCGGCTGCGGCAGGATATTTTCGGCCTCGGCATTATGCAGGTCGTGCTGAGCGGCCTCGCCATCTCCGCCTTGGTCTATGCGGCCACCGAGTCATCCTTCGCCACCGCGCTCGCCCTCGGGCTGCCGCTCGGCCTGTCCTCGACCGCGCAGGTGCTGCCGAGCCTGCGCTCCTCGGGCGAGATCAACACTCCTTCCGGGGAGCGGGCCTTCTCGATCCTGCTCCTCCAGGACCTGTCGATCGTGCCGCTGATCACGATCATCGCCGCCATGTCGCGCGCTCCGCCCGATCCCGAAGTGCCTCCGGGCTGGCAGCTCGCTTTATATACCGTCGCCGCCATCGTCGGGCTGGTGCTGGCCGGACGCTATCTCATCAATCCTATCTTCCGCCTGGTCGGGCGTATCGCCGAACGGGAACTGTTCGTCGTCGCGGGTCTCTTCACCGTGCTCGCCAGCGCCGCGGTGATGGAGGCGCTGCACCTTTCGACCGCGCTCGGCGCCTTTGTTGCCGGAGTGATGCTGGCCGATTCCCCCTACCGGCACGAGATCGAGGCGGACATCGACCCCTTCCGGTCGATCCTGCTCGGCCTGTTCTTCATCGCGATAGGCATGATGCTCGATTTCGACGTGGTCGCAGCACAGCCGCTGTTCGTCGTCGGCATGGCGGCGGCGCTGGTCCTGCTCAAGGCGGCGGTGCTGTTCGGCATCGCCAAGGCATTCGGAATGCCTACGCGCCGGGCGCTGAAACTCGGCCTGCTGCTGAGCCAAGGCGGAGAGTTCGCTTTCGTCCTGTTCGCCTCCGCGCAGCAGGCGCTGCTGATCACGCCCGAGGCGGCGAGCCTCTTCACGGCCATCGTCACCATTTCGATGGCTTCGACGCCTTTCCTCATGAAGCTCAACGGCTGGATCGACCGCCGAACCTCGCAGGTCGACGCCTCCCACCTCGACGGTCCTGAAAAGTCCGAGGCCACCCGCGCGATCGTGATCGGCTACGGCCGTTTCGGTCAGGTGGTCGGGCAGATGCTGATGGCGAAGGGCATCAGCGTCACCCTGGTCGATTCCAAGCCCAGCCAGATCGAGACCAGCGGCGATTTCGGTATGAAGGTCTATTATGGGGATGGTACTCGGCTCGACCTGCTGCGCATCGCAGGCGCGGCCGATGCGGAGGCTTTGCTTTTCTGCATCGACGGCCGCGCGCTTACTGCGCGCAAGCTCGAACCTATTCTTGAAGCCTTTCCGCAAGCCGCTGTTTTCGTGCGGGTGTTCGACCGGCTGCACGTGATGCAGCTCGATGGCATCGACCTCGCCGGCATCTATCGCGAAGTGTTCGAATCGGCCGTCTGCATGGGCCGTGAAGCGCTCATCAAGCTTGGTGTGGACGAAGAGGAGGCGGCGCGTGTCGAGCGCCAATATCGCGAGCGCGATTCGGAACGGCTCGAGCGCCAGAGCAAGTCGGGTGACATCCGCCATTCGATGGACATGATGTTCCGGCCCGGAACGCCGCTGAAGGACAAGGAGCCGCCTCCGGGGAATCTCGAGCCCAGTTAAATCGGGAATTGTCCCGCCTGTTCCTTCCCGGCCGCCGCTACGGCATGCGCCGCTTCGTGGAACAGTAAGGGCAGTGAGCCGTTGCGGCACCGTCCGGAGATCGTACCGGAGACGAAACAGGGAGAATCTCGGTGAAGAAAGTCTTTTCCAAGCGCCGCGGACTGCTGGTTATCGCTCTTCTCGCAGCGGCGCCTACGGCCGCTGTCGCGCAGAATGAAGTGGCCGCTCAAGCCAATGAGGTGGCGGAGCAGGCGCAGAAGCTGGAGCAGACCGCCAGCGAACTCACCAATGAGGTGCAGACCACCGAAGAGACTGGCAACGAGGAGCGGCAGAATGCCGCGCGCGACCGCGATGACGGCTTCGATTGGGGGCTATTGGGCCTGCTCGGCCTGCTCGGCCTCCTGGGGCTCCGGAGAGGGGACAGAAGGCACGACCGTGACGTCCATGTGGACGCGCGCCGCGATACGCGCCTGTAATCAGCGGGAGCGCTGCCGGTCGAGGAAGCGCGCGACCTCGGCCGGCTCGATGTTCTCGTCCACATAGGCCTTGCCTATGCCGCGCGCGAGGATGAAG
>DATMJS010000243.1:0-12979 GCA_035553755.1 Allosphingosinicella sp.
ATGCTCGCGCGCAGCGCCAGCGACCGCCAGCACGTTGTCGAGGCTCATCGAAACGTCCGCAACTGCGACCGCCCAGGCGGCGCCCGCGAAGCTCTTGGCAGGCCTCAGGCCCGCATCCTCGTCACCCTCTATTTCGGGCGAACCGGGTGACTGGCCGACATGATGCATCTCGCGGTACATTTTCCAAGCGACCCAGAGGAGCAGCAGACCGCCGGCGAAAATCAGCCCCACGATCTGCATCAACTGCGTCACCAGCAATGCGAAGATGATGCGGAGCACCAGCGCCGCGATGATTCCGATCAGGATCACCTTCTTGCGCTGGTCGGGCGGCAGGCCGGCCGCGAGAGCGCCGACGATGATCGCATTGTCGCCCGCGAGCATGATGTCGATCATCAGAACCTGGCCGAAGGCAACCCAGGCCGAAGCTTCGCCCAGGTTGGAGAAGTCCTTGACGATCGCGTCCCAGACGCCTCCCAGGCCGGTAGCGGCCGTGGACATGCTCAGCAGGATATCGATCATGGCGTCCCCCTAACGTGCCCGGGCGCTACTGGTTCATCGAAGCGAAGAAGTCCTCGTTCGACTTGGCGTCCTTCATCTTGTCGAGCAGGAATTGCATCGCATCGACGGTTCCCATCTGCATAAGGATGCGGCGAAGCACCCACATTTTGGAGAGCGTCGCCTGGTCGACCAGCAGCTCTTCCTTGCGGGTGCCGGACTTGCCGACGTCCAGCGACGGGAAGATGCGCTTGTCGGAGACCTTGCGGTCGAGCACGATCTCGGAGTTGCCGGTGCCCTTGAACTCCTCGAAAATCACCTCGTCCATCTTGGAGCCGGTGTCGATCAAAGCGGTGGCGATGATCGAGAGCGAACCGCCTTCCTCGATGTTGCGCGCGGCACCGAAGAAGCGCTTCGGGCGCTGGAGCGCGTTGGCGTCGACGCCGCCGGTCAGCACCTTGCCGGAGGAAGGAACGACCGTGTTGTAGGCGCGGCCGAGGCGGGTGATCGAATCGAGCAGGATGACGACATCCTTCTTGTGCTCGACCAGGCGCTTGGCCTTTTCGATCACCATTTCGGCGACCTGGACGTGGCGGCTGGCGGGCTCGTCGAAGGTCGAGCTGATCACCTCGCCGTTGACCGACCGCTGCATGTCGGTGACTTCCTCCGGCCGCTCGTCGATCAGCAGCACGATCAGGAACACCTCCGGATGATTGTCGGTGATCGCCTTGGCGATATTCTGGAGAAGAACGGTCTTGCCGGTGCGCGGCGGCGCGACGATCAGCGCGCGCTGGCCCTTGCCCTGCGGCGAGATGATGTCGATCACCCGCGCCGACTTGTCCTTGACGGTGGGATCGAGCGTGTCGAGGCGTAGCTTCTGGTTCGGGTAGAGCGGCGTCAGATTGTCGAAATTGACCCGGTGTCGGACCGCTTCGGGATTGTCGTAATTGACCTGGGCGAGGCGGGTGAGAGCGAAATAGCGCTCGCCGTCCTTGGGTCCGCGGATCTCGCCTTCGATCGTGTCGCCGGTGCGGAGCCCGAACTTCCTGACCTGATTGGGCGAAACGTAAATGTCGTCGGGCCCGGCAAGGTAATTCGCTTCCGGAGAGCGAAGGAAGCCGAAGCCGTCGGGAAGCACTTCGATGGTGCCCATGCCCATGATCTCCTGGCCGTTCTCGGCCTGGACCTTGAGGATGGAGAACATCAGCTCCTGCTTGCGGAGCGTGGAGGCGCCTTCGATGCCGAGTTCCTCGGCCATGGCCACCAGTTCGACGGGGGTTTTCTGTTTCAGGTCTTTGAGATGCATGGGAGTAACTCGAGGAAATTGCTTTACGGTCGTCCGGAGCGCGAAAGGGGGGTGCTGCGGTTGGATCTGCCCACGCGAACGGCGGGCCAAACGACTTGAGGCGGCGTTAAGCTCCGGCAAAAATCAAGTCAACGAAATTTGGCGAGGCATTCCGGCGAAAAGACGGGCTCCGCTTTGCCCCTGCCTTTCCTTGTCAGAATGGCTTCACGATCACCAGAATGACGATCAGCGCCGTGGCTATGCCGGGCACTTCATTCATCATTCGAAGCGCCCTGCCGCTGACCGGCCGCTCGCCCCTCGCCAGTTTCCTGCCATAGCCGATCATCCAGCCATGATAGGCGGAAAGGGCGATCACCAGCAGCAGCTTCGCCTGCAGCCACCCCTGCTGCCAGGCGCCGCTGACATAAGCGAGCGTCAGGCCGAATATCCAGACGAGGATCATCGCCGGAGTGATGATGATCGTCCGGAGCTTGCGCTCACGATCGATCCACTTCTTTTCCTCGGCGGAGCCCGCGGGCGCCTCCTGGTGATAGACGTAATAGCGCGGAAGCATGAACAGGCCCGCGATCCAGAAGATCACGAAGATGACATGCGCGGCCTTGATCCAGGCGTAAGACAAGGTGAGAGCCGTATCCCAGTCGAGAGGCGTCAACGCCGCACCAGTTTCAGCAGCTGTTCGACATGCGCGATAGGCGTGTCCTGCAAGATGCCGTGCCCCAGGTTGAAGATGTGCGGCCGCCCTTCAAAAGCCGATACGATATCCTCCACCGCCTTTTCAAGCGCGCCGCCGCCGGCAATCAGCGCCAGCGGGTCGAGGTTGCCTTGGATGGGTAGTTCCCCGGGAAGCTCCGCCGCGGCCCAGCGGGGATCCACCGTCTCGTCGAGCCCCACCGCATCGACGCCCGTTTCGCGCGCATAGGCGATAAGCTTGCCGCCCGCGCCCTTGGGGAAGCCGATCACCGGCACGTCGGCGTGGCGGCTCTTGAATTCCGAGACGATGCGCACGGTGGGCGCGATCACCCATTGCTCGAACTGCGAGGGCGAAAGGCTACCCGACCAGCTGTCGAACAACTGCACGGCCTCGACCCCTGCTTTCACCTGTCCCGAAAGATAATCGACCGTCATTTCCGACACTGCGTCGATGATCGCGCCGAAGCCTTGAGGGTCGTTATAGGCCATGCGCCGCGCCTCGGCCTGTTCGCGGCTCCCCTGCCCCGCCACCATATAGGTGGCCACCGTCCAGGGGCTTCCTGCGAAGCCCAGAAAGGTGGTTTGGGGCGGCAGAGCCTCCGCCACTTTCTCCACAGTCCGGTAAACGGCCTCCAAACGCTCCGGAACCGCCTCCAGCCGATTGAGCGAGGCATCCACCAGCGGAGGCGACAGACGCGGCCCCTCTCCGGCTTCGAAACGCAGATCTTGGCCGAGCGCATGGGGCACGATCAGTATGTCGGAGAATAAAATCGCGCCGTCGAAGCCGAAGCGGCGGATCGGCTGGAGCGTCACTTCGGCCGCGGCTTCGGGGTCGTAAACAAGGTCCAGAAAGCCGCCCTTGCTTTGCCGGAGCGCCCGGTATTCGGGCAGGTAGCGCCCTGCCTGGCGCATCAGCCAGATGGGTAAAATGTCAGCTTTTCCGCCGTTTAGAACGGTGAGCAATGGCTTGGACGCAACAGGCATGAGGTCCGCTCGGGCTCCCCTCTCTTATCTATGGATTCTTATTAGAAGAGAGTCTGATGTAGGTTGTAGGACGTCTGATGCTGGGGTTTATTGCCTTGCACCGGCCTTGCCAACAGCTTGACTCCGGCGGCCCCACGGGCGCCTGCGGATTCGCGGATTTTATCCCCGAAATCCACAGGCTGGGGGCGGAACTTTTCCTGTGTTGGCCCTGCTGTGGATCGTATCCGAACAGCGGGGACGAAACCTTTTCTTGAAAGCGCCCCGAGCCTTCCGCTAGCGATTTCAACATGGTTTTCCACAGGCCGAAATCAGGATGAGCCAGCTTCATCTCCACCTCCTGTCGGATTCGACGGGGGAGACGCTGGAACTCATTGCAAAGGCTTGTCTTGTCCAGTTCGACGGGGTCGAAGCGCTCAAGCATTTCTGGCCGATGGTGCGTTCCGAGGCTCACCTAGACCGGGTGCTCGACGACATTGAGCGGCGCCCGGGGCTGGTTCTCTATACGCTGGCGAACAACAATATCCGGCGCGAACTGGAGCAGAAATGCCGGCGGCGCGGGATTCATGCCGTGTCGGCGCTCGACCCCGTGGTGGACGCCCTGTCGGCCGTGCTCGGCCAGGAAGCCAAGGCGCGGCCGGGCCGGCAGCATGCGCTCGATGCCGCCTATTTCGCGAGGGTCGACGCCATCCAGTTCACGATTGCGCACGACGACGGCATCAACGCGCAGAATTGGGAAGAGGCCGATATAGTGCTTGCGGGCGTGTCGCGCACGTCGAAGACGCCGACCTCCATCTACCTGGCCAATCGTGGCTACAAGGTAGCCAATGTTCCCCTGGTTCCGGAATCGCCGCCTCCGCCCTCGCTGTTCACGCTTCAGAACCCTTTGGTGGTCGGCCTTACCACCAATCCCGACCGGCTGATCCAGATTCGGCGCAATCGCCTGCTGTCGCTCAACCAGGCGCCCGAGACCGACTATGTCGATGCCGAAGCGGTAAGCGCCGAGCTCGCTTTCGCCCGCCGCCTTTTCTCGGACAATGGCTGGCCGGTGATCGACGTCACCCGCCGTTCGATCGAGGAGACGGCCTTCGCCATCGTGAAGCTGTGCAACGAACGCGAAGATTGTGACTCTACTACTCGCCTCTAGGAGCGAGGCCCGCCGGCGGATGCTGGAGGCGGCGGGAGTGCCGTTCCAGGTCGTCGTTTCGGATGTTGATGAAGATGCCGCCAAGCGGGAGTTTCGAAGGCGGGGCCTGGGTGCTGCTCCGCTTGCCGAAGCGCTTGCCGAAGCCAAGGCGTCGGCGGCTCAGGCTGGCCCAGGCGACCTCGTCCTCGGGTCCGATCAGACGCTCGAGCTGGAGGACGGCGGCATGCTCGACAAGCCGGCTTCCCGCGAAGAAGCCTTTGCGCAGCTGAAGGCGCTGTCGGGCCGGACTCACCGCCTCCATTCGGCCGCTGCGATCCTGGAGGAGGGTCGGCCGGTCTGGCGGCACGTCGAAAGCGTAGTGCTGACGATGCGGCCGCTGGGTGCCGATTTCCTCAGTGCCTATCTTGAGCAGGAATATGAGGCGATCCGCTGGAGCGTCGGCGGCTATCGCATCGAGGGGCCTGGCGTGCAGCTGTTCCACCGGATTGAGGGAAGCCATTTCGCGATACTGGGCCTCCCGCTACTCCCTTTGCTTTCCTATCTAAGGGAGCGAAGAGTGATCCCGGGCTGATGGCCATCCCCTATGCCGAGGTGATCGGTGATCCGATCGAGCACAGTAAGTCTCCGCTGATCCACAAATTCTGGCTGGATAAGCTGGGATTGGAAGGCGACTACCGCGCCGCTCGAGTAAGCTCCCATCAGCTCCCCGCCTATCTCCGATCGAAGCGCTACGACACCTGCTGGCGCGGCTGCAGCGTCACCGCCCCCCTGAAGCAGGAGGCGGCGGGTCTGGTTGGCGTTCCGCCGGGGCTTTGCGATTTCCTGGGCGCGGTCAACTGCATCACGCGTACGCCGCTCTCCTGCCTTATCGGCACCAACACAGATCTGGCCGGCCTCGCCGAAGCTCTGGGGGATATCGATCTGGCGGGCGGCCAGGTCGTCCTTATCGGAGCGGGCGGCGCGGCGCGGGCCGCTTTATGCTACCTCGTCCGTCAGGGAGCGAGGCGAGTGACCATAATCTGTCGCGATGAATCGAAGGGCGAGCAGCTCGGAAGGATGATGCGCGGCGGTACGGAAGTCCGAAGCGCGGGCTTCGATCGAGCGGCGGGCGCCATTGCCACGGCAAATCTCGTGATCAATGCCACGCCCATGGGCATGGCCGGCCAGCCTGAGATATACCCACAGATAGTCGACGGCCTCGACGGTCAGTCCGTGTTCGACATGGTCTATGCTCCGGTCGAAACGCAGCTTGTCGCCGCGGCCCGCGCCAAAGGCGGAAAGGCCATAGACGGCCTTGCCATGCTGATCGGCCAGGCCGCTCCCGCTTTCGAATTGTTCTTCGGAGAGCGCCCGCCGCGGCAGCACGATGGCGAGCTCAGGGTGCGGCTCGCGGCATGATCCGGCTGGGGCTCACCGGTTCGATCGGCATGGGCAAATCCACCGTGGCGCGGATGTTCGCGGAAGAGGGCGTGCCGGTGTTCGACGCCGACGCGGCGGTTCACCGGCTGCAAGGGCCGGAAGGGGCGCTGGTGGCGGAGATCGAAGCCCGTTTTCCGGGCACGACGGGCCCTCATGGAGTGGACCGCACCGCTCTGGCCGAACGGGTGCTCGGGGAGCGCGAGGCGCTCCGGAATCTTGAAGCCCTGATCCATCCCGCGGTCGCACGGGAGCGGGAGGCTTTCCTCAAAGCGCACCATCGCGCGCCGCTGGTGCTGCTGGACATACCGCTGCTGTTCGAGACGTCAGGCCGCGACAAGGTCGACAAAATCGCGGTGGTCTCGGCTCCGGCGGAGGTGCAGCGTGCGCGCGTGCTGGCACGGCACGGCATGACCAGGGAGCGGTTCGAGAAGATCCTGGCGCTTCAAATGCCGGACGGGGAGAAGCGCGCGCGCGCCGAT
The DNA here is from genome assembly GCA_035553755.1 of Allosphingosinicella sp. Taxonomy (GTDB): domain Bacteria; phylum Pseudomonadota; class Alphaproteobacteria; order Sphingomonadales; family Sphingomonadaceae; genus Allosphingosinicella. Next base: position 6,518 of record DATMJS010000243.1, read on the forward strand.
TTCGTCATTCCGACCGGCGGCTCGATGGAGGAAACGAGGGACTCGGTTCGCCGCATCATCGCTTGCCTCACCGGCTCGCCCGATTCATAACTTCCTCATGCGGGAAATCGTCTTCGACACCGAAACCACCGGGCTCAGCCCGCTCAACGGCGATCGCATGGTCGAGATCGGCTGCGTCGAGCTGGTGAACCGGGTCGAAACCGGCCGTACCTTCCACGCTTATTTCAATCCCGGCCGGCCTATGCCGACCGAGGCGCAGATGGTGCATGGACTGTCGGACTCGTTTCTCGCGGACAAACCGGAATTCAACGAGCGCTGTGAGGAGCTGCTCGACTTCATCGCCGACGCGCCGCTGGTGGCGCATAATGCGACCTTCGACTTCGGCTTCCTCAATCACGAGCTCAATCATTGCGGGCGGCCGCTCATATGCATGAGCCGCATGGTCGATACGCTGGCGCTGGCGCGGCAGCGGCATCCTGGCGCCAAGCACAGCCTCGATGCGCTTTGCACCCGTTTCGGCGTCGACCGCAGCCTCCGCGTCAAGCACGGCGCGCTGATCGATGCCCAGCTGCTCGCGCAGGTCTATGTCGAGCTCACCGGCGGACGGCAGATCGGCCTCTCGCTGGCGACCACGACATTGTCCAGCGTGTCGGCGGCCAACCCGGCCGTCCCCGCCGCGCCGGTCGCGGTCAAGGTCCGCCCGCCGCGGCCGCATGCGCCGCTCGAGGAAGAGCTGGAACTGCACGCGAAATTTGTCGCCACGCTCAGCGACCCCATTTGGGCGAGGCTGGACGCGCGCAGTTGACGTAAGAGCCGAACGGCGCCTAATCCGGCGCAGGTTCTTGCTGGAGCATAAGATGGAAATCCGGGTCTCTGGTCATCAGGTCGATACCGGCGAGGCTCTCCGCAACCATGTGCAGGAACGACTGGCTGCGATCGCCGATAAATATTTTTCCCGCGCCATTTCAGCGCATGTCACCTTCGGGAAAGGGCCCCACGATCACAACTTCGTCTGCGATATCGTCGCCCATGTCATGCAGGGCGTGATCCTCAAGGGCTCGGGTCAGGCGGCGGACGCGCATCCGGCCTTCGACCAGGCCGCCGAACGCATCGAAAAGCAGCTTCGGCGCCATAGCCGCCGGCTGAAGGACCATCATAGCGCCGCCCGCCCATACGAGCCCGAGCCGATCTATCGACGAGGGGACGGCGCCGCCGGCTAGGCGGAGCCTATCGCGACGGAGCTCCAAGGGCCGAGGCCCGCATCCATATTCAGCTCAGGCGGCGGGGCCGCCATAACCGGTGCAATATGAACGAACTTTCCGAAATTCTTTCCATCGATTGCGTCGATGCCGCGCTCTCAGCCGGCAACAAGAAGGTGCTTTTCCAGCAGCTCGGCTCGGCGATGGCCCGCAAGACGGGGCTTGCTGCCAAGGACATCGTCGCCGCGCTTAACGAGCGCGAGCGGCTTGGCTCGACCGGCTTCGGCGGCGGAATCGCCATTCCCCACGGCAAGATCGAAGGGCTTGAGCATGTCACCGGCTATTTCGCCCGGCTGACGGCGCCGATCGACTTCCAGGCGGTGGACGGCGTACGGGTAGACCTCGTCTTCCTTCTCCTTTCGCCGCTCGATGCGGGCGCGGACCATTTGAAGGCGCTCGCAAGCGTCAGCCGCCTGCTGCGGGACAGGCAGATGAAGGCGAAGCTTCGCGGCGCGCGCTCCAAGGATGCCATCTTCGCGCTGATCGCCGGGGTGGAAGCGCTTGACGCTGCCTGAAGGCAAGACTGGGGCGGGCGCCGAAGCGCATTTCCGGGCGCTCGAAGCGCTCTATCGCCACGCGCCGATCAACGAACTTTTCCAGTCGAAACTCGAAATCATCGAGGAGGGCTTTGCCCGCATCCGCTTCGATGTGGCCGAAAGCCACTTCCACGCCGCCGGGGCCGCGCACGGAACGCTTTATTTCAAGATGCTCGACGATGCCGCCTTCTACGCGTGCAACAGCCTCGTCACCGATCGCTTCCTGCTCACGACCGCGTTCAACCTGCTCTTTACCCGGCCGCTGGGGCCTGGCCCGGTGATCGCCGAAGGCCGCTGGGTCAGCGGGCGGCGCCGGGTGTTCGTCGCCGATGCCAGGCTGATCGACGCCGATGGAGAGGAGGCGGCCCGCGGCACCGGTACCTTTATGCGCTCCCGCATCCCACTTTCGAGCCTCGAAGGTTATCGAAGCTGATGGAGCCGCGGCTCGCCACGTCCGTCCTGGTGAGTTCCCTGATCAGACGCGCCGAATCGGAAGGCGGTTTCGCGGCGGTGCTGGCGAAAGGCGACCCAACGGCGGGATCGCTGCTCGTAATTCTTACCGAAAAAGGCGGAAAACCGCGGCTTATGGAGCGCATCCTGCATCCCGACGGGCGGTATATTTGGCAGGAAATGGCCATCCAATCCGCTGATAACGCAGAGGAATTCGAAAGGATTCTGGAGCGTCGGCGGCGCTTCGATCCGGATATATGGTTAATAGAACTGGACGTCGCATCTGCCGAACGGTTCGCCGCTGAAATGAATTCGGAACGTTGACTCCGCTGCGCCGCACAATCATTCCGGCTCCAGCACTTTTCCGAAGAGCGGGGGGCCGCCCGTTTTAGCAGCGGCCACGCAGTCGGGGGGCGATCGGGGATGTCACCTTGGACATCCGGCGTAGGATCGACCAACCGCAAAGATTAGAGTTTGAATGTTCCGTTTCGCACGTGCCGCGGCTTATGCCGTGGCATCTTTCATTGTCGCCGCCAGCGCGACTTATGCAGGCCCTTCCTTGGCTTGGAACGCCGATACGGCAGCCGGAATCGCTCCACCCTACGATCACGGCGCCGTCGGTCCGGTTCAGGATCAGTCGCTTGCCATCGCCGACCCATTGGCCTCGCCGCCGACCTATGATCCCAATCTTACCGTGGATGTAGCCCAACATGCTGTGGCCGCGATCGAAGAAGAGGAGGTCGAACAGGAAGAAAACCGGACGTTGGGTCAGCTCGTAGCTGCATATGCCAGCGCCGACGTCGGTGATAGCGAGATGAATTGCCTCGCCAGTGCCGTTTATTTCGAATCGAAGGGCGAGCCGCTGCAGGGGCAACTGGCGGTCGCCGAGGTGATCCTGAACCGGGCGGCTTCGGGCAAATATCCGCCATCCATTTGCGGGGTGGTTAAGCAGAAGAGCCAGTTCTCCTTCGTACGCGGCGGCCGCATCCCGGCGATCCCGCGTGCCTCCGAAGCCTGGCGCAAGGCGGTGGCGATCGCCCATATCGCGGTGCGGGATCTTGCCGACGGGGGTGTCAAGAACGCGCTCTTCTTCCACGCCCGCTATGTCTCGCCGAGCTGGCGCAACCGCCCGCGCGTGGCGAGCATCGGCAACCACATCTTCTACCGCTAGGAAGCCTTTCCTCCGTTCCCGTTCCATTCTAGTTTTTGGGCTATGGCTTCGAGTCCGAGTCCCAAGATTAAAGCGTGCTTCTCCGATGCGCCGCTGGCGGCGCTGGATGTCGCGCGGGGAGTAACCCGCCTCTTCTTCCGGCAGGACCTGCTGGCGCTGTGCGAAGTGCCGCTGCCCAACGGCAGGCGCGCCGACATGATGGCAATCGACGCCCGGGGCCTGCTGACCATCGTCGAAATCAAGGTCTCGCGCGCGGACCTGCTCGGCGATGGCAAATGGACCGACTATCTCGATTATTGCGACCGTTTCTTCTGGGCGGTTCCGGCGGGATTCGCCCTCGAGCCGTTCGCCACCGAAGCGTTTCAGCCGGAGCTATGCGGCCTGATCGTGGCTAATCGTTATGATGCGGCGGTGGTGCGCGAGGCATGCACGCGCAAGTTGCCGCCGCCGCGGCGCAAGGCTGAAACGCTTCGTTTTGCGCGCCGCGCGGCGCAACGGCTGGTCGGTACGCTCGATCCGGGGTTGGCCGGACTCGACTAGCGGACGGGGCCAGCCACTTCCTTGGTCTTTACCGGCGTTTCAAGCAGCTTGACGATGGCGGCCGAACGCTGGTCCTTCTTCGCATAATCGAGAGCCGAGTAGCCGGCGACATTGTCCGGCCGTTTGGGATTGGCCCCGCTGTCGACGAGCAGGCGGACCATCGCCAGATCGCGCCTGTGAACCGCGTAGATGAGCGGTGTCTCACCCCTGTTGTTGGGGAGGTCTACGCTGGCCCCCCTCCGGAGCAGAAGCTCGGCACCCTCGGCCCAGCCGAGCTGCGCCGCCAAGGTCAGCGGCGTAAGCCCTTCGCCGTTCTGGCTGTCGATCTTGGCCCCCTTACCGAGGAGGTAGGCAAGCCAGGTGAGGTCCCGGTCGCGCACCACCATATGAAGGCCCGAATCGCCGGTGCTTCTGTCTTTGGCGTTGATCGCCACCGATCCCGGCGTGGCGATGATGCTCGACACCTTCGCGCCGTCGCGTTCGCGTACTGCCTTCAGGAAGTTGAAGGAATCCGACATGCTTTGGGTCTGTCCGGGAGCGGCGAGCACGGCCAGCGCCGCGGCAGCCACAATTCCAGCGGCAAGTCTCTTCATAAGGTGGTCGTCCCCATCCCTTTTGCCCACTCTCGGCTTGATCGGCGCTATATAGCAAAGCAAGGCTGCCCCTGTCATGAACGAAACCGTCTTTATGCGTACCATCTCATTGCTCTCGCTGCTGTTTGCCCTGCTCCTCTCCGCCTGCTCGTCCGGGGACGCGGAGGCGCCGCCGCTGCAGGGTGCGTCGGTCGGCGGGCCGTTCACTCTCACCGATGAGAATGGGGCGCGGGTGAGCGACGCCGATTTCAAAGGAAAATACCGGCTCGTCTATTTCGGCTACAGCTACTGCCCCGACATCTGTCCGGTCGACCTTCAGCTGATCGGAAGGGGGCTGAGACAGTTGGAGAAGAGCGATCCCGAGCTTGCCGCCAAGGTGCAGCCCATCTTCGTCACCGTTGATCCAGAGCGCGACACGCCCGCCATTCTCAAGCAATATGTCGGCGCCTTCCACCCGCGCCTGATCGGCCTCACCGGCACGCCCGCCGAGATAGCCGATGTCGCCAAACGCCACGGCGTCTATTTCGCCAAACAGGGTGAGGAGGGAGCCAAGGATTATCTGATGGACCATAGCCGTATCGCGCTGCTGTTCGGGCCCGAAGGCGAGCCGATCGCCATCGTTCCTCACGACAAGGGCGCGGATGCGGTTGCGGCCGAGCTCAGGCGCTGGGTCGAGTGACGGACAAGTTCTGGGAAAAGCCGCTTGGAGAGCTCAGCCGCGCCGAGTGGGAAGCGCTGTGCGACGGCTGCGGCAAATGCTGCCTCCACAAGGCGGAGGACGCCGACACCGGCGACATCCATCCTACCAACATCGCCTGCCGTCTGCTCGACCGGCACAGCTGCCGCTGCTCCAACTACAAGGAACGCCGCGCCTTCGTGCCGGATTGCGTGCGGCTCAGCTTGGCCAATGTGGAGCGGCTCGCCTGGCTTCCTTCCACTTGCGCCTACCGGTTGCGTGCCGCGGGCGAGCCGCTTCCCGACTGGCATTATCTGGTGAGTGGCGACCGCGAGTCGGTTCACCGCGCCGGCATGTCGGTGCGCGGCTGGACTATCGCTGAGGATGAGGCGGGGGATATCGAACATCACCTGGTGGACCGTGATCTCTGAACTTAGCTTCGGCGGCGGAGCGGCGAGCGCCCCTCTGACCGTCAGGATCTCGCCGCGCGCCAAGGTCATGCGCCTCCGCGTCGATCCTCGTACGGGAACGGTGCTGCTTACGATTCCAAAGGGGGTTTCGCGAAGGAAGGCGCTGGCCTGGGCATCCAACCACCGCGAATGGGTCGAGGCTGCGCTAGCCAAGATACCGACGCCTGCACCGATCGGGCCGGGCGCGGCCATTCCCTATGAAGGCGTTCCCCACATCGTCGACTGGAGTGAGCACAGGCCGCGGACGGTGCGGGCCGAACAGGGGAGGCTGCTGACCGGAGGTCCGCGCGAGCTGCTGGAGGCGCGAATCGTCCGCTGGCTGAAGCAGCAGGCGAGAACGGTGCTTGAACGGGAGACTCGTGAATTCGCCGTCAAGGCCGGCGTGTCGGTGACTCGGGTCGGCGTCGGCGATCCGGTGTCGCGCTGGGGGAGCTGCTCCACATCGGGAGCGATCCGTTACAGCTGGAGGCTGATGCTCGCCCCGAAATGGGTGCGCCGCGCGACCGTCGCGCATGAGGTCGCGCACCGGGTCCATATGAACCATGGGCCCGATTTCCATGCGCTGGTGGAAGAGCTTTTAGGCGAAGATCCCGCCCCGGCCCGCCACTGGCTGCGGCGGGAAGGAGCCTCGCTCCACCGGATCGGACGGGGCGGCTCGAGCTAGATACGTTGGGCCTCGTCCTCGCCGCGCCGCCGCGGCGGAGCTTCGCGCTGCCCCGGCAATGGCTGCAGCACCTCCGGCTGGCGGCGGACGGGTGGGGGAGGAT
>DATMJS010000244.1:0-5150 GCA_035553755.1 Allosphingosinicella sp.
TCGCGCTTCGCGGCTTCGGCCTCTATGATCTGGATGGTGACGCGGTTACCGCCGTCGAGGCCGTTTGCGGCCCTGTCGAGCCCGATACCTGTCGCCGCGGCGAGCACCGTCAGGAACATCATGATCGCGATCACCCAGGGCATCGGCCCGGCTGTGCGGCCTTCGGGGAGGAGGTGCCGGTCGGCGGAGCTGAACAATTTCATTCGGCGCGGCGCCTCGGCGGATGCCGGAGCGCTCCTGTAGGATCGGCGATCCGCCCCCGGTCCAGCCGAAGCAGCTCCGCACGTGGGATACGGCCGATCAGATGCAAATCGTGCGTAGCAACGACCACGGTGGTGCCGAGCTTGTTGAGCGCATCGAACAGGCCGAGCAGCCGCGTCGCCATGTCGGGATCGACATTGCCGGTGGGCTCGTCCGCGACCAGAAGCTCGGGCCTTCCTATGACCGCCCTGGCAATGGCAACGCGCTGCTGCTCGCCGCCTGACAAAGTGGCAGGTCGCGCGCTGGCGCGCTGGGCAAGCCCCGCCCAGTCCAGCATTTCGGCGACGGTGCTCCGAAGCTCCTGCTCGGGCGCGCCCGCAATCCGCAGCGGCAGCGCGACATTGTCGAATGCCGACAGATGCGGGATCAATCGGAAATCCTGGAAGACGACGCCGATCCGCCTCCTGAAACCGGGAAGGCGGCGGCGCGGCATATGCGCAATCTCCTCGCCGAACAGCCGGATGAAGCCCCGGCTCGGCCGCTGCGCCAGATAGAGCAACCGCAACAGCGAGGTCTTGCCCGCGCCCGACGGGCCGGTGAGGAAATAGAAGCCGCCTTCGCGCAGCGAAAAGCTGAGGTCCGAAAGCGTCTCGGCGCCCGTGCCGTAGCGCAGGCCGACACTTTCGAACTGGACGATGCTCCCGCTCAGACCCGCCTCCCGTCTGCCCCGCCAACCAATGGCACGCCGCTCCAGCAAAGCCAATCCGCCTTGGGAATCACGGCATGTGCTTGCATGTCCCGGCCTTAACGGCTTAGGTTCCGGCAGCACCGAAATGGGGGCCTGTAGCCGCTGATGATCCTTACCTGTCCCGCCTGCGACACCCGCTATGTGGTTCCCGACAGCGCCGTGGGGCCGACCGGCCGGCAGGTGAGATGCGCGAGCTGCAAGCATAGCTGGTTCCAGGAGCCTGCCCCCGCTGCCGCTACTCCGCCTCCGCCGCCCGCACCGTCCCCCCCCGCTGCCCCAAAGGCCGCCGCGCCGGAGCCGGTAGTAGCCGAGGAACTACAGCCGGCCCCGGAACCCGTGGCCGATTACAGCCCTTATGTCGAGGCGGACGAGCCGCGCAGACGGCGGATCGGCCTATGGATATTGCTCGCCGCGCTGGCGCTCGCCGCCGCAGCGGCCGCCGCATGGTATCTCGGGATGCTTAATCTTGGCGAGGCAAGAACGGGCGAGACCGCGCTCAAGATCGAGCATCCGCGCGACCCGGAGCGCGTGGTGCTGGAAAGCGGCAACGAGCTGGTTCGCGTCTATGGGCGGATCGTCAACACCAGCGATCAGGCCCAGCGCGTGCCGCAGATCCATGCCGAGCTGCTCGACGCGACCGGCCGGATCGTCCACAGCTTCTCGATCTCCGCTCCGGTCGCGCAGCTGGGCCCCAAGGAAAGCGCGACCTTCGACGCGGCGGAAACCAACGTCCCGCGCGCCGCGCGCGACCTGCAGTTCAGCTTCGGCCAGACCTCCTGAGCCGGGCGATGCGGATCGGCATCCTGACCGGCGGCGGCGATGTCCCGGGCCTCAATCCCTGCATCCGGTCGATCACCATGTCCGCCGACGATCTCGGCTGGGAGGTGGTCGGCTTCCGCCGTGGATGGGAGGGCGTGCTCGGCATCGACCCATCCGACCCGGAAAGCATCGCCGCGGGCAGCCTGCCGCTTACACGCGAAGGGGTGCGCGGAATCGACCGGATGGGCGGCACCATCCTCCACACATCGCGCACCGATCCGCGGACACTGAAGGAAGGGGACCGCACGGCGCACGTCCTCCACGTCCTGGACGAACTCGGCATCGATGCGATGGTGACGCTCGGCGGCGACGGTACCTTGCGCTTTTCCGCCCATCTCGCCGCGCAGTGCGTTCCGGTCATCTCCGTCCCCAAGACCATGGACAACGACGTATTCGGCACCGATTATTGCATCGGCTTTTCCACCGCCGTCAGCCGCTCCGTCGAGGCGATCAACGCGCTCCGCACCACGGTAGAAAGCCATGAGCGGATCGGCGTGGTCGAGCTGTTCGGACGGCGGAGCGGCGAAACGGCTCTGCTCGCGGGCTTTCTTGCCCAGGTCGACCGCACCGTCATCGCCGAGGTTCCCGCCGATCTCGACACGCTGCTTCCGCTGCTTGCCGAGGACAAGGCCAGCAACCCTGCTCGTTATGCGATGTGCGTGATCTCCGAAGGCGCGACCATCAAAGGAGAGGGAAGCGGCGAGGACGATCTCTCCAAGCCCGCCAGCCAGCGGGTCGAGGCCGGAGTCGGACACCGGCTCGGCAAGGCGATCAGCTCGCGCCTCGGCTGCGGCACCGTGATCCAGGAGCTCGCTTATCTGATGCGCGCCGGCGAGCCCGACGCGATGGACCGGATGGTGGGGCTTGCGTTCGGGGCGATGGCGGTCCAGCTCCTCGCCCGCGGGGAAAAGGCGCTGATGGTGACGCTCACCGACGGCAATTACTGCCATGTGCCGGTCGGCACCTTGCTGGAGGGCACCAAAAGGGTCGAGAGCGAAGCCCTCTACGACCGCTCCGCCTATCGCGCGCGGCTGATGCATGTCGAAGGCATGCCGATGTTCCTTTACTGACGCATTGCGTCCGCCAGATCGCTTTGCTAGAGGCGCGCTCCTGCCAGGGGCGCCTCGCGCGCCCAATCATCAAATGTGCGGTCGTGGCGGAACTGGTAGACGCGCAACGTTGAGGTCGTTGTGGGCGAAAGCCCGTGGAAGTTCGAGTCTTCTCGACCGCACCATTTGAATCAAGAAGGCTAGCCGGATCCCGCTTTCGCCGGGATCGACCGGGCGAGGCCGAAGCGGGGGCCGCTTAGTTGTTCTTGTGGGGTTCAGGCTCAGGCCTTATCCCTCCCGATCAATGGCAACCAATCCTTCGCCGCTGAGGCGGACCTTCTCCACTATCTTCCGGATCGGCGTTTACGGGACGTTCCTCGCGTTGGTCGCGCTTGGAGTGGCGGTCGCAGTGGCGATGAGTTCACTGCCGAGCTATCAGGAGCTCGTCCGCCGCGATGATCTTGGCCAGATGATCCGCGTCCGGGCCGTCGACGGGTCGGTCCTCGTCTCGCTTGGGCCGAGCTTCGGCGAATGGCTTCGCTACGATCAAATCCCCGACATCATGAAGGACGCAATGGTAGCGGTCGAGGACCGCCGCTTCCGCTACCATCCGGGCGTCGATCCCGTCGGCATCGTCCGCGGCATCCAGGTGAGCGTCCAGCAGGGCGACCGGGTACGGGGCGTTTCAACCATTACCCAGCAGCTCGCCCGCAACATCTTTCTCACCAACAAGCGCAGCTATGGACGCAAGCTGCGCGAGGCGATCCTTGCTCTGGCCATCGAGGGACGATTCACCAAGGACCAGATCCTGGAGCTGTACCTCAACCGCGTCTATTTCGGGGGCGGCGCCTATGGGATCGACGCCGCCTCCCGCCGCTTCTTCGGCCATTCCGCCCAGACTCTGAACCTGTCGGAAGCCGCGATCATCGCGGGCCTCGTCAAGGCGCCGTCCAACTATTCGCCCACAGCCGATGCGGAGGCCGCGCGTGACCGGGCGAGCGTAGTCATCGATCTAATGCGGAGGAACGGAGACATCAGTGCCGCGGAAGCAGCCAATGCCGCGCCGGCCGAAGTCAGCCTGGTGCCGACGCCCAAGCAGAACAGCGTCCGCTATTTCACCGACTGGGTGCTGCCGCAGCTCGATACGCTGATCGACGAGAATGTGGAGCCGATCGACGTCTGGACGACGCTCGACCTCGACATGCAACGCGCCGCCGACCAAGCGATCAACGGCAACACGCCTGGCGGGGCACAAGGCGCGCTCGTTTCGCTCGATCGCGACGGCTCGGTGCGGGCGATGGTGGGTGGCCGCGACTATGTGGATTCGCTCTACAACCGGGCGACCCAGGCGCAGCGGCAGCCGGGCTCCGCCTTCAAACTGTTCGTCTATCTTTCCGCACTGGAAGCCGGCTACACCCCCACCTCCACCGTCGTCGACGAACCGGTCAACATCAACGGGTGGCAGCCCCGCAACAACAACCGTACCTACTCAGGCGCCGTCACCGTCCGCCAGGCCTTCGCCCATTCGATCAACACCATCTCTGCCAAGCTGGGCCGGGAGGTTGGGTTCCGGACCGTCGCCGACATGGCGCAGCGCTTCGGCATCACCACGCCGGTCAACACCCACCCCTCAATGGTTCTCGGCACGTCGGACGTGCGCCTTATCGATATGACCCGCGCCTTCGCCTCCGTAGCGAGCAAGGGCGTGGCGGTGGTGCCTTACGGCATCAGGCGGGTGACGACTGCAGACGGGCAGCTCCTCTACCAGCACCAGCCCATCGAAGCGCGCGTGCTCGTAGCGCCTTGGGTCGCGGCGCAGATGACCGACCTTTTGCAGGCCGCGGTGCTGACCGGCACCGGGCGGGCCGCCAATATCGGGCGTCCCGTTGCCGGCAAGACCGGCACTACCAGCTCCAACAAGGACGGCTGGTTCATTGGCTTTTCGAGCGGGCTAACCACCGGCGTTTGGATGGGCCGCGACGATGCCCGTCCGCTGCCGGGTCTTCAGGGCGGCACTTCGCCCGCCCGCGCTTTCCAGGCCTTTATGTCCAAGGCTGTCGCCAACCGGCCTGTCGAACAGTTCGATACCCAGGTGGCGCTGCCGGACTGGCAGGTGGAATCGGGCGAGGCGTGGCAGAGCAATCCGGACGAATATCTGCTCAACCCCGACGGCAGCCCCGTGCGCGGCCCTGACGGCCAGCCGCTCCGAGCCGTTCCGAGAGAGCTGTCGCCCGAGGAAAAGGCCGCGATCGAAGGCGGCGGCGGCGAGGAACGGCTCGACCAGGAATGGCTGGACGGGGTGATCCGCAGGGCTCCTCCGCCCCCGCGCGATC
>DATMJS010000245.1:0-10688 GCA_035553755.1 Allosphingosinicella sp.
CCCCTTCCTCCGCAAGGCCAAGCGTTGCGGCGAGCAGGCGCGAGACCATCCGCTCGGCCGAAGCGCGCTCGACACGTGCTGGGGGAAGATGCGGCGCGAACTCCACTCGGAAACTCGCCTTCCGATGTCGGGCGGCGCGTTCGAAGTCGCCGTAAAGCTGCTGCAGAAGGGGGGCAATGTCGGTCGCGCTTTCTCCGACCGAGAAGCGGCGGGTCTCGATCTGCGCGGCAGTGTCGAGATCGTCGACTGCGGCAAGCAGCCGCCCCGCTTCCCCCCGAATGGTATTCGCCCGCGTGCGATAGCTTTCGCCAGCGGGGCCGAGATATTCGCCCTCGATCATTTCCGCGAAGCCGACGATCGCGTTGAGCGGCGTGCGAAGCTCATGGATTAATTGGCGAAGCGCGTCGGGCGGCAAGTGAGTGCCGAACAATCCCCTTGCGGGAGTGGAGCGCGCAGCCGTTTCGTCCATGCGCGGGCGGCGGGCGCTACCGCGATAGCCGAGGAAGTTGCCGCGCTTCGGATCGAAAAAAGCAACCCCCGAGATCCGCCAGTCTCCCGAAGCCGCCCCTTCCCCCGCCACGCTGAAGCGGGCGTCGCGGAACGGCGCGCGGCGCTTGAAGGCGCCCGCGGCCTGGCCGTCGACGCCAAATCCGCCCGGCGGGGCAGGACTGGCGATCGATTGACCCACCAGCGGTCCCCTCGGCGCTCCTTCCACCCAGAATATCAATCCCTCCGAGTCAGCCTCCCAGCGGAAGCTCCTCGCCGGCGAATGAAGTGATGCCTGCGCACTCTGCCTCTGAAGAGCTTCGAGACGCTCGACCAGTTCGCCAATCTGGCTTTCGGCCTTGCCGGCCGAAGGATTGAGGCGGCCGCTCGGTTCTTCGTCCTTGAAGCGCACCACCCGCTCTCGCTGTTATAGGAAAGCAACCGTTAACCTTAGTCGTTAAGCGGGAGAAGGCTCAAAACGGGGCCGTCGCAATTTGGGACAGAGTCAAGGAAAAGGGCGCCGGCTCGTCACCGGCGCCCTCTCAAGTCGGATTGCGCCCGGCAGGGCGGCCTAGCCGCGCTGCGACAGCCAGAGCAGCCAGAGCGAGGCGAGATCCTTGCGGGCGCCGGTCACGGCGTTGAACGCCGTTTCAGCCTGCGCCTTCTGTCCGGCGAGCGCCAGCGCGATGCCGAGGCGCGTATTCGCCAGATTGGCATCGATCGATCCTTTTTGAATCGCGAGCCGGTAGAAGTCCGCGGCCTTGGCATAGTCGCTATGCCCGAAATAGCCGTCGGCAAGCTTGAGCGCGAGCCTTCCCGAGGCATCGGCCTTCGCCCTTGCCTCGAGGCCGGGCAAGGCGGCCTTGTCTTCCGCCACCTTGGCGGAGACGCGCTTCAATATGTCACCGGCGCTCGCACCCTTGATCTTGCCGGCAGCGGAGCCCTCGCTGATCACCGCCTGCGCTTCGGCCGGATAATTGCCGCGGTCGAGCTCGCCAGCCAGCGACAGATACTCGCTTTCCGTATCGAGGGCTTTCGCGCTCCTCATCAACCGCAACAGGTCGAGCGTGGCTTCCGCATCCAGATCGACGGTCTGGCGATAAACCAGGAGAGCGCTCCGCCAGTTTTCAGCAGAAGGATAGGCGCTGACGAGCTCGCGGCTCAGGCTCGCGCTTTCCGCCGCCAGCTTGGCCTCATAGGCATGCTTCAGCGCGTTCTTGTACCAATCCTGGGGAACCGGCTCGCCCGCGGCCTTCTTCATCGCGATGGCTCGCCCGAGCAGGCGGGCGGCCTCGGCCCCGTTTTTCTGCTGCGAACGGACCACGGAAAGATTGACCACGTGTTCGATATTGTTGGGCTGAAGCTCGCTTACCCTGGTGAAGTCCGCGGCGGCGGCCTCCCAATTCCTGGCTTGGTAATGCAGCTCTCCTCGCTTGGCATGGAGCGCCGCCAGCTGGTCGCCTGAGACGCCCCCGCTGGCAATCAGCGCGTCGATCGCGGACAGCAGCTGCGGGTCGTTCGTCTTCAGCGCCTGGTTGAGCCTGAGCTGAGCAATGACAAAGCGATCGTCGTCGTTCTTCGCCACTGCTTCCGCCGCGGCAAGCTTCGCCGTAAAGGCGGCGGCATCGCCGGCATCATAGGCGGCCTGGAGCTCCCGGATGGCCGCAACCGCTTCCTTGCTGAAATTGAACTTGCGGGCTCCAGGAGCCTGCGCCTCGGGCTTGGCCTGCGCCTGGACCGCCGCCTTTGCCCGTTGAGCCAGCGCCGGGCCGGCTGCAAAACTGCCGGCGGTGAGCGCCACGGCAATAGCGAAAGTGGAAATCGACTTCATCGGATTATCTCTCTCCTGTTAAAAGGGGTGCGGGCGTCAGCCGCGCTGGCCGAGCCACGCGAGCCAGAGGGCGGCGAGCTCGGCACGGGGGCCGGACACAGCCCGGAAAGCAGCTTCGGCTTCGGTCCGGCGGCCGGCCAGCGCCAGCGCGATGCCGAGGCGGGTGTTGGTCAGGTTGGGATCGACCGAACCGCCCTGAAGCGCGGCGCGATAAAGGTCGGCGGCCTTGGCGTAATCCGCCCGGGCGAGCAGGGCGTCGGCGGTAGCCGCGGCCTTGGCCGCCGCGGCGCGGCGCGACGTCGAGGCGACGAGCTCCTTGAAGCCGGGCTTGGCGGGATCGATCATTTTCTGGGAAATCCCCTCGGTCAGCGCGGCATTGGCCTCGCTGGGAAGGTCGGCGTTGTTGAACGCCGTCGCATATTCCTGATAATCGCGTTCGCCATGCAGTGCCCGCGCCGCGCGCTGGAGCCGCAGCAGATCGAGCCTCGCCTCCGGGTCGAGACTCCCGAAATCGCGATAGGCGAGCACCGCGTCGCGCCAGTTCTGCGCGTTTGGATAAATAGCCGCCAGCGTGCGGCTGAACTTGAGGCTCTGGGGAGCGATGCGCGCCGCCGACGCCAGGTTGAGGCCGCGCTTCAGCCAGCTCGCCGGCACCGGCTGCCCGGCCGCCTGGCGCATCGAAACAGCGCGATCGAACAGGGTGACCGCCTCGGCATTCTTGCCGAGGTCACTCTTTACCTCGGCAAGCCGGGCGACCGCTTCGGCGTCGTTGGGAGTAAGCTCGACCAGGCGGGTGAAGGCGGCCTCGGCCTTTTTGAGGTCACCGGTCCCCGCATAATGGGTTGCTTGGGCAGCGTAGAGCGGGGGAAGATCGGCGGCGGGAGCAACGCCGCTGGCAAGGATCGCTTCGATCGCCTGCGCCTGCATCTGGAGATTGCCGGTGCCGATGCCGAGGCGAAGCTGATAATTGGCGACAAAATAGCGCGCATCGGCGCTGCGGGCGGCGGCCTGCGCGGCGGGCAGCACGGTCGCGGCGGCGGCATAATTGTTAGCGTCCATCGCAGCCTGGAGCGGAAGGATCGCGGCGCGTTCCTCCTTGGTGAGGGTGAAGACGCGCCCCTGGTGCTGCGCCATGGCCGGAGCCTGGACCGGAGCGAGGCTACCGAGCGCGAGCGCCAAACCAAGCGCCGCCATAGAAACCGATTTCATCTGTATTTCTCTCCCGCCGACTGCCTCTTCCGCTGGGCAATCCTTATCGAAGGCATGAATGGCGCGTGCTTCTATCGCCAATCGCCGCACCTTGCTAGCCACAGCCCACTGAACGATGCTTGAACCGCAACTCCTCGAAAATTCAGGGAAAAGCGCTTGCGGTCAGCGCGCAATTCCATCCCATTTGACCTGTTGGACAGGGCTGGCTAACCGCGCCCTCACATGCTCGCCGTCATATCACCCGCCAAAACGCTCGATTACAAGCGGCCGATACCGCCGCTCGTCCCGACCAAACCGCGATTCACAGAAGAGGCGGCGGCACTGGCCACTGCGGCGGCGAAGCTTTCGCCCAAGAAGCTCGCCGCTCTGATGCATATCTCGCCGGCGCTTGCCGATCTCAACGCCGGGCGGTTCCGCAGCTTTCCCGATCTGCCGCGGCGGCCAGCCATCTTCGCGTTCGCGGGCGACGTCTATACCGGCTTTGAAGTGCAGAGCCTGGAGGAGGAGGCGATACTATTCGCGCAGGACCATCTGCGCATCCTTTCAGGCCTTTACGGTCTGCTGCGCCCGCTCGACGAGGTGAGGCCCTACCGGCTGGAGATGGGCACCCGCTGGGCACCGGGGCGCAAGGCGGACCTTTACGGCTACTGGGGCCCGCGCATCTCCCGTTGTTTGCTGGAAGATCTGGAGGAGACGGGCGATCCCGTGATCGTCAACCTTGCCAGCAAGGAATATTGGACAGCGGCCGAAAGGCACCTGCCGCCGGGCCTCAAGATCATAGACATCGATTTTCGCGAGGAAGGACCCGGCGGCCTTCGCTTCAACACGTTCGCGGCCAAGCGGGCGCGGGGCATGATGGCGCGCTATATGTGCGAGCACCGGCTGACGGACGCCGAAGCACTCAAGGGCTTCGACAGCGACGGCTACGCTTTCGATCCCCGGAACAGCGACGACAAACGCTGGCGCTTCAGCCGATAGTGACTATCTAGGCGTCAACCTCGCGCGCGCGTACGCGTACGCGCGGGGTGGCCTTCACTAGCGGCATCGGCTAGGGTTCCCAGACACGCCTGCGGACCTTTCCGCTCCACCGTTCAATTTCAGGAAGAACCATTGGCCAGCGCACCGCCGACCATCGAACCCAGCGACATTTCCCCCGTCTCCATCGTCGAGGAGATGAAGACCTCCTACCTCGATTACGCGATGTCGGTGATCGTCGCGCGCGCCCTCCCGGACGTGCGCGACGGGCTGAAGCCGGTGCATCGCCGCATCCTCTATGCCGCGCAGGAAGCGGGCTTTGTCGCCGGTCGGCCCTATCGCAAGTCGGCGCGTCTGGTCGGTGAGGTGATGGGTAAATATCACCCGCACGGCGACTCCTCCATCTACGACGCCCTCGCCCGCATGACCCAGGACTGGTCGATGCGCGTGCCGCTGGTCGACGGCCAGGGCAATTTCGGATCAATGGACCCCGATCCACCGGCGGCGATGCGCTACACCGAGGCGCGGCTCGCCCGCGTCGCCTCTGCACTGCTCGACGACATTGACAAGGATACCGTCGATTTCCAGCCCAATTACGATGCGTCCGAAAGCGAGCCGCAGGTGCTGCCGGCGCGCTTTCCCAACATCCTCGTCAACGGGGCGGGCGGCATTGCGGTCGGCATGGCGACGAACATCCCGCCGCACAATCTCGGCGAGGTGCTCGATGCCTGCCGCGCCTATATCGAAAATCCAGGCATCACGGTCGACGAGCTGATCGAGATCGTCCCGGCCCCCGATTTCCCGACGGGGCCGCTGATCCTGGGCCAGGCTGGCGCGCGCAGCGCCTATCATACCGGACGCGGCTCGATAATCATGCGCGCCCGCCATATCGTCGAGGAAGGACGCGGCGACCGCCGCTCGATCGTGCTCACGGCTATCCCCTATCAGGTCGGCAAGTCTGGTCTGGTCGAGAAAATAGCCGAAGCCGCCAAGGACAAACGGATCGAGGGCGTCTCCGACATACGCGACGAATCGAGCCGCGAGGGCGTCCGCGTCGTCATCGAACTGAAGCGCGACGCGACGCCGGACGTCGTGCTGAACCAGCTCTGGCGGCACACGCCCGCCCAGTCGAGCTTCCCCGCCAACATGCTCGCCATCCGCGGCGGCCGGCCCGAGACGCTCAACCTTCGCGACATCATCGAGGCGTTCGTCCGGTTCCGCGAGGAGGTCATCACCCGCCGTGCAAAGTTCGAACTGAACAAGGCGCGCGAGCGGGCCCATCTGTTGCTCGGCCTCGTCATCGCGGTCACCAACCTTGACGAGGTGGTGCGGATGATCCGCGGTTCGGCCTCGCCGGCCGAAGCGCGCGCTTCGCTGCTCGCGCGCGAATGGCCGGTCGCCGAGATCGCACCCTATATCCGGCTCGTCGAAGCGGTTGAGCATGAGGTCGAAGGCGAAAGCTACCGTCTCAGCGAAGCCCAGGTCCGCGCCATCCTCGAACTGCGCCTCCACCGCCTCACCGCGCTTGGCCGGGACGAGATCGCCGGCGAGCTCAAGGAGCTCGCAACCTCGATCGGCGAGCTGCTCGACATCCTCGGCGACCGGCAGAAGCTCTACGAGGTGATGCGCCAGGAGTTCGACCAGGTAGCGCAGGCTTACGCCACGCCGCGCCTCACTGAGATCGCCCCCGCCGCGGACGGCATTGACGACGAGGACCTGATCGAGCGCGAAGACATGGTCGTGACGGTGACCATGACGGGCTACATCAAACGCACCCCCCTCGACACCTTCCGCGCCCAGCGCCGCGGCGGCAAGGGCCGCGCCGGCATGGGCACCAAAGACGAGGATGCGGTCACCAACCTGTTCGTGACCTCGACCCACACGCCGGTCCTGTTCTTCTCGACCCACGGCAAGGTCTATCGCCTCAAGGTCTGGCGCCTGCCCGAAGGCGCCCCCCAGGCCAAGGGTCGGCCGATGGTGAACCTGCTGCCGCTGGCCGAGGGCGAAACCATATCGACGGTGCTGCCGCTTCCGGAGGATGAGGAGGAGTGGAAAAACCTCCATGTCGTCTTCGCCACCGCTCACGGCAACGTGCGGCGGAACAGCATGGACGCATTTGCCAATGTCCCTTCCAACGGCAAGTTCGCGATGCGCTTCGACGAGGACACCACCGATTGCCTGATCGGCGTCGCCTTGCTGACCGAGCAGGACGACGTGCTGCTCGCCACCGAGCAAGGCAAGGCAATCCGCTTCGAGGCGACCGCGGTGCGCGAATTCCAAAGCCGCACCTCCACCGGCGTGCGCGGGATCACCCTCAAAGAAGGCGACAAGGTCATCTCGCTTTCGATCCTGAAGGGCTTTCCGGCCACGACCGAGGAGCGCGAAGCCTATCTGCGGGCCGCGCCGTGGAAGGAGAATGAAAACGCTCCGACGCTGTCGCCCGAGCGGATGAAGGAATTCGAGGAAGCCGAGGAATTCATCCTAACCGTCACCGCCAACGGCTACGGCAAGCGGACCTCCGCCTACGAATATCGCCGCACCAACCGCGGCGGCCAGGGCATTACCAATATCGAGACTTCGGAGCGCAACGGCCATGTCGTGGCGAGCTTTCCCGCGCATAATGGGCAGCAGCTGATGCTGGTGACCGATCAGGCCAAGCTGATCCGCACGACTGTCGGCGACATCCGCATCGCGGGCCGCAACACGCAAGGGGTGACGCTCTTCCGCGTCGCGGACAACGAGCATGTCGTCTCGGCCGCCCGCATCGAAGAGAGCGAGGAGGAAGCCGAGGTGGTGGTCGACGTCGAGGACCAGACCCTCCAGGCCAGCGACGCGGTGATTAGCGGTGACGGCGACTAGGGAGGCGTTCGTTCGAAAGGAGTCGAAGGGGTGATGGCATTGACTCATCACCGGCTCCCTTCGACTGCGCTCCGGATGAATGAACTTCGGGTACGGCGCCATCCATGAACCACCAGGTCCACATTATCGGCGGCGGACTGGCGGGCTCGGAAGCCGCTTGGCAGCTTGCTGAGGCCGGTGTGAAGGTGCGTCTCAGCGAAATGCGCGGCTCCGGCGAAATGACGCCGGCGCACCAGACGAACGGCCTCGCCGAACTCGTCTGCTCCAACAGCTTTCGTTCCGACGATGCGGTGTCGAATGCGGTCGGGCTCCTCCATGCCGAGATGCGCTCGCTCGGCTCGGTCATCATGGCCGCCGCCGACGCGCACAAGGTGCCGGCGGGCTCCGCGTTGGCGGTCGATCGCCACGGCTTTTCGGAGGCGGTGACGGCGAAGATCGCTTCGCATCCGAACATTGAGGTGGTGCGCGAACGCGTTGACGCCCTCCCCTCCTCCGGCTCCACCATCGTGGCGACGGGCCCGCTGACCGCGGCGAAGCTGGCGGAATCGATCGGGACCGCGACGGGAAGCGACGCGCTCGCCTTTTTCGATGCGATCGCGCCCATCGTTCACCGCGACAGCATCGACATGGAGATCTGCTGGATGGCCTCGCGCTGGGACAAGGGCGATGGCAAGGATTACATCAACTGCCCGATGACCAAGGAGCAGTATCTCGCCTTCCATCAGGGCCTGCTCAACGGCGAGAAGACCGAGTTCCGGGAATGGGAGAAAGACACGCCCTATTTCGAAGGCTGCATGCCTATCGAGGTGATGGCCGAGCGCGGCGTCGATACTCTGCGTTACGGGCCGATGAAGCCGGTCGGCCTCGACGATCCTAAAACTGGGCGCTGGCCCTATGCGGTCGTCCAGCTCCGCCAGGACAATGCGCTCGGCACGCTCTGGAACATGGTCGGCTTTCAGACGAAGCTCAAATATGCCGAGCAGGTGCGGCTGTTCCGTACCATTCCAGGCCTGCAGAATGCCGAGTTCGCGCGGCTCGGCGGTCTCCATCGCAACACCTTCATCAACTCACCTCAATTGCTCGACGGGACGCTTCGACTCAAACAGGCGCCGCACATCCGCTTCGCCGGTCAGATCACCGGCTGCGAAGGCTATGTCGAATCCGCCGCAATCGGCTTGGTGGCCGGACGCTTCGCGGCGGCCGAAATCCATGGGACGGAAATAGTCCCTCCCCCGCAGGAAACGGCGCTCGGTGCGCTCCTGAGTCACATCACCGGCGGAGCGGAGGCGGATAGCTATCAGCCGATGAACGTCAATTTCGGCCTCTTCCCGCCGCTCGGAACCAAGTCGAAGAAGGCGGATCGCAAGGCCGCCTACACCTCACGGGCGCGTCAAGCGCTCGAGGAATGGCAGGCGGCGCTCTAACAGGCGCACTTCTTAGGTTTGGCAGGCTTCGGCGCCGTGGTCTGATATTCTTTGGGGCTGAGCCATCCCGAGCGGTCCGCGTCGGCGCGGGCGAACTTCTCGGTCGTTTTCACCGCCCATTCCTCGAAGCTGAGGCTGCCATTACCATTGGTGTCGAGCTTGGCGAAAGCCTTCTGGCGCGGCTGCAGCAGCTCGGCGCGCGTGATGCGCCCGTCATCATCCTTGTCGGCGCGGGCGAAGCGCTTTTCCTCCTTGCTTTTCGCGGGCGCGGCGGGCGGGATCGGAAGCTGAGCTTGCTGCACGGGCGTCAGGTAATTGGCTTGTATGGGCGCAGGAGGCGCGGGAGGCACGGGGCTCTCATTCTCCGCCTGACTCTTCCAAAAGAAGAAGCCCGCCGCCACCAGAAGCAGGGCCGACGCTGCCCCTGCAATGAACCTCAGCATGCTGCCTCCCTCGTGTCGTTACGGGAAGCTAACGCCTTCAATAGCCCTCGCCAAGACCCGATCAGCGGCCGGTGAGGCGGTGCCGCAGCATGCGCAGCATCCGCGCCGGCGCGCCCTGTGGTTCGAGTGCAGCCAGGCCTCTTTCGGCATCCCGCTGCGCCAGCACCGCGAGCATGCCGATCGGGCGGAGGGAAGCGGGCCAGCGCAGGACGGAGCGCCGCTCCCGCGCCGCCGCAAGCGCGGCCCCGGCATCGGGATCGCCGCTGTGGCGGGCGAGATCGGCGAGCGCCCACCCTTCTCCCGCTTGGAGGTGGGCCCTGTCCGCCTCGCTTCCGAGCAGCCTCGCCGACAGCCCGAAAAGCGTGCCGCCGCGCGCGGCGGCATAGGTCTGAAGCTCAACGTCGCTCAGAGCTTCTTCGGCCAGCAGCGCCGCCCAGCCCTCCTCCATTGCCGCCAGTTCCGCGCCGCATATCCCGCGCGGAAGGACATGAGCGGCGAGCGCCTGCAAGGCGGGTTCGGCGGGCGCGGGGGCCGTGTCCAATTTCTCCAGCGCCTCGCGCCACCAGGCGAGCTTGATTCGGCTGATCATCGGCTCCCTGCCGCCCGAAACCACCGCCCCCAGAGCCACGTCGAGCCGCCACAAAGAGAACACGGCCTCGCGGCGCTCAGCCGGAACGTAGCTCAGTGCCAAAGTGCGGTCGGGATCCAGCGCAGTCATGGCCTCGCCCGATCGAATGTCAGCGATAGCAGACCTTCTTCGCGGCCTCGACCACGTCGCCGACCTGGATCAGCGCCATCCGCTCGAGATTGGCCGCGTAGGGAAGCGGCACGTCCACATCGGTGACTCGGAGCACGGGGGCGTCGAGATCGTCGAAACCCTCTTCCATCGCGACCGCCATGATCTCGGAAGAGATAGAGCAGACCGGCCAGCCTTCCTCCACGCAGACCATGCGGTTGGTCTTGGCGAGGCTCTTGAGCACCGTCTGCCGGTCGAGCGGGCGAAGCGTGCGCAGGTCGATCACTTCGGCCTCGATTCCCTGTTCCGCGAGCTGCGCCGCCGCGTCGAGCGCGACTCCGACGCCGATGGAATAGCTGACCAGGGTTACGTCCCTGCCCTCCCGCGCGATCCGGGCCTTGCCGATAGGGAGCACATAATCGTCCAGCTTGGGGACGTCGAAGGTCTGGCCGTAGAGCAACTCGTTCTCGAGGAACACGACCGGGTCTTCGGAGCGGATCGCCGCCTTGAGGAGCCCCTTGGCGTCCGCCGCGGCGTAGGGCGCGATGACGATCAGGCCCGGGACGTTGGCATACCAGGGGCCAAAATTCTGGCTGTGCTGCGCCCCGACGCGGGAGGCGGCGCCGTTGGGGCCGCGAAAGACGATCGGGCAGCGCATCTGGCCGCCCGACATATAGTTGGTCTTGGCGGCCGAATTGATGATGTGGTCGATCGCCTGCATGGCG
>DATMJS010000246.1:0-6072 GCA_035553755.1 Allosphingosinicella sp.
GTGTGGGTGAAGAGGATGCGGTCGCCCTCGCGGCGATAGGCGGCGATCGCGACCGCGCCTCCGGCGGCGAGCTCGTAGCGCTGCTCGGCCTCGTTGTTGACGACTTCGCCGGCCATGGTCACTCCGCCTCCACGAACAGGCGGCCGGGGAGGATCTCGAAGCCGGGATCGAACTCGGAATAATCGCAGGTGAGCTCCTCGCCCGCCCGGATGGCCCGGCGGGCGAAGCCCGCGTCGGGATCGTCGAAGCGCGTGTTGGGCCGGTCCGAATGGTTCATGAAGCGGCCGTTGTCGAGTTCGACGATCAGCTGCTCCGGGTCGTGCGGGTACGGATAGCTGTAGCGCTCCACAAAAGCCTGGAGTGCGGGGGGGAGGGCGGCGACCTCGCTTTTGTGGATCAGGCGGTCGAGCCCCGGCGCCAGCTCCCAGATGCGCGCGCCGGCAGCTATGTCCTCGGCGGCGAACACGCCCACCCCCTCGATCTTCGACGGGGCGACGTAGGTTGGCACGAGCATCATCTACGGAGACTTTCCTGAAGTTTGAAGCGCCTAACGCGTGCGGCGGTGGATTTATCCGCTGAGCAGCGGCAGCAGCGGCAACCAGAGAAGGGGCGCGGCCGTTCAGGGCCGATGGCAAGCGCGGCGAACGAGCGGAGACCTGGAGGCCTTGCGGGCCTGTCGCGGGCCGTGCGGGGACGGGCGGCGGTGCTGTTTGCGCGAAACACCGTGGCGAGCTGCTTCTCGTTCGCCATCGACCTCTTGCTGCTCTGGCTGCTGGTGCGCTTTGCGGGGCTCGGGCCGCTCGCGGCGGCGGCGCCGGCCTTCCTCGCGGCGATCACGATCCATTATTGGCTCTGCCGCATCTGGGTGTTCCGCGGCACCGCGCGCGGCGTGGCGGCGGGCTATGTCTATTTCCTGATAAACGCGGGCGTCGGCCTAGCCATCACGATGGCGCTGTTCGCCGCGCTGGTCGAGCTTGCCGGGCTCCACTATCTGGCCGCGCGGGTGCTCGCCTCGGTGGCGGCGGGCATCGTCGTGTTCCTGCTCAACGCCGTATTGAACTTCGGAAGCCTAAGCTTGACCCGACGAACGATTGGCCGTTAGAACCACCATGGTAAAAAGAGCTTGACAGCGTCAACGCTGTTCAGGTGCTTTCTAGGCGATTATGTAGCTTGCAAAGCCAGAGGGTTAGCCTTCGATCCGCACCGCGTTCCCGAACTCTACAGTAGCGACGACCTGGCCGGTTTCGTCCCCCACATCGATCCGGTGGTGAAGATTGATCCTGCCTGTTTCCAGAACGCTGACTGAGATCATGTTGCGCGCTTCTGCCGTTGCGTGAGCGCGAGCGGCTTCGAGATCGGGGAGTTCAGTCCCTTCCTCGTCAGGCGCGTCAATGTCGTTGCGGAGGTGGAAAAAGAAGCGGGGCATCGGCCTCAAAGCGATCCAGGGCTTCTTCTGTTCCACCGGCTTAGTTCTTCGCGGGCGCGGGCGCGATCATCGAAGCCGTTGGCGGAGCGCGTGTTGTAGCGAAACTCGAACTCCGCCAAGGTAACGGTGAAGGTGCTGCTCGCCACAGTGCTGATAAACTCCCCGCATGCCGCGCAGATGGAGAACGCGCCTTCAACGGTATTGGTGTGGATGGTGCGGTCGTTCGGATCGACGTACTGGCGGCCACCGTGCAGCGTGGTGCCATGCTCCGCGAACTCTTTGCCGAGCTTGCTGTACATGCGGGGCTTCGCGGTCATGAGACGGGGCGCGCGCATCCTGAGGAAGCTCGCGGCGGTCAGGAAAAGGCTGGAGAAGGAGCAGGCGGAGAGGGGGGCGAGCGGCGCGGAAGCGGCGCCGGATTAGGCTTCGTTTCAGCGCTTCCTGGGAGAGGCGGGCTTCGGGCCGCGGGGCGGCGGCCTGGTGCCGGGGCGGGGCGGTCTTCCGCCGGGACCCCCGGGACCCTGCGGGCGGCGCCCGGCGGGCGCGGAAGGAGAAGGAGGCGCGGGCCGCCCTTGCGACACCGAATAGCCTTCCTTGAGCAGGCGGTTGAACGCGGCGCGGACGCTGGCCGCGATCGCCACCTGCAATTCGCGCGGCAGATCGGCGAAGGCGGCGTTTGGATGGATGGCGTTGATGTCGCGGAGAAGGGTGTTGGGCATGCCCCTGGAAGCGCGCTTCAGAGCGTCGATGGAATCGGTGACGGCCGAGAGGATGATCTCGTGCATCACGTCGGTAGCTGATTTCTCCATAGCGAAGCTTCAACGCCGGCCCGGCCATTTGGCCGCATCCAGCCTTTGCGGCGTACGGCCGGGGCGGAGGCCCCGGCCGAACCCGGGCGGCTAGGAGCGGCGCCTCATCCGCGGCGTCAACATGCCGACGCGGTGGCGATATTCCTCGTAATCGTGCCCGAAGAGGCCGACCAGGTCGCGTTCCTCATAGCGTATCGCGATCAGCATATAGACCGACATGCCCGCGGCCAGCAGCAGATGGCCGTAGCTCATGTAAGGCGTCGCCCAGAAAGCCAGGAAGAAGCCCGCATAAAGCGGGTGGCGGACGACCCGGTAGAAGAGAGGCTGCCGGAACTGCGGCTCGGCCGCGGTCCTTCCGCGCGAATGGAGATAGACCTGCTGCAGCCCGAACAGTTCGAAATGGTTGATGAGGAAGGTGCTGAGCAGGACGATCAGCCAGCCTGCAGCGAACAAGGCCCAGAGGATCGCCGCGCCGGCCGCATTCTCGACCCGCCAGACCTCGCCGGCGATCGGGCGCCAGAAGGCGAAGAGGAGGATGAGCGCAAGGCTCGCCAGGAGCACGTAGACGCTCCGCTCGATCGGAGCGGGGACGATTTTCTTCCAGGCCTGCTTGAAGCCCTGACGGGCCATGACGCTGTGCTGGAGCCCGAACAGGGCGATCAGCGCGGCATTGACGATGAGCGCCGGCGCGAGATCTCCGGCAAGGCCGCTGTCGACGGTCTTGGGTATGCCGGGCAGATTGCCCACGAAGCCGATCAGATACAGGAACGTGGCGAAGAAGATCGCGTAAGCGACCAGCGCGAACAGCAGATAGAAAGCACGAGCCATCGGATAAACCCCCTTCCAGTGGATGATGCTGGATAGTTCGGCCCCGCCACGCGGGAACGCTCGAAACAGGTGACGAGGTCGTCCTGGAACCATGCAACCACGATTGGCCGAGTCGCGCAAGTGGAGGCCGGGATCGACGGCTGAACGGCGCCGCTGCGGCGCGTCCGAAAGCGGGTGAGGATAAGGCGTCCGGCCGAAAGCCGGAAAGCGGGAGTTCATCTGGAGCGGGTAAACTGGAGCGCCGGGACAGAGGGCGATGCCGGCGAAAAGGCCGCATGCCCGGCAGGAGGATTTAAGCCCGATGCTGCAGCTGAGCCACCAGAATCGCGACCGGATCAAGTCCGGCATCGGAGTCGCCCTCTTCCACGCCCTGCTCGGCTATGCCTTCCTCACCGGGCTCGGCTTCGAGATTGCGGGCGAAGCCGCCAAGGAACTGAAGATGTTCGATGTGTTCGAGCAGGAGCCGCCGCCGCCCGCCCAGCCGGCGCCGCCTGACACCGCGCCCGAACGCGAGGTCGCCAAGCCGAAGGACCCCGAGGGCGCGGCCTCGCCCGCCAACCTAAAAGATACGCCCACCCAGGTGATGGCGCCCGAGCCGGTGATCCAGTTGCCGCCGCCGCCGCCGATCGTAGCGGCGCCCGCGGCCGGGCAGGGCACCGCCCCCGCGGCGGGCGCGGCGCCGATCCCGGGCCCCGGCACCGGCGCGGGCGGCATCGGCAACGGGCTCGGCAGCGGCCTTTACGGCAGCGGCACCGGCGGCGGCGGCGGCGGGCGGGGAACGTCCGCTATTCATATCAGCGGCCGCATCCGCGACAGCGACTATCCGCTGCGGCTCGTCAGGGCCGGTATCGGCGGAACCGTCCTCTTCCGAGTCGCGATCGCGCCGAACGGCCGAGTCACCGGATGCACCGTCACCCGGTCGAGCGGCAGCCCGGAGCTGGACGCGATCACCTGCCGGGTGGCGCTTCAGCGTTTTCGGTACAGGCCCGCGCGCGACGCGGCGGGGAGACCGATCGCCGACACGCAGGGCGGCGAGCAGGAATGGATTCCGCAGCCGTCGCCCGATCGCTGGATAGAGGCGGACGTGCCCGAATAGGGCCGAGGCTAGGGCAGGCTAAGGCAGCATGAGGCGGCGCGGATCCCGCGTTCCTCCCGATTATCGGCATGTGAAGAAGGGCTCTGGAGCGATCCGGGGCGGGTGGGGATTTGCGCAATGAACATTTCGCTCGTGACGCAGGAGCAGACGCGGATAAGGCTGCTGTGAGGAAGCGTTGCGATCGGCGGCGGCTGCTATAGGCTGCGGCCGCCGGACCGGGAGGATGGATGGCGAGCGACCGATCGACCTGGAGGAGTGCCGCGAGGGCGGCGTCGGCGCTGGTGCTGGCGGCGCTGCTGGCGCTGGCATCGAGCTGGATCGAACGGCGGGGACCGGACCACGGCGTCTATTGCGCGCTGGGCAAGGTCAACGGGATCGACGTTTATTGCCCCGAACCCAAATTGAACGGCGGCTGGCCGGCGCCCTTCCTGTTCGACAAGCCCGGCATCTCGGTCGAGTGGCAGCTCGCCTTCGTCGAGGACGATTTCCGATTCTGGCCGTTCGTCGCGAATGTTGCCTTCTACCTGCTCGTGCTGCTGGGGATAGGAGGGGCGGTGAGGCGGGCCCGAAGAAAATCACCGGATAGGTAAAAATAGCTTGACAGCGTCACGCTGATATGGCACTTTCTTATCAGGCTCGAAAGTTGCGCCGATTCGCCGGGCAGCGCCGGCGCCAGGGTGGCTTTCCGGCGCCGTAGCCCCTCACCCCAACCCTCTCCCCGAGGGCAGGGGGAATCGATGTGGAGAAAGACATGAAATGGTGGTTCGGCCGCAAGGCCGCGTCCGTTGGGGCGCGGCCTTTTTTGTTGCGCGCCTGGAGCGGAGGGGCGGCGGGGGAATGGCCGCGCTCCTATGAGGCGCAGGTGCGCGAGGCGTATCTGCAGAACCCGGTCGCGCAAAGGGCCGTTCGGCTGGTGGCCGAGGGGTGCGCGGGAGCGACGGTTTACGAGAGCGGAGGGCCCCCTCCACCGGCTTCGCCGGTCCCCCTCCCCGATCCGGGGAGGATCGTCACGCCGGCATTGCTGGAGACGACGGCGTCGCAGCTGCTGCTGCACGGCAACGCGTTCGTGCAGATCCTCTGCGACGGCGAGGGGCGGCCGGCCGAGCTGTTCGCGCTGCGGCCCGAGCGGGTGTCGATCGAGGCTGACTCGGGCGGCTGGCCGGCGGCCTATCTCTACAAGGCCGGCGAAGCCAAGACCCGGCTGCCGGCGCGGGACGGCCTGGGGCGGCCTTCGCTGGTGCACCTGAAGGCCATGCATCCGCTGGACGACCATTATGGGCTCGGCTGCCTCGGCGCGGCGGCGGGCGCGGTCGCGATCCACAATGCCGCGACGCGCTGGAACAAGGCTTTGCTCGACAATGCGGCTCGGCCTTCGGGCGCCCTGACGTTCGAGCCGGGCGACGGCTCGGCGATGACCGACGAGCAATATGAAAGACTGCGCAGCGAACTCGAGGCGAGCTTCCAGGGCGCCGGCAATGCGGGGCGGCCGATGCTGCTCGAGGGCGGGATCAAGTGGCAGTCGATGAGCCTTTCCCCCGCCGACATGGATTTCGTCGGCCTCAAGGCCGCCGCGGCGCGCGAGATCGCATTGGCCTTCGGAGTGCCGCCGATGCTGCTGGGGCTGCCTGGCGATTCGACCTACGCCAATTACCGCGAGGCCAACCGCGCGCTCTGGCGGCTCACCATCCTGCCGATGCTGGAGAAGATGCTGGGCGGGATTTCGGGCGCGCTTTCCTCCTGGTGGCCGGGGGTGAAGCTGGCGGTCGATATCGACCAGGTGACCGCGCTTGCCGACGATCGTGAGAAATTGTGGGCGCAGGTGAGCGGCGCGGATTTTCTCAGCGCGGACGAAAAAAGAGAAATGCTGGGCTTCGACAAGCTCAGCCCGAACGGTGGTGTGGAATGAGCAACTA